>JAODBH010000151.1 GCA_025463865.1 Actinomycetes bacterium | reverse complement strand
ACATCGCGCGGAAGCTCGGGGTACAGCCGCCTTCGCTGTACAAGTACTTCCCGTCCCGGATCGCGGTGTACGACGCGCTGTTCCTGCGCGGGCAGGCGGAGCACCTCGAAGTCATCCGCGCGGCCATCGAAGCGGCCGAGCCCGGCCTTGCCGCGGTGTACGCGGCGATGGAGGCCAGCACGCGTTGGGCTCACGCGAACCAGGTCCTCGCGCAGCTGCTGTTCTGGCGACCGGTGCCCGGCTTCGAGCCGTCGGAAGCAGCCATGGCTCCCAGCGTGGAGATGGTCGAACGGTTCCGGGGCGCGGTACGCACGGCCGTGTCCAACGGCGAGCTCGGACGGGCCGCAGCCAGCGATGACGGCATCGCGTTGCTGTCCGTCGTGCAGGCCGGCGTCGTCTCCCAGCAGCTGGCCAACCAGCCCGAAGCCAGCTTCGACGCCGGCCGGTTCACCTCCTTGATCGACGCCGCGACCGGCATGTTCGTGGCGACCTTTCCATCCGATCCGAAGCGCACGACCCGAACCTCGAAGAAGGGACGCACCGGATGATGACCATGACCACCGACGTCACGACCATCCCCCGCATCGGCCACGACGAGGCGATGCGCATCACCGCAACCGAGTTCGACCGGACCCTCGCGCTGCTCCAGAAGCTCGACGGGGAGACCTGGGCCCTCCCCACCGACTGCGACCGGTGGACCGTGCGCGACATCGCGCTCCACCTCCTCGGTGCGGCCGAGGCGAACGCGTCGCTGCCCGAGCAGGTCCGGCAGATGCGCAAGGGCTCGAAGCTCAAGGCGACGGTCGAGAGCCCCTACTGGTGGGACGGAGCCAACGAGTACCAGATCGCCAAGCATGCCGACCTCGCGAACGACGGCATCGCCGCCGCCTATGCGGCGATCGCACCGAAGGCCACCAAGGCCCGGACCAAGATGCCGAAGGTGGTGCGTTCGCTCCCCGTGCTCAACCTCCCGGAGCCCGTCGGCCGCAAGCCCCTCGCTTATCTCAGCGACATGGGCTTCACTCGCGACGTGTGGATGCACCGGGTCGACATCTGTTGCGCCACAGGGATCCCGATGGAGCTGACCCCCGAGCACGACGGCCGGATCATCGCCGACATCGTCGCCGAGTGGGCGACCACGCACGGGAAGCCGTTCACCCTCGAGCTCGACGGTCCGGCCGGCGGCCACTACCAATCGGGCTCCGGCGACGGCGGTGAGCACGTCGAGATCGACGCGGTCGAGCTCACCCGCACCCTGTCGGGGCGCCTTGCCGGTACCGGCGTCCTCGAACACCCACTTCCGCTCTAGCCAACCGATCGACGAAGGAGCTCAACGATGGAGACCAACATCGACGAGATCGCCAGCGGCATCTACCGGCTGTCGACCCTCGTTCCCGACATCGGCCCCACCGGCTTCACCTTCAACCAGTACCTGATCGACGACGAGGAGCCGCTGCTCTTCCACACCGGCCCGCGGGCGATGTTCCCGCTGGTGTCCGAGGCGATCAGCACCGTGCTCCCGGTCGACACGCTGCGCTGGATCACGTTCGGCCACCTCGAGTCCGACGAGTGCGGCTCGATGAACGAGTTCCTCGCCGCCGCACCGAACGCGCAGGTCGCCCACGGTGCGATGGGATGCATGGTGTCGTTCAACGACCTCGCCAACCGCGAGCCGGTTCCGCTCGCCGACGGTCAGATCCTCGAGCTCGGCTCACACCGCGTGCGCCACATCGACACGCCGCACGTCCCGCATTGCTGGGAAGCGCGCGTGCTGCACGACGAGACGACGGGCACGCTCTTCTGCGGCGACCTGTTCACCCAGTTCGGTCCCGGGCCCGCCACCACCGACGACGACATCCTCGCCGCCGCCGGCATGGCCGAGGACGTCTTCCGGGCCAGCTGCCTCACACCGCAGACGGGCACGACCGTTCGCGCCCTGGCCGAGCTCGGGCCGTCGACCCTCGCGGTCATGCACGGCTCCTGCTACACCGGCGACGGCTCCGCCGCGCTCCTCGCCCTCGCCGACGACTACGACGCCCGCCTGGCCGGCGCCACCATCTGAACGCACGGGCTGACCCGCCCCAGTTCTTCGGCGGATCTGGGCGGGTCAGACGTTCATGGTCATGTGCTCGCGGAAGGCGAGGCTGGTCGCGCCGGCCGGGACCGCGTCGAGGCCTCCCATCACCTCGCTGACGAGGGGGCCGTGCTCCGCCGCGAGTGGCGCCAGCGCGTCGAGGTCGAAGCCGTAGATCCGGGCCGCGTTGCCTCCGAGCATGGCCTGCACCTCGACCGGGTCCATGCCCGCGTACGTCTTGCGGATGCCTTCCCTCGAGAACGGCGACGTGCCCTCGCGGTGTGGGTAGTCGGCGCCCCACATGACGTGATCGACGCCGATGAGGTCGCGCCGCTCGGCGTCGTCGCGGTGCATGAAGCTGGCGGCGACCGCGCAGTTGTCCTGCCAGTACTCGCTCGGCGTGCGCTGCAGGACGAGCGGGTCGAGGAACAGCAGCTCGCCGATGCCGCCCCTCGCGATCTGGGCCGAGAACATGTCCATCGTGTCGAGCGCGCCGCGGATCCAGGCGCTCCCCTGCTCCGCGAGCACCAGGCGCAGACGCGGGAAGCGGTCGAACACCCCCGAGAGGATGAGGGCCCACAGTGGGCGGTGGGAGAACCACGTCGTCTCCATGAGCCAGATCGAGAGCGACGCGGGGTACTCGCCGTAGTCGGGTGACGCGCTGCCCCCGTGCGCGGCGAGGATCACGCCCCGCTCCTCGCACGCGGCCCACACCGGGTCGTACACGGGCGCGTGCAGCGGCGCGAGGCCGCAGTCGGGCGGCATGCCGGGAAGCAGCACTCCACCGGTGAGCCCGTTGTCCGCGATGAAGTGGACGTCCTGCACCGCTTCGTCGACGTCGTTCAGCAGGATCTGGCCGACGCCCGCGCGTCGGCCGGGCAGCTCGGCGCAGAAGTCGGCGAGCCAGCGGTTGTGGGCGCGCAGACCCGCGAGCCGTTGCTCGAACTCGTCGGCCGACGGCGCCAGCGAAGTGAGACCACCGCGCGGGAAGAAGGGCGGCACCGTGTTGGGGTAGATCACCTCGGCGACGATGCCCTCGTCCTCGAGGTCGCGGGCGCGGCGCTCGCTGTTCCAGTTGCGATCGGCGTCGGCCTTCTTGAGGTCGCCGTAGGGATTCACGTAGGCGTCGGCCCACCGGTCGAACTCGTCGTGCCACCGGCTCTCGAGGTACGGCCGGTAGTCACGGAGGTCGGCGCCGCCGTGACAATCGGCGGAGATGACGGTGTATCGGTCCACGATGCCCCCTTTGATCAACCAGCCCGGGATGCCATGATTGCCCACGTTCGGTACGTACGAAAGTGCGCATCGTGACCTGCAGTTCGACGCCGTGGGGGGAAGTCATGGGCGTGGGAAGCACCAGAGCCGATCGCGTGGCCCCCCGGTGAAGGACTTCACCGGGAAGGTGGCCGTCGTCACCGGCGGTGCGAGCGGCATCGGCGAGGGACTCGTCGAGGCGCTCCTGGGCGAGGGCGCCAAGGTCGTCATCGCCGACGTCGAGCGGGAGACCCTCGACGAGACCGTGGCCCGGTTGGCCGACGCCGGCGACGTGTCGGGCGTGGTCACCGACGTGTCGCAACCCGACTCGGTCGAGGCTTGCGCGCAGGAGGTCTACGACCGGCACGGCGCCTGCCACCTGTTGTTCAACAACGCAGGCGTGGGTGGCGGTGGCATCGCCAAGCCGTGGAACTGGACGCCGAACGACTGGAAGTGGTGCATCGGCGTCAACCTGTTCGGCGTCGGCCACTGCGTGACGTCGTTCGTGCCCCGCATGATCGCGGGTGGCGAGGAGGGCTGGATCGTCAACACGTCGTCGAGCAACGGCGGCTTCCAACCGCTTGCCGATCTCGGGATCTACGCCGCGTCGAAGGCCGGCGTGACCGCGTTCACCGAAGCCCTCGCTCTCGCGCTCGCCAACGAGGACACGAAGCTGCGGGCCGCGCTCTTCTACCCGGGCGGCAACGGCATCCTCGAGACCCGGCTGTGGAACAGCGGGCGCAACCGTCCGGCCGAGCTGAGCCGGGAGCGTCCGCACGTCGACGAGCAGTGGGACTACCTGGCCTTCAAGGAGAAGATGCAGAACGACGGCGTGCCCGTCGGCGACCTCGTGGCGCTCGGCCGTTCCGTCCTCGACGGCATCCGCGACGGCCGGTTCGTCATCAGCCTCGACACCGAGGCGAGCGGTGCCCTGCTGGAGCAGCGGGCCGAGCGCATCGGCCGCGGCGAGCTGCCCACCGTGAGCACAGGGAGCGCGTTCGAATGACCGAACTGCAGCAGAACGAGTACGAGCAGCACTACGTCGTCGTCTCCGGCGACTGCCATGCAGGCCCCAACTCGCCCGTGTACCGCGACTTCCTCGAGCCGCGCTTCCGTGACGCGTTCGACGAGGAGCTGGCCGAGCGGCAGCGGCTCATCGACGAGCGTCAGGCCGAACCGGCGCGCTTCGTGGGCGATCGCGAGTTCCAGGACGAGTGGTTCGGCGAGGACGAGGACGGCAACAGCCTCCACGAGATCGGCCTGCGCGGCGGCTGGGACGCGAAGACGCGCGACGAGGCGCTCGACGACGACGGCGTGTGCGCGGAGGTCGTGTTCCCGGGCCCCGACGCGGTCACCGGCTCGATGGGCGCGCCGTTCGGGGCCGGCTTCATCCCGGTGGCGACGCGCGACGCGGAGCACCTGTTGGCCGGCGCGCAGGCCTACAACCGCTGGGCCGCGGAGCTCTGTCAGGACAGTCCCGACCGCCGGGCCGGGCTGATCGTCGCGCCGATCCTCGGCGACCTCGAGGGCGCGATCGCCGAGATCCGCCGCGCGCACGCCGACGGCCTCCGGGGCGGGATCATCATCCCGCCCCGATGGGGCGAGTACGAGTCGTACACGAGCTACCGGTACGACCCGGTGTGGGCCGTGTGCCAGGAGCTCGGCCTGCCGGTGCACTGCCACTCCGGTCCCGCGCCGCACGAGGACTACGGCGAGGTGCGCGGGTGGATGAGCGTCTACGGGTACGAGACGATCTTCTTCACCGCACGTCCGCTGTGGTTCATGTTGATGACCGGCGTGTTCGAGCGGTTCCCGCAGCTGAAGATGGCGGTGACGGAGGCCGGGAGCTTCTGGGTGCCCGACATGCTGTGGCGGCTCGACATGATGTCGATGCGCGAGCACGGCATGCGCAAGATGGTCGACACCAAGGGCACGCTCACGATGCTGCCGAGCGAGTACTTCGACCGCAACGTGAAGATCGGTTCCTCGAACACCCGTCGCCGCGAGCTCGCCCGCCGTTACGAGATCGGCGTCGGCAACATCATGTGGGGCAACGACTTCCCGCATCCCGAAGGAACCTGGCCGTACACGCGCGACTTCCTGAAGGACCGGTTCCACGACATCCCGGTCGACGAGACCGCGCAGATCCTGGGGCTCAACCAGGTGGACTTCTACGGCTTCGACCTGGACAAGCTGCAGCGCGTCGCGGATCGCATTGCGCCGACGCCCGCGGATCTCGGCCAGTCGGGCGATCTCGGATCCAAGTGGGAAGCGCTCCGGGAGGCCGGGCGCATGTGGCTCACCGACGAGGACGACGTGGGCGCGATGGCCGCGGCCGCCTCGATGACGAAGGGAACCCCAGCATGAACCGTTACGCCGCCGCCGACGACGAGCCCGAGACCACCGCCGATCCCGACGGCCCGAAGATGTGGTCCAAGAACCTGGTCGTCTACTACGAGACCGACCCGGCGATCATCGCCGCGGTGCTCCCCCGTCCGCTGGAGCCGACCGAGCCCCACGTGCGGCTCAACTTCGCGCAGGTCGACATGCCCGACGGCTCGCCGTTGAGCGCGGGCACGTTCTCGGTGAAGTGCCGTCATGGGGACGTCGACGGCTGTTACGACCTGCTGATGATCATGAGCACCGAAGCCGCGGTGCTCGGGGGCCGCGACACCTTCGGCGAGCCCAAGAAGATCGGCACCGCGTCGGTGGAGAACGACGGCCAGAACCTCCGGGCGGTGATGAGCCGCAAGGGCGTCGACATCGTCGAGGTGCGGGGCAAGGTGGCCGAGCAGCTGGAGCCCGAGGCGCTCAACGAGCGGTTCGCCTTCTATTACAAGTTCCTGCTCGATCCGGAGGGTGGCCGCTTCGACGGCGATCCGTCGCTCGTGCACGTGCGCCGCACGCAAGAGGACCGCATCCGGCAGCGCATCGAGGGCGAGGTGATCCTGCGCGAGTCGCCGTTCGATCCCGTGGTCGACCTCCCGGTGCGCAGCATCGTCAGCATGACCTACACCGAGAACCACCAGACCCAGACCGGCAAGATCGTCGGCACCGTTCCCGCCGACTGGGTCTGGCCCTACCGCCACCAGCGCTACGACGGGTTGATGGCACGCCTGCAGCCTGCGTAAGGCGCATCGCACACCGGTGCCACACGCCCGTTCGCACGCCGACCGGTTTGGGTACGGGTGGTCGCGACAACCAAGGAGGCCGCTCTGGCCAGCATCGCCCACAAGAACTTCGACAACCCCGACGACGCTCGTACCCCCGAGAAGACCCGCGTGGAGATCGTCGATCTCGGGGCGGTGAAGGCCGGCCGCTTCACGATGCAACCCGGTTGGCGGTGGTCGAGCCACATCAAGCCGGTCGTCGGGACGACGACGTGTCAGGCGCGTCACGTCGGCGCGGTCGCCTCCGGACAGCTCCACGTGATCGGCGATGACGGCTTCGAGGCGGACCTGGTCCCCGGCGACGCCTACCTGATCGAGCCCGGCCACGACGCCTGGGTCATCGGCGACGAGCCGTTCGTCGGCTACGAGTTCGAGACCAAGACCGCAGAGAACTACGCGACCCCGCAGTAACGGAAAACCCCGAGCCGAGAGCTTCTAGGCTCGCGGGGTCGTGACGAGCCCTGAAGACTTCCCCGCAGATCGGCACACGGTCAGGACACCGCAACGCCGTCGGCTGCTCCGGAGCCTCGGCGTGGGCGGGGCGGTCCTCGGCGCGGTTCTCGTCATCGGAGTGGTCGTGGTCTCGGCGAAATCCTCGCCGAGAAGCCCGGCGATCGCCCGCGCCACGACCCGTTCGACATCTTCGACGACGACCTCGACCGCGCCTTCGGCGACGACTCTGCCGGTGACGACACCGGCCGCGACGACGGCAGCACCGACGACGGCTGCGCCGACCACACCACCGCCCGCGTCC
>JAODBH010000136.1 GCA_025463865.1 Actinomycetes bacterium | reverse complement strand
TCGGGCCGTCGGCCGCGCGGACCGCGGCAGCGAAGTCGACGAGCTCGAGCTGTCGCGCGAAGTGGTTCCGCGTACCGGCCGGAACGGCGAGGAGCGGCACGTCACCGCCGACCATCTCCTGGGCGACGCAGCGAAACGTGCCGTCGCCTCCCGCCACCCCGACGAAAAGTAGATCCCCGTCCTTCGCCCGCGACACCTCGTTCGCCAAGTCCGCCGGCTCGCATTCCCGTACCCGGTGACCGGGGAACGCTTCGCGGAGATCGTCGACGCCACCGTCGTCGTCACCGGCCGCAGGATTCACGAAGATCAATCCGTGCCCGTGCGGCGCTGAACCCGACGCATCGGTCGCCATACGCGACGATCCCCCTCGAACCGGTGCGCTGCCGGTGTGGCAGGCGACGAATCATGCCTCGCCGGGGGCTATGTGGTGCGCGTCTTGGCCTGGTGCCGCTTCCACACCCGATAGAGACCGCTGCCGACGACGGCCGCCAGGCTGATTCTCCGGAACCAACGCATCATCCCTCCGCATATTGGTCTGGGCGCGATGAGGTCGCTCAGCGCACCATGAGATTGAGCAGGATGGTGAGCAAGATCGAGGCGAGGAGGGAGACCAACACCATGGTCAGACACCCAACGCCCCCTCTGCGCCGGCCGCGGCCCCCACCGCTGGTCCAAACGATCATCGCCGATGAGCCCTCCGCACCCGACTCCCCGTTCGGAGGATGCTCACCAACTGTTGAAGCCCCTACTTGCGGCGCGGCGGCGGGTCACTGCCCGGTACGCCAAGAGGGCAATGACCGCGCCGATGACCGAGCCGATGATCCCCGACGGCTGCAACGCGCCCTGCGAGAGGTCCTTGCCGAAGAGCGCCCAGCCGAGGAAGCCCCCGATGAAGGAGCCGACGACGCCGAGCACGATCGTCCCGCCGATGCTCATCGGGTCTCGGCCGGGAACAAGCAGGCGAGCAAGGAATCCGGCTACCAAACCGAGTAGCAAGAGGTAGAGCACAAAGCCGATCACGGTGGACGCTCCTCCGCCTAGACGATGCGCACCGGCTTGCCCCTCTCCGACACCGGGGAAACCTCTCTCAGGTTCGATGAACACGCAGCCGAGGTCGCGGGTCGGCGAGTCAGGCGCAACCAACGGGTGCGAGGCGTTCGAGCACGAACCAGCCGATGGGTACTCGGACCTGCCCGAATGCGGCGAATGCGTGGGCGAGCAAGAGCTCGTCGGAGCCCGGGACCACGCGTACGAGGTAGTCCCGCAGACGCCCGGCGATCCCCGGCTCGGGCGCCGCCACCGCGCCGTAGTCGAGCAGCAGCGCGTGCAGGTACCGGTTGTCCGTGGCAGCAGGATCGATGGGCGTCACGGTGAACTCGGCCCATTCGCGGCGGCCGTCCCGCTGCCGCCTTTCCTTCCATGGAGACGAGAGGTCAGCGCCCGACACCGACACGTTGTAGCCCTCGATCCGTTCGCCCTCGGTAGGGGCGAAGCCCTTGATGAACCGGCGCAGACCCAGCAGTCGCGAGGTGGCCGGCATGTTCGTCCCCCGCCACTCCCAGCCGGTCAGGGCGTTGATGTCCGGCGTGTCGCCTCGGCGCATGACGGCGGCCAATCCCGCCCGGGGCGTCCTGACCAGCGCGAGGTAGTCGGCTGACGGTCGGGTGCGATCGCGTGTGTTCACCACGTGTCGATGATCCTTCCTGCGGCCCGCGTGGCGAGCGCCATGATCGTGAGCATGGGGTTCACTCCGACCGGCGCCGGGAAGAGGCCGGCGTCGGCCACCGACAGGCCGACCGTGTCGTAGACCGCGCCGTACGGATCGCACACCGCCCAGAGGGGGTCGGTGCCGATCCGTGTCGTGCCCATGAGGTGCACGGTCGACAGCGCGATGTCGGTGGCCGCCACCGGGATGGCCCGCGCGCGGCGGAGGTCGTCGCCGGTGTGGATCGGCGCGCGGCCCGCGAAGGGCAGGTGCACCGTGTGCGCCCCGGCGGTCAGGAGCGCCTCAGCCAGTGAGAGGATCGAACGGCTCACACGATCGGCGTCACGGTCGTCGACGCGATAGGTGGCAACGACACCCTCCGTTCCCATCGCCCGCACGCGGCCGGTGCCGGTGTCCTCGACGAGCACGCCGGCCGTCACCATGTGGTTGTAGGCAGCCATGGTCTCGGCCAGTTGCTCCCCGTCGAACGGCAAGGATCGAGCCACCAGCGACGGCGGCAGGTTGACCGCGGCCAGCACCGCGCCCTCGTCTTCGAACTCGCGTACCTGCAGCGACTGGTGGGCGCCTTTCCACCCGTCGACGGGTTCGTCGAACACGGCCACCACTCCGGCCCCGGGGTGAACCGCCAGGTTGCGGCCGATCTGGCGCGACGGCGACCGGACGCCGGACCGTTGCAGAAGGGCGGGCGTCTGCAGCGCCCCGGCGCACAACACGGTCCGCCGCGCGCGCACCTCGAACGAACGACGCTGTCCGCCGGCGTCGGCGTTGACGACGCGACCCTGCACCCCGACGGCTCGCTTGCCCTCCATCAGCACCCGGTCGACCCGGCACCCGGACCAGACGATCGCTCCGAAGGTCATGGCTCTCGGGAGATACGACACGAGTGTGGACTGCTTCGCCCCCGTCGGGCAGCCCCACGTGCACACGTTGCAGCCGCCGCAGTGCACGTGGTTGCGCTGGTCGTCGATGACCCGCCAACCCAACCGCTGCGCGCCGCGGCGGAGCAGTTCCTGGTCGCGTCCCACCGAACCGGGGTCGGGCGGCCGCACGGACAAGAACCGCTCGACCCGTGCGTAGACGTCGTCGAGGCGACCCCCCGACAACGCCCGGTCACCGGTGGCGGCGGCCCACCCTTCCAGGACGCGCTCGGAGGCGCGGAACGCCATGCCCCCGTTCACGACGGTGCCACCGCCGACGCATCGCCCCTCGGAGTAGCCGATCGGAGCGCGTCCGATCGTGGTCGTCGCGCCGGCTTCGCGGTACAACGAGCGCAAGGCTGCGGTGGTCGACGACGTGAACGACTCGGTCGGGTGATGGTCCCCTTCTTCGAGCACCACGACCGACAGGCCGGCCTCGGCCAGCTCGGCCGC
>JAODBH010000106.1 GCA_025463865.1 Actinomycetes bacterium | reverse complement strand
GTCTCGAGGCGCGGAAGACTCCGCTCGAATGTGAAGCACTCCGGCACTTTGAACCTCGCAAGCTGGCGGAGGCAATGCGCCATCAATTCGTCCTCCAAGGCCGGTCCCGCCGACTCCCACACCGCGGGCTCGACGACGGCGGCGACTCGCTCCCCGAGCTCCGCGTCCGCGACACCGATCACCGCGGCATCGGCGACCTTCGGGTGGGACAACAGCACGTCCTCGATTTCACGGGGGTAGATGTTGACGCCACCGCGGATGATGGTGTGCGCGGCGCGATCCGTCAGGTAGAGGTATCCGTCGTCGTCCAGATGTCCGATGTCGCCGACGGTGACGTAGCCACTCGCGTTCCTACCGCCCGCGGTCTTCTCCGGGTCATTGAGGTACTCGAAGTCGCTGTTGCCTTCGAACCAGACGGTTCCCGTGGCTGCCGGGCCGAGCTCGGTGCCGTCGTCACCCAGCACGTGCACGATCCCGCGCACCGCCCGTCCGACCGATCCCGGGTGTGCCAGCCACTCGGAGCTGTCGAGGAACGTCGTACCGATGCCCTCGGTGGCTCCGTAGTACTCGTAGACGATCGGACCCAGCCAACCGATCACGCGACGCTTGACGTCCGGCGGACAGGGTCCACCGGCATGCACAACAGCACGGAGACTCGAGACATCGGCGGTCGTCGCCCCTTGCTCATGGAGCCTGAACATCCGAATCAGCATCGTCGGCACGAACTGTGCGACGTCGACTCGATGTCGTTCGATCAGCTCCAACGCCCACCCGGCGTCGAACCGCTCCATGACGACGACCGCGGCCCCGAGGCGCTGGGCTGACATCGACCAATTGAGCGGAGCCGCGTGGTAGAGCGGCGCCGCCGAGAGGTAGACATCGCCGTCCCGGAGGCCGACCCGAGTGAGGAGATCCGCGACCGGATACGCCGCCGTTCCCATCGGGACGAGGGAGGGCCGGCGGTAGATCCCCTTCGGTTGCCCGGTCGTTCCCGAGGAGTAGAGGAGCGACACGCCCTCGAGTTCCTGCAGATCGTCGGAGCCGGTACTCGCGGCGAGGGCTCCTTCGACGGACTCCCAGCCGTCGATCACCGACCCGATCATCAGGCGATGTCGGAGCTGCGGAAGCTCCATTGCGAGCAACTCCTCGGCGACGCCGGCGAAGCGCTCGCTGGCGATGAGCATCGTCGCACCGCTGTCGTTCAGGATCTGTGACAGCTCGCGACTCGTGAGGTGCGTGTTCAGCGGTGTCCAGACGAGCCCGCTGCGCTGCGCGGCCCAGCAGACGGTGTGGAACGACGGCTCGTTGCCGATGAGGATGGCCAGGCGACTCTCGGCTTCCAAGTCGCGCTCCCGGAACAGTCGCGCCAGACGCGACGACTCGCGGTCGAGGGCGCCAAACGTGACCGTCTCGCCGGACGTCCCCATGATCACCGCGGGACGATCGGGCTCGCGCCGGGCAACTGCGCCGATGTGCATCGAACTACGATCTGCAGTCATGTCGTCCACCAAACTCGTGACCCTGGGCGGCCCCGGAACCTTCGCCGCACAGGCGACAACGAACATCCAAAGGCGCTTTCCACGGTTCGCGGGAACTGTGGAGTACCGCCCCACCGTCGACGCGGTCTGGACGAGCCTCGACGACGGAGATGCCGACTATGTGGTGCTCGGAGCGCACACGCAGCGCACCGGGTTCGCCTCGGAGCTGCACACGCGCCTGCGGTTCGACCGCTCGCCGCTCGTGTACGTCGTCGCCGAGGCCATCGTGCCGTACGAGTGCCGGCTCCTGGTGCGAGCTGGGACGCGGATGCAGGACGTGCGACGGGTCCTCGGACACGGCTCGCTCGCACAGTGCATCCCCTACCTCGAGGCCCACCTGCCGGACGCGGAACGCGTCCGGCATCCAAAGAGCTCCTTCGAGGCCGCTCGCGAGGTCGTGGCCGGAGACGGAACCCTTGCGCTTGTGGGTACCGCGAGCATCGCGATCGACGCAGGACTTGTGACGCTGGCGGAGGACATCGACGGCGGCGCCCGGGCCGCGTGGTGGGTCATGGGTCGCGCCGAGGAGGTGGATTCGACCATCGATCATCTGATCATCGCCGGGCTCTTCTCGCAGCGCGGAGATCTCGGCGACATCATCGCGGGCCTCGTAGGGCTCGGTCTGCGACTGCGGAGTTGCTCCAGCTCGCCGCACGGAACCGCCCTCTTCGACGCCGACACGGTGCTGCAGCTCGAGGGCACCTGCGCACTCTCCGACGCTCGACGGATCGTGGAACGCGCCCCGGCCGCCCGCATCGCGGGGGCGTTCACGGGTTGAACAGGCTCCCGGTCAGGCCCGCTTCCTTGGGGCGGGAGCAGCCTCCAGCGCCGGTGCGAGGAGCGGAAGCGACGGCGCCATCGCCGCTGCTGGTGGCTTCTCCTGCCAGAGGTCGCTGGTCACCGCGCTCTTCGGCAGGATGCGCGCGCGATAGCCCTCGTCCTCGATCTGCGGGTGGGAAGTGCAGAACTCGACGCTGAAGTTGAGATCGGGGTCTTTCACATAGACGCCGATCGAACCGGAGGCGGCGTGGCGGAGGAGATCCTGCAGAAGTTCCGCCCCTTGGTCCAGTGCGTTGTTGCGGGCGCGCATCACGTCGTCGATCGTGTCGACCAAGATGCAGAAGTGCTGCAGCGCCGCTGGACCCGGAGTCGCGGCCAAACCGGCGGAGTGGTGGTAACCGTCGGCGCAGCGTAGGAAGACCACCCTGCGCTCGAGCCAATCTGAGTCCCGGAATCCGAGTACGTCCGCGTGGAACTGGTAACCGGCGACCACGTCCTGCGTCGACCAGACGGCATGGAGCAGCTTCAGCATCTTGACGGTGGTTTGGCGAGGTGGCGTCGGCAGCTCCATCATCTGCGTGAAGATCTCGAGCTCGACCCCGTCCGGGTTGCGGAAGCGGATCGACCGGTCGATCCGGTCCACGGAGAGGTCGCCTCCCTCCTCGTACGCGATGCCGCGGGCATCGAGCCGCGCGGCGATCTCCTCGAGCGCGGCCGCGTCCACCGCTTCGTATCCGACACGAAAGTCGCCTGGCGCCTGCGACTTGTAGAGACGCAGCCAATGATGCTCGACTCCGCCGGTGAGGAAGGCGCCTTCGGGCGTTCGTTCGGACAGACTCAGTTGACCGACGCGTTCGTAGAAGTCGGTCGCGCGATCGACGTCGGCAACACCGATGCCGACATAGCCGATGCGCTTGACGAGGTGAGCTTCAGACATCGTTGATCCCTTCAGACCGCCGGAAATCCTTGCGCGCCGGGCTCGAGTTGCACGCCGTACGAGTTCATCGCAAACGCGAGGTTGTGATATCCGCCGACGATCATGGGGACCTCGACGAGCTGTCGCTCGTCGTAGCGCTCCGCCAGGATCGCCCAGGTGGCGTCGGTGATACATGCCTCGTCGTGGAGCTCGTCGACGGCGCGCAGCAGGTTCGCCTCCCACGGAGCCCACTCGGGCGCCCCTGGCCCCGTCACGACGGCGTCGACCTCGTGATCCGAGACGACGCCCAACCCGGTCGACTTCTTCGAATGCTGGGCGAAGATGTACTCGCACTGGCATCGCCATGCCGTTCGGAGCGCCATCAGCTCGTAGTCACGGCTCGGTACTGCATCGTTGCGACCGTAGCCAGCGACGAGTCCGCGGTAGGCCGACGGGCTCCGGACGAGCACCCGGAAGAAGTTCGGCGCCCGCTGCGCCATGGGCGCCGTCACCAGTAGTTCGCGCTGCTCGTCGTCGGCGTCCTCATCCGGCAGTGGCTCGATGCGCGCGCTCGGAGCGCGGCTGGTCGCCTCGTTCTGGGACGCTCCGGGGGTCACGAGGCACCCGCCTCGACGACCGGAAAACGCTCCACTTCTTCCCCCCAAACAAGCCGCCGAACGACTGGTCGGTGCAGCATATGCAAATCATGCTCTATCTGTACAGCCGGGCCCGGGGTGGTTGAGACGTCAGGTAACGACCTGGGCGATCTTGAGCTCGAGGATCTCGTCCCACGTCAGCCCGAGCTCGAGGAGCACCTCGTCGGTCTGCTCGCCGACGTCCGGAGCGCGACGCAACTCGACCGGCTCCTCGTCGAACTGCGCCGGACTCGCGACCAGGTGGTGGCTCCTGTCCCCGTAGTCCACGGCCTGGATGTAGCCGTTCGCCGACACCTGAACGTCGTCGTAGAGCTCCGAAGGGGTTTGGACCGGAGCCCAGACTCCGACCATCGTCGCGAGCGTGGAGGACCACTCTTCGAGGGTCTTCGACGCGAAGGTCGCGTCCAGCTCCGCCATGATCGCCGTGAGGTTTTCCGCCCGCTTCTGCGCGCTCGAGAACCGGGAGTCCTGAGCGAGGTCGGGCCGGTCGATGTATCGGCACAACTCGGGCCAATATCGATCCGACTGAAGGAGGTGCAGCTTCAACCACCGACCGTCAGCGGTCCTGTACGCGTTCGTGAGCGGGTTCATCTGTGCCTCGCGTGGCGTATACGGAAAGCCGCCGGGCACCGCTCCTGCCACGACGACATCCGGCGCGATCGCCCAGAGGGCGCAGCTCAGCAGCGACACATCCACCGTCGAAGGAGGGCCACCGTTGGCGCGTGAGAACAGCGCAGCTGCGACCGCGCCGGCCAAAGCGAGCGCGGAGACGTGGTCCCCGAAACCCGGGCGTTGGGCGACCGGGACCGCTCCCGGGGTGGTCATCTTCGCGGCGATGCCACCGCGTGACCAGAAGGTCGCGGTGTCGAATCCACCACGGTCGCGTTCGGGCCCCCGCTGGCCTTGGCCATGGGCACGCACATAGACGATGTCGGCGTTGTGCGCCCGGACGTCGTCGACCTCGAGGCCGAGCTTCGCACGAGCGGACGGCAGGAAGTTGGTGACGAAGACGTCCGATTGCTCGACGAGACGATAGAGAAGCTCTCGACCGGAGGATGAGGAGAGGTCTACCCCGATGCTCCGCTTGCCGCGATTCTCCTGATCGAACATGTGATTGAAGCCGGCCTCGGCGGAACCGATCCCGAGGGTGACGAGGCCGCGCTGCGGATCGCCGTGCAGCGGGTGCTCCACCTTGACGACATCCGCGCCCCAGTCCGCAAGGATCGCCGTAGCCGCCGGGGCGAAGACCCAATGCGCGACCTCGAGCACCCGAACGCCGCGCATCGGCGCGCTCACACGCGACCTGCCGAGGGCGGTTCGCTCACGTCGGGTCGGCAGGTCCAGCGAAGTGGCAGGCAACGAACTGCTCGGGCGCCACTTCCCGCATCAGTGGTTCCTCGATCGCGCACCGTTCCTGCGCCCGCGGGCAACGCGTGCGGAAGCGGCACCCACTCGGAGGGTCCATCGGCGACGGGAGATCACCCGCAATTCGCATCGGGTCATCGGCCACCGCCGGGTCGGGGATCGGAATCGCGCTGAGCAGCGCCTGCGTGTACGGATGCTGCGGCGACTCGTACAGCGCATCCGACGGTGCGATCTCGCAGAGCTTGCCGAGATACATCACCGCAATGCGGTCGCTTGCGTTCTTCACGACGGCGAGATCGTGGGCGATGAAGAG
>JAODBH010000105.1 GCA_025463865.1 Actinomycetes bacterium | reverse complement strand
GGACCCGTTCGAACCGCGCGAGGCGAACGGCCGACTCTTCGGGCGCGGCACCGCGGACGACAAGGCCGGTGTGGTCGCGCACCTCGCCGCGGTTCGGGCGTGGTTGCGGACGGCCGGCGAGCTGCCGTGCAACGTGAAGGTGCTCGTCGAAGGCGAGGAGGAGATCGGTTCGCCCGGCCTCGCCGGCTTCCTCGCCACCCATGCCGACGCCCTCCGGTCGGACGTGCTGCTCCTCGCCGACGCCGGCAACTGGTCCGTCGGCGTGCCCGGGCTCACCTACTCGTTGCGCGGCCTGGCGGGTGTCGACGTGCGCGTCCGCGCCCTCGACGGGCCGGTGCACAGCGGGATGGCCGGCGGTGCGGTCCCCGATCCGGTCCTCGCGCTCGCGCAGATGCTGGCGACCCTGGTCGACGAGCACGGCGATGCCGCCTTCGACGACTGCTGGTCGGACTACCTGCCGCCCGGTGAGGCCGAACGGGCCCGGCTCGCCGCGCTCCCGCAGAACGAGTCCGGCCTCCGTCGGGCCTGGGGCCTGCGGCCGGGCGTCGAGTTCGCCGGTGATCCTGCGGTCTCGATCTTCGAGCGGCTCTGGCTGCGACCCGCGGTCACCGTGATCGGCATCGACGGTCATCCCATCGAGGGCTCGTCGAACCAGATCGTCGCCGAGGCCGCGGCCCGGGTCAGCGTGCGCGTGGGACGCGGCCAGGACCCGGCTCGGCTCAACCAGGCGCTGCGCGGTCACTTCGAGCGCCGGGTGCCGCTCGGGCTCGAGCTCACGGTCACGCCGCTCGACGCGGTCCCGGCGTGGCACTGCGACCCGACCGGTTGGGCGTTCGACGCCGCGACCCGCGCGCTGCGCGCCGGGTTCGGGACCGATCCCGTGTGCATGGGCGTGGGCGGCACCATCCCGTTCGTCGGCCCCTTCGCGGAGGCATTCGGCGGCATCCCCGCGCTCCTGCTCGGGCCCGCCGATCCCGGGAGCCGCATCCACGGTGAAGACGAGAGCCTCCATCTGGGCGACTGGCACAAGCTCATCGAGAGCGAGGTTTTCCTCCTCTCGGAATTGGGAGCCCGCCGGTAATCTCGGCCTATGGCCGCCGATCCCACCACCGTCTCGCTTCCGCCCGAGCTCATCCCGGGCGACGGTCGCTTCGGCTCCGGCCCGTCGAAGGTCCGCCCCGAGGCGACGCGTGCACTGGCGGACGCCGGCGCCACCTTCCTCGGCACCAGCCACCGCCAACCGGCGGTGCGTTCGGTCGTCGGGAGCATCCGCGCCGGCCTCGCCGACCTGTTCTCGTTGCCCGACGGCTACGAGGTCCTGCTCGGCAACGGCGGCAGCACCGCCTTCTGGGACGCCGCAGCGTTCGGTCTCGTCGAACACCGCGCCGAGCATCTGGTGTTCGGCGAGTTCTCGTCGAAGTTTGCCGCGGTCACCGCCGCCGCACCCTTCCTCGACGACCCCGTCGTGCTGAAGTCGGAGCCGGGTACCCATCCGGAGCTGGTGGCGGATGCCACCGTCGACACGTATGCGTATCCGCACAACGAGACGTCGACCGGCGTGATGACCGACGTCCATCGCCCCGGCGACGACGGCCTGGTCCTGGTCGACGCCACGTCCGGCGCGGGCGGCCTCCCGGTCGAACCCACCCACTTCGACGTCTACTACTTCGCGCCCCAGAAGTGCTTCGCCGGTGACGGCGGCCTGTGGCTGGCGCTGTGCTCTCCCGCCGCCATCGAGCGCATCGAACGCCTCGGCGCGGGCGAACGCTGGGTACCGCCGTCGCTCAGCCTGCCCATCGCGCTGGAGAACTCGCGTCTCGACCAGACGTACAACACGCCGGCGCTCGCGTCCCTCTTCCTCCTCGAGCACAGCGTGCGCTGGATGCTCGAACAGGGCGGGCTCGAGTTCACGACCGCGCGCTGCGACCGTTCGGCCGAGATCCTCTACGGCTGGGCCGAGGCGAGCACGTTCGCGCAACCCTTCGTGGCCAAACCGTCGGAGCGCAGCCACGTGAGCGGCACCATCGACTTCGTCGACGAGGTCGACGCCAGCGCGATCGCCAAGGCGCTGCGGGCGAACGGCGTCGTCGACACCGAGCCGTACCGCAAGCTCGGACGCAACCAGTTGCGCATCGCGATGTTCCCCGCGATCGACCCCGACGACGTCGCCACCCTCACCCACGCCATCGACTACCTCGCCGAGGCCTTGCGCTGACGACCGCAACCGCGCGCGCGGCTCGGACGTCGCGGCGCCGAACGATGTCGTGATCATCTGGCACCCGGGCCGGCACGAGGTGGTGGGAGCCCGAGTTGTTCGGCCTCTTCGGGTGTGAGGTTGTCGAGGTGCACGAGGCGTAACCCGTCGGGCAGGTTGGGGTTGCCGACGAGCGCCCACGGTCCGTGTGGGATCAGCATCGGGTGGTGACCCGCCGGCACGCAGACCACCGCCAGGTTCGACGGATCATCGCTGCCACCCCAGCTCTTGGGCCGCAGGTGATGGACATGGAGGCCGTACCGGACGTCGCAGTTCCCACACCGGCAATGACCGTCCCGCAACAACACCGCCCGCATGATCTTCGGTGACAGCCCCGACGTACGCGTCCCGACAGTCACCGGCACACCATGCTCGTCGACCAACACCGGCTCGATGCTCGCGTTCGTCCTCAACTGCTCGACGATCGCGTCGGCGAGGGGGATCCCGGCGATCTCAGCCGGACCTTCCTTCGGGACCACGACCATGATCAGCGGCTTGGCCGCCAGCATCGGTGTTTCGAGCGTCTCGGCCACGTCGACCGCGTCGCACATCCCCACCATCGCGTC
>JAODBH010000083.1 GCA_025463865.1 Actinomycetes bacterium | reverse complement strand
TCTTCGGCACTCCGGCCCAGCGCAGCCACTGCCCGGTACGCCTCCGGGAGCGCGCGGCGGAGATCGATTCGGGGAGCGGGAGTGTCGTGAGCCGTCATCGCCCGAGCGTAGGGCGCGCTCGGTTGTCGGCCCTGGCTCCGGCGCGTCAGTCGGCCGTCGGGGTCGGACCGACTCGGGCCCCTATCAGCAGCACGGCGCTCCCGATCACCGCCGCGGCCAGCGAAGCGGCGAGGACGCCGATCTTCGCCACGTCCACCTTGGCCCGACCCGAGTAGCTGAGCTCGGCGATGAACAGGGCGATGGTGAACCCGATCCCGCCGAGGATCCCGCCGCCCACGATGTGGATCGCGCGCACGCCGGCCGGTAGCCGTCCCACGCCGGTCCGCACGGCGAGCCACGTCGCGACCCCGATGCCGATGGGCTTGCCGAGCACCAGACCTGCGACCACTCCCCACGCCAGAGTGCTGGAACCGGCGTCACCGATCGCGCCACCCGACAACACGACCCCCGCGTTCGCGAGCGCGAAGAGCGGAACCACCACGAACGAGCTCCAGGGGTGCAGTCGGTGCTCGAGGTCCTCGAGCACGGCTCGGCCCTTCACCGGCACCGCCGGGGTCAGCAGCCCGAGCACCACACCCGCGATCGTCGGGTGCACCCCCGACTCGTAGGTGGCGAACCACAGGACGGCGGCCGGCAACAGGTACGCCCACGGCGTGGAGACACCTGCCTTCCGGATCAGGACGACCGTCCCGACCGCGACGAGGGCGAGCCCGATCCAGGCCAGTTCGACCCGGTGGCTGTAGACCACCGCGATGATGACGATGCCCCCGATGTCGTCGGCGATCGCGAGGGTGAGCAGAAAGAGCTTGAGGCCCGACGGCACGCGCGGACCCAACAGCGCGAGCACGCCGACGACGAAGGCGATGTCCGTCGCGACCGGGATCGCCCAGCCCCGCTCGAGCGTGTGGCTTCCGGCGTTGACCGCGAGGAAGAGCGCGGCGGGCACGACCATCCCGCCCACTGCCGCGACGACCGGGAGCATCGCGGCCCGGCGGTCGCGCAGCTCGCCCACCACCAGCTCGCGCTTGATCTCCAGACCCACGACGAAGAAGAAGACCACCATCAGCGCGTCGTTGACCCAGCCCTGGAGCGTCTCGCTCGAATCGGTGAACGGCAGCGTGAGTCGGTGGCTCCACAAATCGTGGTAACCCGACGTCGCGACGTTCGCCCACGTCAGCGCGGCCACGGTGGCGATGAGCAGGACCACGCCGCTCGCGCTCTCGGCCCGCAGGAACTCGGCCAGCGCGGCCCGGATCGGCTTCGGCCCCCGCGGTGGCCGTGTGGTGTCGCGCACGGCCCGACACTCCTGCTCGGCCTCCGAGCACCGGACGGTACCGGGCTCAGCGGGCGTGGGGCAACGGAGTGCTACAACGTCGTCTCGTGCGCATGCTCGTCGTGAACTGCTCGGTCATCTACGAAGGCCGCCTGGGTGCCCGGTTGGCCCCCGCGCCGCGCCTCGTCCTGATCAAGGCCGACGGCTCACTGGCGATCCATTCGGATTCGAAGGCCTACAAGCCGCTCAACTGGATGAACCCGCCCTGCGTGTTCCGGGAGACGCCGACCGAGATCGTCGTCACGAATCCCAAGGGGGAGACGATCCGGATCGACATCCACGAGGTGATCAGCGATACCTCCGCCGACCTCGGCGCCGACCCCGGGCTCGAGAAGGACGGCGTCGAGGCGGAGCTCCAGGAGCTGATCGCAGCGCGCGTCGAGGCCCTGCAACACGACTTCGTACTGATCCGCCGCGAGTTCCCCACCGACATCGGGCCGGTCGATCTCCTGTGTCGCGACGGTGACGGCAACGCCGTGGTCGTCGAGATCAAGCGGGTCGGTGAGATCGCCGGCGTCGAGCAGCTGATCCGGTACCAGGAACGGCTCGACCTCGACTCACGGTTCGCGCCGACGCGGGGAATGTTCGCCGCGACGCGCATCAAGCCCCAGGCCCGCGTCTACGCCGAGAGCCGCGGCATCGCCTGCGTCGAGTTCGACCTCGACGAGCTCCGCGGTGGCCACACGGCATCGCTCAAGCTCTTCTGACCACAACTGCGCTCGTGAGCTCCCCTCGGGGCTGATCCTCCCCGCCAACGCGATGATCGCCGCGACCAACGCCGCGCCTCCGATCCCGGCCGGAAGCGCGACGTCCACACCGGGCCCCACGACGAAGCGCCCGTCACCGCCGGGCTGCTC
Source organism: Actinomycetes bacterium (assembly GCA_025463865.1). GTDB lineage: Bacteria > Actinomycetota > Acidimicrobiia > IMCC26256 > Chersky-534 > Chersky-534. The sequence goes on along the minus strand of JAODBH010000083.1, from coordinate 59,085 downwards.
CTCCGGGTCGTACATCGAGATGATCCCGGTACCCTGCGCGCCGAGCCGGGCGATCCAGCCTGTGGACAGGAGCAGATCGACGTCGTCGACCACCACGACGTCGAAGCGGAACCCTGCGGTGTCGTGACGGTCCCGGAGGAACCTGGCCGCGAGCGGCGCGCCGGCAGCGCGCAGGTGCTCCTGCAGCCGCGGCCGCCACGGGAGGCTGCTCGGCAGCAGGCCAACCGCTACGGGTCGGGCTTCGTCCTCGTCGGCTCTCGGCACGTCGGCTCTTCCGGTTCGCTCGTCCTTGATCTCGGGCCATAAGCCCTCGAACCTGAGCGAATCGGTCAGAACGCTGGGCAATGGGGGGTGGGTACGCATGAGAGCGTCGCACGCGCCGGGCGCGCTCAAGAAAACCGGGAGCGGGGCCGATGCTTCTCATGCCCGCCGGGCGCGCCGACGACCCGTCCAGGGTTCGTCTGGTTCGTAGCATTCGCGAATAGTCGGGACGTGTTACCTTGACCTCCGTGACTTCCCCCACACCGTTCGACCCGGCCGACTACCCGGCGATCCTCAAGCCGTCGGAAGTTGCGGCCTGGCTTCGACTCAGTCCCCGCATGATCCAGCTCATGGCGAAGGACGGTCGGCTCCCCGCGATGCAGATCCCGGGCGTGCGCGGCTACCGCTTCCTCAAGGACGACATCGCGTCGTTCATCGAGCACTCGATGCCGAAGACCTCGCCGGCGGTCAGCCTCGTCAGCGAATCCGTCAGCGCGTAGCGCTCGGCCGGTCCCTCGCCGTCAACGCTTCGGGGCGGCCGGCCCCGGAGTCCCGCGGCGGACGTACGCGATGGCGCGCAGCGGCAGCAACCACTGCGAACCGTCGTCGGTCACGAAGACGACGTGATCGGCGTGGACCCGCAGGATCCGACCCCGCAGCTCACGGGCGCCGTGCTCCGCGCCGATGCTCGTGCCCGCGTGGCCCTCGTCGCAGATCTCCCGGAGCCGGGCGACGAACCGGCGGGGATCCATCTGCTCACGCGCCCGGGCCGGCCCCGCGCCCGGCTCGAGGACCAGGACCGACAGGACCGATCCGGTGTGCACGTCGACCGACCCCGCCGCGGTGTCCAGGGTCACGAGATCCTCACCGGCGTGCACGACCGCGCCTTCAAACGCGTGTCCCGTCACCCGCACGGTGATCACGGCACCGCTCCAGAGCAGCTCCACGAACGCGAAGGGGAGATCGAGGTTCCGGTCCCGCTCCTCCTCGGCCATCTCGGCCAGGACCTGCTGCTCGATGCCCCGCGCGCTCCTGCTTGCGGCGCGATCGGCCGGGTCGACGTGATCCGCCGGCGGGGTCATCCGCGCGGGGATGTGGCCGGTGATTCCCCGCCGACACCCTCGAAGGTGGCGGCCTTGACTCCACGGCGCGACAACTCGGTGAGCAGCGGCACCGGTTCGAGGAACTCCGACGCCGCGAAGACACCCGGGCCCGCGGGACGCCCGAGATCCAGCGCGCCGAGCATCGAGCCCGCAACCACCGCGAGCATCGTGCCGGTGGCGACCGCGGTCCGTTCGACCACGCCGTAGACGATGGAGTCGCGGGCCCTTCCGCGACGGCCCCACACCTCCACCCGCGCCGCGCCCCAGGCAGCCGCGTCACCGGCGCGCCGCCACCCCGGCGAGTCCTCGCCTTCTCCGTACCGGATCGTCAGGCGCTGCGCATCCGGGAACTGCCGTTGGAGCAGCGCGATGCCGCTCGCCACCGCGTCGCAGTCGCGCCCGCCCACCGGCTCCGGGAACCAGACCAGCTCGCGGGTCGGTCGGCGACGACCTTCGTGCCAACTACCGTCGCGCCACTCCCGGGGTCGCTCCCGCAAGGCCCGCTTCATGGTCGCGACCGACGCAGGACCGGACGTGCCGACCCGGGCGATGTGCACCTCGTCGACGTCCTCGAGGGCCGAGGCCGCGTGCCGGGCGAGCACGTCCGAGAGCCCCGGAGCGAGACCGCACCCGATCACGACCGACACTCCGGACGCGCGCGCGATCGGTTGGAGTGCCAGGAGCTCGTCGATGGTGTCGGCGTCCTCGGTGCCGCTGACGAACGGCACGCCCCGCTCGATCGCCACGCGGGCCAGACGACCGTCGCCGCTCGCGGGCAGCGCGCTCACCACGATCGCGATGTCGTCGGGCCAGTCACCGTACGGATCGTCGAGAGCGACCGCCCGCTCCCCGAGGGAGTCGAGGGCCGTCCGGCGCTGATCCGGGCGGCGCTCCGCGAGCACGACCCGTCCGATGCCGTCGGTGTCGACGAGCTGGCGCGCCGCGCGCGCTCCGACCGCGCCCACGCCAGCCAGGAGGACCGTGGGCCCTTGGGTTTCGGGGCGGACGTTCATCGGAAGTCGGGGCCCTCGAGCTCGCGCCAACCACCGCTTGTGGGCTGCACCGTCCCCTTGCCGCGGAGCCGGACGATGGCACCGGCGAGCAGCGCGATGAACGCGACTACCAACCCACGCCGGAATGCCTTCATCCGCGGGAGTGTATCGACACCCGTCCGCGACCCAACCGGGCGGACGAACCGAGTGGGGCTAGGTGGAATCGAACCACCGACCTCATCCTTATCAGGGATGCGCTCTAACCGACTGAGCTATAGCCCCGCGGAGCGAGCGAGATTACCAGTCCCCGCCGAGCGGCCACGAAGGTGCCGGACCGCGTGGTCCCGTCAGATGGGTGGCCCGGTGTCTTCCTCGCGGATCACGATCTCGACGCCACCGAGAAGCTCGGCGAACAGGTTGTAGAACGCGGCGGCCACGACGGTGAGGATGACGAGCAGCGCGACCACGACGAGGCCGATGAGGATGCCGCCCTGCAGGATCTGGGCCGAGAGGAACTTGAAGTCCTTCGAGCTCAGCAGCTGGTTCATGAAGTCCTCGACGTTGTGGATGACGCCGAGCGAGTCGGCAACCAGCCACAAGACCGCTCCCGCCACGACGAGCACGATCATCGTGGAGAGGTAGAAGCACAACGACACCTTGAGCACCGACCAGAGGTCGATGCGCTGGATCGTCTGGCGGTACCGGCGGTCGGCCCGGGGCGCGACCTTGACCGCGGCGCGGCTGGGCCGCTTCTTGGCCCGGCCGTCGGCCTCGACGACGCTGCTCATCGGCTCCCGAACGATTGGGAATTCATGGGAGTCCTAAGAGTCCTCTCCGTCGGTGTCGAGCACCGGGGCCACCGCCACCACCTGCTCGCCTTCCGCGACGCGTGCTACCCGCACTCCCGTCGCGTCACGCCCCTGCGAGGAGATCTCACGGACGCCCATGCGGATGATATTGCCGGCAGATGAGAACACGAGGATCTCGTCGTCGGGCCCGACCATGAACGCGGCGACCACCTCGCCCCGGGAGGGGGTGACCCGCATCCCGCGAACGCCCTGGCCGCCGCGGCCCTGCCGGTTGAACCGTTCGAGCTTGGTCCGCTTCCCGTGTCCGCTCGAGCTGACGAACAACATGACCGAATCGTCCCGGGCGACGTCGGTGGAGACCACCGCGTCGTCGTCGTTCTTGAGCTTCATGCCCCGGACGCCCGCGGTGGCCCGGCCCATCGATCGGACGTCGCTCTCCGCGAAGCGGATGGTCATGCCGTTCTTCGACACCATGAAGATGTCGGCCTCGCCGTTGGTCTGCACGACCTTCACGAGCTCGTCGTCGGGGCGGAGGTTGATCGCGATCAGCCCGCTGCGCAGCGACGAGTCGTACTCCGACATCTTCGTGCGCTTGACCACGCCCTTGCGGGTGGCGAAGAACAGGTACGCGCCGTCCTCGTAGGTGCGGGTATCGATGATCGCCTGGATCTTCTCGCCCGGCTGCAGGGGCAGCAGGTTGACGATCGCGGTGCCGCGCGCCGTGCGTTCCTTCATCGGGATCTCGTGGGCCCGCAGCCGGTAGACCCGGCCCCGGGTCGAGAAGAACAGCAGGTACGAGTGCGCGGTGGTGTTCAGCAGGTGGGTGACGTAGTCCTCGTCCTTGAGCTTGGCGCCGGCCACGCCGCGCCCGCCGCGGCCCTGCTTGCGGAACGCGTCGGCGGCGACGGTCTTGATGTAGCCGCCGTGTGACAGGACGAGCACGACCTCTTCGTCCTCGATGAGGTCGAGCACGTCGAGGTCGCCGGAGTCGAAGGTGATCTCGGTGCGACGCTCGTCGCCGAACTTCTCGCGGATCTCGCCCATCTCGGTCTTGATGACGCCCCGCAGCTTCACCGGGTCGGCCAGGATCGACTCGAGCTCGGCGATCGTTTCGGCCAGCTCCGCGTACTCCTCGCGCAGCTTCTGCTGCTCGAGCTGGGCCAGCCGGCGGAGCGGCATGTCGAGGATGTGGCTCGCCTGGATCTCGCTGAACGAGAACGGCTCCGCCATGAGGCCCTGGCGGGCGGCGTCGGTGTCGGCCGAGCCCCGGATGAGGGCGATCACCGCGTCGATCATGTCGAGGGCGCGGATCAGGCCCTCGATGATGTGGGCCCGGTCACGGGCCTTGCGCAGCCGGAACTCGGTGCGGCGGGTGACCACCTCGACCTGGTGCGCGACGTAGTGCGTCAGGACCTCGGCGAGGTTGAGGATCTTCGGCGTGCCGTCGACCAGGGCGAGCATGATCACGCCGAAGCTCGTCTGCATCGGCGTGTGCTTGTAGAGCTGGTTCAGCACGACCTGGGCGTTGGCGTCGCGCTTGAGCTCCACGACCAGGCGGATCCCGGCGCGCGAGGACTCGTTGCGCACGTCGCGGATGCCCTCGATCCGCCGCTCCTGCACGAGGTCGGCGATCTTGGCGCCGATGGTCTCGACCGAGGTCTGGTACGGCGTCTCGCTCACCACGATCTGCACGCCGCGCTTCGTCTCTTCGATCTCGGCGACCGCACGCATCCGGATCGAGCCCCGGCCGGTGCGGTAGGTGTCGAGGATCCCCGAGCGGCCGAGGATCTGGGCACCGGTCGGGAAGTCGGGGCCGGTGACGAACTGCATGAGCTCGTCGGGCGTGGACTCGGGGTTGTCGATGAGGTGCACCGTGGCGTCGATGACCTCGCGCAGGTTGTGGGGCGGGATGTTGGTGGCCATCCCGACCGCGATCCCGCCGCTGCCGTTGACGAGCAGGTTGGGGAACCGCGCCGGGAGCACCGCCGGCTCACGCGTCTTGCCGTCGTAGGTCTCACCGAAGTCGACGGTGTCCTCGTCGATGCCGGCGAGCATCTGCATCGCCAGCGGCGCGAGCCGGGCCTCGGTGTACCGCATGGCCGCGGGCAGGTCGTTCGGGTCGGGTGAGCCGAAGTTCCCGTGGCCGTCGACCAGTGGGTACCGCAGCGAGAAGTCCTGCGCCATCCGGGCGAGCGCCATGTAGATCGAGGAGTCACCGTGGGGGTGGAAGTTGCCCATCACGTGGCCGACGGTCTGCGCGCACTTGGAGTACGGGCGGTCGGGGCGCTGCCCGCGGTCGTACATGCCGAAGAGGATCCGGCGGTGCACCGGCTTCAGCCCGTCCCGCACATCCGGGAGGGCCCGCGAGACGATGACCGACATCGAGTAGTCGAGGAAGGAGCGTTCCATCTCCTCCTGGATCTCGATGGGCTCGATGTTGGGTTCGAGAGTGGGCTGATCTGCGTCGGGCATTACGTGATCTCCATTGCGTGCGCTCGGGCGGCTCGTCGGGCGGGTGCGGGGACGCGCACCGCAGCGGCGGCCCGATGGCTAGATGTCAAGGAAGCGGACGTCCTTGGCGTTGACCTGGATGAACTCCCGCCTGGCGTCGACGTTGTCGCCCATGAGCCGGGAGAAGATGTCGTCGGCGATGGCGGCGTCCTCGACGCTCACCCGCAGGAGCGAACGGGTCGAGGGGTCCATGGTGGTGGCCCACAGCTCCTCGTAGTTCATCTCCCCGAGGCCCTTGAACCGGCTGATCTCCGGCTTGCGGTTGTCGTGCGCGGCGAGGAACGCCTCCAGCGCGGCGTCGTCCTTGAGGTAGGTCTTCTCCTTGCCGAGGACGGCCGAGTACAGCGGCGGCTGCGCGATGTAGACGTAGCCGGCGCGCACGAGCTCGGGCATCTGGCGGTAGAAGAACGTGAGGAGCAGGGTGCGGATGTGGCTGCCGTCGACGTCGGCGTCGGTCAGGAGCACCACCTTGTGGTAGCGGACCTTCTCGACGTCGAACTCCTCCCCGATGCCGGCGCCGATCGCCGTGATCAGGGTGTGGATCTCCTCGTTCTTCAACATCTTGTCGAGGCGGGCGCGCTCGACGTTCAGGATCTTCCCCCGGATCGGGAGGATGGCCTGGAACTCGCGCTCGCGGGCCTGCTTGGCCGAGCCGCCGGCGCTGTCACCCTCGACGATGAAGACCTCGGCCCGCTCGGGGTCGCGGGTCGAGCAGTCGGCGAGCTTGCCCGGCATGGCCGCGGAGTCGAGGAGCGACTTGCGGCGGGTGAGGTCACGGGCCTGGCGGGCGGCCATGCGGGCGTGCGCGGCCTGGGTGGCCTTCGCGACGACCTGGCGCGCTTCCGGCGGGTGCTCCTCGAGCCAGTCGCGGAGCTTCTCGTTGGTGGCCTTCTCGACCATCGACCGCATCTCGGTGTTGCCCAGCTTGGTCTTCGTCTGGCCCTCGAACTGCGGGTTGCGGAGCTTGACCGAGATGATCGCGGTGAGGCCCTCGCGGATGTCCTCGCCGAGGAGGTTGTCCTCCTTCTCCTTCAGCAGGTTCTTCTCGCGGCCGTACTTGTTGACCGCGTTCGTGAGGGCCTTCTTGAAGCCCTCCTCGTGCATCCCGCCCTCGGTGGTGGCGATGTTGTTGGCGAAGGAGTGGATCCCCTCGTGGTAGCCCGTGTTCCACTGCATCGCGATGTCGACCTCGCCGTACCCCGAGATCTCCTCGAACGCGACCACGCGCTTGAAGATGGGCTCCTTGGTGGCGTTGAGGTGCTTCACGAAGTCGACGATGCCGCCGGCGTACTTGAAGATCGTCTCGACGGGCTCCTCGGACCGTTCGTCCCGGAACCGGATCTCGAGGCCCTTGTTGAGAAAGGCCATCTCCCGGAGCCGCTCGAGCAGCGTCTGGGCCCGGAACTCGATCTCGTCGAAGATGGTCGGGTCCGGCCAGAAGGTGACGCTGGTGCCGTGCTTCTTCGAGGCGGCCACCCGGGTCAGCTTGTCCTGGGGGGTGCCGCCTTTGGCGTAGTGCTGCACCCACCGGCCGCCGTCGCGGTTGATCTCCAGGTCGAGCCGCACCGAGAGCGCGTTGACGACCGAGATCCCGACGCCGTGGAGGCCACCCGAGATCTTGTAGCCCTCGCCGCCGAACTTGCCGCCGGCGTGGAGGACCGTCATGACGACCTCGGCGGCCGACTTGTTCTTCTCGCCCGGGTAGTTGTCGACCGGGATCCCGCGGCCGTCGTCGACGACCCGGACCCCGCCGTCGGCGAGCAGGGTGACCTCGATGTGCGTGGCGTACCCCGCCATCGCCTCGTCGACGGAGTTGTCGACGACCTCGTAGACCAGATGGTGGAGGCCCGATGGGCCGGTGGAGCCGATGTACATCCCCGGCCGTTCGCGGACCGGTTCAAGACCTTTGAGGACGGTGATGTCCTTGGCGCTGTACGCCACGCGTGAGACCTCGTTCGAAGGAGACGAAAAGCGGCTCGAAACACCGGGGGAAACCCTGGGAAATCCCTGGTCAGAGCCGCTATGGCCAGGGTCGCTATCTTACCAGACGGGTGCCGTTTTCCCCGGGAGCCCCGGGGGGTTCCGGGCCACTCTGGGTGACCCGTACCGCGTTCCCCACCGGTTCGCCGATGACCTCCTCGGCCCGGCGCAGGAGCTCGCTCTCGAGGTAACGCAGCTGGGTCGCCCAACCCACGGCGTCGACCGCCACGGTGAGCACGCCGTCGCGCAGGCTCCGGGGTTCGGTGTGCCCTGCGAGCGCGGGACCGACGAGCTCCGGCCACGCCGCGTGGAGCCGCGCCAGCACCGAGGGATTGGCGAGTCCGAGGTCCCGACCGATCACCCCGAGCGCGTCGGCCACCGAACGGACACCCTCGGGAAGATCGCGGTCGGGGCTCACGGGCCCACGTCCACCAGGCTGCCCTCGACGACCCGTAACCGCCGTTCCGGCTCGATGCCGTCGGGAACGACCCCGGCGGTCGTCAGCAGCGTCTGGCCCGACGGCAGGTGCTTCACCAGGGCCGCCGCCCGATCCGCGTCGAGCTCGCTGAACACGTCGTCCAACAGCAGCACCGGGTCCTCTCCCACGACCTCGCAGGACGTGTGGTGCCCCGCGAGCCGCAACGCCAACGCATACGTGCGTTGCTCGCCCTGTGAAGCGTGCGTCCGGGCCTCCAGGCCGCGCAACCGGAGCCGCCACTCGTCCCGGTGCGGCCCGACGAGTGTGGTGCGCCGCTCGATCTCGCGCGGTCGGGCCCGGACCACCGCTGCCTCGAGCAGGCCGGCCACGTCACCGACATCGGCGAGGTCGAGCTCGCCGTCCGCCCACTCGGCTTCGTAGCGGGTTTCGAGCTCGGGGGTCGCCGACGCGAGGTCGTGGTACGCGGACCGGATCCAAGGGGTCAGGCGGTCGATCAGCTGCAGCCGGCCGCGGACGAGCTCGGCCCCGGCCGCCACGAGTTGGAGATCGAACACGTCGAGTGTCGGCAGGTCCACCGGACCCGCCCCGCGCAGCAGGGCGTTCCGCTGGCGCAGGACCTTCTCGTAATCGCCGCGGGCCGCCTCGTACCTCGGGGCCATGGACACCAGGAGGTCGTCGAGGTAGTCGCGACGACCCGCCGGGCTGCCCTTCACCAGATCCAGGTCGTCGGGTGCGAAGACGGTGACCCGGAGGAAGCCGAGCAGCTCTCGTGCCCGCGCAAGGGGGTTGTGGTTCACGAGGATGCGGTTGCGGCCGGCTACCCGGATCTCGGCCTCCAGCAGCTGGGTGCGTTCCCCGCTCGTGACCTCGAGCCGGAGCACGCCCCGATCGGAGCCGTCGCGCACGAGCGCGGAATCGGGAACCCCACGGAACGACTTCGTGGTCGCGGCCCAGGTGACGGCCTCGAGCAGGCTGGTCTTGCCTTGGGCGTTCGCGCCTTCGAACACCGTCAGGCCCTCTCCCAGCTCCAAGTCGACCTCGCGGTAGCAGCGGAAATCGGTGAGCCAGAGGTGCGCGACGTTCATCGGTGGCACGCCGCGACTCGCGGGGTGGTTCCGCGTCCCTGCTCCGGGGACAACCGCCGCGGAAGATCGAGCCTCAGGGGATCCGGACCGGCATCAACAGGTACAGGAGGTCCTGGCTCTCGGTGGAGCGCAGCGTGGCCGGCTTCAACGGGTCCAGGGTCTCGAGCACGACTTCGGCCGAGTTGGCCGCGGCCAGCCCGTCGAGCAGGAACTCCGAGTTGAACGCCACGGTCAGGTCGGTTCCTTCGTACTTCGCCTCGACCGACTCCCGCGCCTCGCCGACCTCCTGGGCGATGGCCGAGAGCTCAAGGCCCTCGGAGCTCATCGACAGGCGGATCGGCGACGTGTCGCGGCCCTGGCCCACCAGCCGCACCCGCTTGACGGCCTCGGTCAACGCGTCGCGTTGGACGGTCAGCCGGTTGGGGTAGCCGGACGGGATCAGCTGCTCGTAGTTCGGGAACTCACCTTCGATGAGACGGGTCGTGATGGACGTACGCCCGATGCGGAACAACACCTCCCGCTCGGCGAGCACGACCTCGACCTCGCCGTCGCTCAGGAGCCGTTGCACCTCACCGAGACCCTTCGCGGCGACGAGCACCTTCTGGCCCTCTTCCAGCATCGACACTCCCTGCAGCTCACGCACCGCGAGCCGGTAGGAGTCCGTGGCCACCAACCGCAGCCCTCCAGCGGCGGAGGCGAGCAAAACTCCGGTGAGGATCGGGCGGGCGTCGTCGCGGGATGCGGCCGGCACGACCTGGCGCAGCGCCTCGGCGAAGGCAGCCGCCTCGACCCGGACACCCGCTCCGGCGGGAGTCGACAGCCGCGGGAACTCGTCGGCTCCGAGCACCCGCACCGCGAAGCTCGACCGCCCAGCCGTGATGCGGGCCTCGTCGTCCCCGACGTCGACGCTCACGACCGAGCCGTCGGGCATCGACCGCACGATGTCGGAGAACAGCTTGGCCGGGAGCACGGCGTGCCCGTCGGTCTCGCCTTGTGCCGGCGCCTCGACCGTGATGGTCAGCTCGAGATCGGAGCCGACCAGTTCGAGCACGTCGCCCTGCAACGTGCAGCGGAGGCCCGACAGCACCGGAAGCGCACCGGTACGTGAGGCCACCGCCCGCTGCGCGGTGGAGATGGCTTCGGCCAGCGTGTCGCGCTCACAACGGAACTTCACGTCCACCCTCCAGAGATACAAAGAACTTGAGTTCTGTAGTCGTAGTAGTAGGGCCTGTGGATTGGGGACAACCAGGTCGCTGTGCTGGTGGGACCCGGTTTGGCACCGCACCGGTTGTCCACCGCTTTCCACAGGGGACTGTGTGCCGCGACCCCCATGGTCCCCCGTCCTCCCACGCGCGGGGTGGGATATCCCCAGGTATCCACAGGCTTATCCACCTGTGCCGTGCTTGATGCGGCCGATGAGCTCGTTGACCTGGTCGAAGATGATGTGGCGCTCGGTCATCAGCGCCTTGATCTTCTCCACCGCGTGCATGACGGTCGTGTGGTCGCGCCCACCGAAGACCTCTGCGATCCTCGGGTAGCTGTAGTCGGTGAGCTCGCGGAAGACGTACATGCCGATCTGGCGCGCGGTGACGAGCGGCCGGCGCCGGCTCTTGCCGCAGAGGTCCTCGATGGACCAGCCGAACATCTTGGACGTCTCGTCCAGGATGAGCTGCGGCGTGACGACGCGCGGCTTCGACGGCGGGAGCAGGTCGGCGAGGACCTGCTGGGCGATCTCCTCGGAGAGAGGGGCCCGGTTGAGGCTCGAGTAGGCCGCCACCCGGATGAGCGCGCCCTCGAGCTCGCGCACGTTGTCGGAGATGTTGGTGGCGATGAACGCCATGACCTCGGTGGGGATGTTGTCGAGCCCCTCGGAGTCGGCTTTCTTCCGGAGGATGGCCAGGCGGGTCTCGAACTCCGGGGGCTGGATGTCGGTGATCAGCCCCCACTCGAACCGGGTCCGGAGACGGTCCTCGAGGGTGGCGATCGACTTGGGCGGCCGGTCGGAGGAGATCACGATCTGGCTCTCCGACACGTGGAGCGAGTTGAACGTGTGGAAGAACTCCTCCTGGAGCTGCACGCTGCGTTCCAGGAACTGGATGTCGTCGATGAGCAGCACATCCACCTCCCGGTACCGGCGCTTGAAGCCAGGGGTGGTGTTGGTGCGCAGCGCGTCGACGAACTCGTTCATCAGGGTCTCGGTCGAGACGTAGCGGACCCGCTTGTTCTTGAACATCTCCCGGACGTGATGGCCGATGGCGTGGAGGAGGTGGGTCTTGCCCAGACCCGCCGGGCCGTAGATGAACAGAGGGTTGTACGACCGGGCCGGCGACTCGGCGACCGAGAGCGCCGCTGCATGGGCGAACCGGTTGGAGGCCCCGATCACGAACTGGTCGAAGGTGTACCGGGGGTTCAACGTGTCGCTGGCCCAGGTGCGCGGCGGCGGTGCGTTGTTGGCCGGACCCGGAGGCCGGATCACCTCGATGTCGTCGCCCTCGAGGGTCGGGAGGGTCGAGACCAGCGGCTCTCGCTGGATCCGCACGAGCTCGTCGTCGCGGGGGGTGGTCTGGATCACCAGCTCGATGGTGATCTCGCGGCCGGTCGCGTCGCGGAGCGCGTCGGTCAGCATCCCGGAGTAGCTCGAGCGGATCCGCTCACACGCCACCGAGCTTGGGACACCGAGGACCAAACGGTCATCTGTGGCGTGCATGGCGTGAACACCGTGAAACCAGGTGTTCCAGGTGGCCTCGGCGAGTTGGGACCTCAGGACTGCGGAGCCCCGCTGCCAGAGATCCTCCGCCATCACCGTGCCACTCTCGTTGTCCACAGGCGTGTCCACAGGTGTGGAGAAGTCAAGAAAGGAGAGGCATATCGTGCCTCTCCTTTCACCAACCGCCGCCCGGGCACGGGGGATTCTGTGACCCGGCGACGCGGCGAAGCTAGCACCGGGGTATGGGGGTCACAAGGGCCGCGTAGGGCTTCCCAACAGCCCCGGAACCGTGCTATTGCAACCCCCGACGGCCTCGCGCGCGCCGCGCGGGCGCCGAGCTGCGACCGCCGCTGCCGGGCCGTTTTCGAGCCTCCGCGGCGGTCCGGGCACCGCGTTGCGGATGAGGTCGCCCGACCCGTAAGATGACCGCTTCTGCCGTCGCGGCGCGCGTCGACGCGGGAGCCCGACTCCTGCGGACCCCTGGCGACCTCGGCAGGCCCTCTCGAGGAGGCCATGCGTGAAGCGTACGTTCCAGCCAAACATTCGCAAACGGGCGAAGAAGCACGGTTTTCGGTCTCGGATGCGGACACGCGCCGGCCGGGCGGTCGTCAAGGCCCGTCGGCTCAAGGGCCGCTCCCGGCTGACCGCCTGATCTGGCACGTCGACCGCCGTGCGACGTTCGCGGAACTGTCCCGCGCCCGGGCACTCCGTCGCGGCGCGATCAGCGTCCGGGTGGTGCGTCTCGCCTCCGAGGAAGAACCGCCGCGGGTGGCCTTCGCCATCGGGAAGCGCAGCGGCAACGCCGTCGCGCGGAATCGGATTCGACGTCGGCTCCGAGCCGCGCTCCACGAAGAGGCCGAGGGGCTCCGCAACGGGCGTGCCTACCTGTTCGGCGCGGCCCCCGCGACCCGGGACCTGTCGATGAGCAAGCTGCGAGCGTCCGTGCGTGCGTTGCTCACGATGGTGGAGCCGTGAACGGCGCTCCTCCCAATGTCCCGACCCGTGTGGCCTTACGGGCCATCCGTGGGTATCAGATCATCAGCGGTGCGATGCCGCCCCGCTGCCGCTTCTATCCTTCGTGTTCGGAGTACACCGCCCAGGCGCTGGAGATGCACGGGTTCTGGCGCGGCGTAGGCCTGGGGGCCCGCCGGCTGGCCCGCTGCCATCCATGGGGCGGCAGCGGCGTCGACCCTGTACCGAACACCTGTTCCCATCGAAAGCGCACAAAGCTCGCGCTCGGGAGTGATCGCACGTGATACTCGGAATCTCGCTGCTCGAGCCGCTCTACCAGGGGCTCGGCTGGGTGCTCGCGAACCTCTACGCCGTGGTGCCGAACCTCGGCGTCTGCATCATCCTGCTCACCGTCATCATCATGCTGGCCCTGTTCCCGCTGACGGCCAAGCAGGCCAAGTCGATGATGTCGATGCAGCGCGCCCAGCCGAAGATCAAAGAGCTCCAGGCGAAGTACAAGAACGACCGTCAGAAGCTCAACGAAGAGATGATGGCGTTCTACAAGGAGAATCGGATCAACCCGCTCGCGGGTTGCCTCCCCCTCCTGATCCAGATGCCGATCTTCATCGCGCTGTTCCGCTTCCTGCGCGAGCCGTACAAGCACGTTCCGGTCAGCTCGAAGCTCTTCCAGGCCCTCTGCAGCCCGACCACCACATCCAAGGCCTGCGGCGCAGATGCCACGAGCAAGTCGGGCCTCGCCGTCCTGAAGGCCAACGTCCCGACCTTCAGCACCCAGCAGCTCACCGACCTCGCCGCGAAGCTCCCCAAGGCCCAGCACTTCATGGGTCTCGACCTCAACGTGACGGCTCTCGGCAAGCACACGAGCCTCCTCGCCGCGATCCCCTACTTCTTCACCGTCGCCCTGGTCGTCGGCACCGGCATCATGCAGCAGCGGCAGACCCAGCGGCAGCAGGTCGGAGCGCCGAACCCGCAGATGATGATGGTGGCGAAGGTCATGCCGATGTTCTTCGGGTTGATCGCACTCTCGATGCCCGCGGGTCTCGTCATCTACTTCTTCGTGAGCAACGTCTGGCGGCTCGGCCAGCAGGAGCTCATCATGCGGAAGATCGCAATCCCGGACTCCCGCCAGAAGCCGGGCGCCGAAACCGGCGGCGCACCTTCGAACGGCAGCGGCAACGGCAAGGCCGCGCCCGAACCCGGGCGGTTGGGCCGGCTGCTGAAGCCGCCGGAACCGACGCCTGCCCCCCCGCCAAAGCCCGCCGCGTCGAAGCCGGTCGCACCGACACCGGCCCGACGACAGAAGAAACGACGGAAGTAGACGCATGGAGTGGGTAGAGACCAGCGCGCGCACCGAGGCCGAGGCCGTGGACGCAGCGCTGGACCAGCTCGGAGTCGACGAGTCCGAGCTCGAGTACGAGGTTTTGGCCAAGAAGTCCGGTTTCCTCGGCCGTTTCGGGGTCGAGACCCGGATCCGGGCCCGGGTCAAGCCGATCTCACGGGAGAAGCCGGGAGAGAAGCGCCGTCGGTCGAAGGGTCGCGGCGACGGTTCGCCCCGGTCGGCGCGGCCGCGCAATGGGGACACCAGGCGCCAGGAGCCCAAGGCGGCCTCGTCGTCCGCACAGACCGCCGACAGCACCGAGGCCGGTGATCGGCCTGCGGGTGGCGGGAACAAGCGGCGTCGCCGGCGGCGAAGCTCCGGGTCGGGTGGAGGCGCGGCGGTCGGGACCATCGATGCCGGCACCACGACGGGTATCACCGGTGAGCGCTCGGCGGAGTCCTCCGCGGAGCGGCCGGCACGGAATCCCGGGAATCGCCCGGCTACGAACGGAGACACGGTGGACGAGCAGACGGACGTGGCGATCGAGGACCAGGCGGCAAGTGCCGTCGACTTCGTCAAGGGGCTTCTGGAAGCTTTTGGCGCGTCGGGAGCCGTTCAGTTCACGATCGACGACGACTTCATCCACGTCGACGTGGAGGGTTCCGACCTCGGCCTGCTCGTCGGCCCCAAGGGCGCGACGCTCGCCTCGGTGGAGGAGCTGACCCGCACGGTCGTCCAGCGGCGGACGGGTGGCCACGGTGCGCGCATCAACGTCGACGTCGCCGGCTACCGCGCCAAGCGTCGCGAAGCCCTGTCGGCGTTCACCCGGACCCTGATCGAGAAGGTGCGGGAGTCGGGCAAAGAGCTCGCCCTCGAGCCGATGGGTGCCGCGGACCGCAAGGTGGTCCACGACACGGTTGCGGAGGTCGAGGGTTTCTCGACGATCTCCGAGGGTGAGGAGCCCCGGCGCCGGGTCGTCATCCAGCCGTCTTGATCGACGGCGATCCCGATCGCTGGGGTCCGGTCAAGCGGTACCTCGACGACGCGCAGGCCCGGCACCTCTTGGGCTCGGGCAGCGCCCGTGAGCACCTGGCGCATTCCGCGGCCTTCGCCGCGGCGGTGGGAACCCCACCCGCCCGCTTCCTCGATCTCGGTACCGGCGCGGGACTCCCGGGCATCCCGTTGCTCGTGCAGTGGCCGGAGGCGACCGCTCTCCTCGTCGACGGCTCCGAGCGCAGAAGCACGCTGCTCGCGCAGGCTCTCATCGATCTCGGCCTCGCGGATCGAGGCGTCGCCGTGGCCGCTCGGGCAGAGGAGCTCGGACGGACGGCTGAGCGAGAGTCCTACGAGCTGGTGGTGGCTCGCGCCTTCGGATCCGCTCCGGTGTTGGCGGAATGCGCAGCTGGACTGGTTGCGCCCGGGGGTAGGTTGGTGGTCAGCGAGGCGCCGAACAGCACCGGTGAGCGCTGGTCCCAGGCCCCCCTCGACATTCTGGGTCTGGAGTTCACCGGAGTCGAGCACCGTGATGGCCTGGGGTTCGCGGTACTCCGAAAGATCGCACCATTGGACGACCGCTACCCAAGACGGGTGGGGATCCCCAGCAAACGGCCGCTCTGGTGAGGTTTCACGTGGAACATCGCCCGGCGCTCCTACGGACTTCGTTCACGCGAATCGCACGAGGTCGTGCTGTCTTGAGGTCGGCCACGTTCCACGTGAAACGTCCTGAGGCTTGACCATCGAGCTGAGCGCAGGGAGGATGGCACCGATGAGAAGGACTGCACCGTGACGATCGACGCGAGCGGATCCGATCCCGAAGGCGCCGCTGAGCGCGCATCGCGCCCGCAGGTCGAGGGTGGAGTCGCACCGCCGCCGTCCGAAGCACCGGAGAGCACCCACGCGGATCTGCGCCCGTTCGGACGCCGTCCGAGCCCGTGGGCGTCTCGGCGCGGAAACGAGGACGCAACGGCTTCGGATGCCGAGGACGCCGCCACGGTGACGTCCCACCCGGGTCCGGCCACCCCCTTCGGCACCGTCAGGCCGGCCGTGGTGGTCCCGGCGGATCCTGAGCCGCCAACGGCTGAGACCGCGGATGCTGGACCCAGCGGACCCGCGCTGGATGTGGGCGACGGCGAAGAGGTCGAGAGTCTGGAGATCGCGATCGCCCGTACTGCCGAGCCGGGAGCCGCCGGGGTCGAGATCAACGTCTCGGAGGCGCAGGTATCCCCGGTCGTCGGGCCCGAGCCGGCAGCCGGCCCGGTCGAGACCCCGCTCCCTGAGGTTCCCGAACCGCCAGTGGCGACTCCGCCGGGACGACCGCTCAGTCGCGCCGAGCAGCGTGCTGGTGGCGGCGGCGGTTCCGAGTACGAGGAGTACGACCTCCCGACGATCATCGCCATCGCGAACCAGAAGGGTGGCGTGGGGAAGACCACCACCTCGGTGAACCTGGGCGCCGGTCTCGCCGAACTTGGTTACCGCGTGCTGGTGGTCGACCTCGACCCCCAGGGGAACGCCACGACCGGCCTCGGGATCAACGCCCGCAACCTGCAGAACTCGATCTACGACGTGCTCATGCACGACCTCCCGCTCGAGGACTGCGTCGAACCGACAAGTCTCAAGAACCTCTTCGTTGCGCCCGCGACCATCGACCTTGCCGGGGCCGAGATCGAGCTGGTCCCGGCGTTCAGTCGCGAGCTCAAGCTCAAGCGGGCGCTCCAAGAGGCCCGCGACGACTACGACTTCGCGTTGATCGACTGCCCACCGTCCCTCGGCCTGCTCACCGTGAACGGCCTCGCAGCGGCCGATGCGGTGATCGTCCCGATCCAGTGCGAGTACTACGCGCTCGAGGGTTTGGGTCAGTTGCTCCGCAACGTGGCGCTGGTCCGCACGAACCTCAACCCGACGCTCGACGTCCGGGGGATCGTTCTCACCATGTACGACGCCCGGACGAAGCTCTCGGACCAGGTGGAGCAGGAGGTGCGCGAGCACTTCGGGCCCAAGGTCTACCGGACCGTGGTGCCCCGGACCGTGCGACTGTCGGAAGCGCCGTCCTTCGGGCAGCCCATCATCATCTTCGACTCGACCTCGCGTGGCGCGATCGCCTATCGAGAACTCTCCAAGGAGGTATGCCGTGGCGCGAAGAGGCGGACTGGGTAAAGGGCTCGGGGCCCTGATCCCCGCCGAAGCGCAGCAGACGGGACTCGAGGACGGGCTGGAGCAACTTCCGGTTGCGTCCATCCGGCCGAACCCGTTCCAGCCGCGGAGCCATTTCGACGAAGAGGCGCTCGCGATCCTCGCGGAGTCGATCCGAGAGGTCGGGGTCCTGCAGCCGGTGCTCGTGCGGCCGGCCGACGACGGCTACGAGCTCATCGCGGGCGAGCGTCGCTGGCGCGCGGCCCGACGGGTCGGGCTCCAGGTGATCCCCGCGCTGATCCGCTCGAGCACCAACGTGGTCGCGCTCGAAGCCGCGTTGGTCGAGAACCTGCACCGCTCCGACCTCAACGTCCTCGAGGAAGCCGCGGCCTACCAGCAGCTCATCGAGGACTTCGAGCTCACCCACGACGAGGTCGCGGCCCGTGTCGGCAAGAGCCGGACCAGCATCACCAACACCTTGAGACTTCTCCAGCTCCCGCCCTCGATCCAACGCGCACTGCAGGACGGCAACCTCACCATGGGCCACGCCCGCGCGCTACTCGGCACGCCCGATCGGGCGTACCAGGAGCAGCTCGCGAAACGTGCGGTGGCCGGCGGGCTCTCGGTCCGTGCGGTCGAGGACGCGGTGCGGAGCCGGACGCGCGAAGCGCCCGCCGGCAACGCTGCTACGGCCACCGGCCGGCGACTCCGCCCACCGGGCCTGCTCGAGTTGGAGGAGCTGCTGGGCGACTACCTCGAGACCCGGGTCAAGGTCGACCTCAACGCGAAGCGCGGGAAGGTCGTCATCGACTTCTCGACCCTCGAGGACCTCGAGCGGATCTACCGGCTCATGACCGAAGGTAAAGGTCGAGTCGACGCAAGTCTCGGGTGACCCGAGGCCAAGTCGACGCGGCGCAGATCGCTATGCGTCGCCGACGGGTTCCTGGATCGGACGCTCGACGCCGTGACGAACGCCTCGGACGACGGCGCGGGCGATCGCGGCGTTGTTGCTGACCAGGCGGCCCATCGTCTCGACGTCGCCGTCGAGGCCGAGCTCGCAGACGACCGCGGTCATGCGGGTCTCTCGGAGGATCGCGTAGCGCCTCGGTTCGGGCCCTGCGGCAACCTGGGAGATCTTGGCAAGTTCCTCGAGTAGGGCGGCGGCGAGATGCAGCCCGGATTCG
Source organism: Actinomycetes bacterium (assembly GCA_025463865.1). Taxonomy (GTDB): domain Bacteria; phylum Actinomycetota; class Acidimicrobiia; order IMCC26256; family Chersky-534; genus Chersky-534. The sequence goes on along the minus strand of JAODBH010000083.1, from coordinate 40,595 downwards.
GAGCGGCTCCGCTCCGTGCCGAAGTGGTGGGCACAGATCTCGCTGCGATCGCCGAGGCGGAGCGCCAGGAGCACGTCGGCCGCGTAACGGTTGGCGTCCTCGGCCACCACCGAGTCGAGCTCGCCGGAGACGTCGATGACGATCTCCGCGCCACTCTCGGCCAACCCTCGACCAACCGCGGCCCCGAGCGGTTGGAGCCCAGGGGTGCACCAGAGGTAGATCCTGCGCTCGTCGAGCCGTCGCACACTGCGGAGGCCCTCACGCTCGCGGACCTCGGCGACCGACCCGGTGCGCCGATCTCCCAGCCGGGCGAGTGCGGCGACGGTGGTCGCCCCGCAGATGCCGTCGAAACCGAGTCCGGCGTTGCGCTGGAAGTCGGCGAGCGCACGGGCGGTTGCGGGCCCGAGGATCCCGTCTTCGCGGCCGGCGTCGAATCCGAGGGCGTTGAGCCGGCCTTGCAACTCGGCGACGTCGTCACCCCGTAGCATCGGCCGGCGCAGGTAGAGCAAGCGGTCTCCGAGCGCGTAACCGCTTTCCACGAGCGCAGCCCACGTCTGCGGGCCGCAGATGCCGTCGACCCGGAGGCCGCGGCTCTCCTGGAACGCCCGGACGCACCGCTCGGTCGCGGCGTCGTAGAGCCCGGTCTGCGCGTCGCCGATCTCGGCTCCGAGCGCAGCGAGCCGCAGCTGGAGGTCGCGGACCTCCTCGCCGGTCTCGCCGCGCCGGAGCGCGAGCGGATCGGTCAACCGATGAACTCGGCCAGGTCCTGCAGGAGCTGGCCCTTGCCCTTCGCCCCCACGAGGCGCTTCTTGGCCTCGCCGTTCTGGAAGACGATGAGCGTCGGGATGCTCATGACGTCGAACCGGCGGGCGGTCTCCGGGTTGTCGTCCACGTTGAGCTTCGCGATCGAGAGCTTGCCGCGGTTCTCCGAGGCGATCTCCTCGAGCGTCGGCGCGATCATCTTGCACGGGCCGCACCATTCGGCCCAGAAGTCGACGACGACCGGCGTGTCTGATCCGACCACCGTCTCGTCGAACGTCGCGTCGGAAACTGTCAGGATGTCCTCAGACACTGTTTGGTCCTTTCAAGCGAGGGCTCTGTGAGCCTAGTGGCCGGTCCAACCGAGTCGGACCCGGGCGCATTCCGGACTACGACGCCGCGATCGGTTCGAGGGCCTGGAGCCACCGCTCGGCCTCGATCGCAGCCATGCAGCCGGTTCCCGCCGCGGTGATCGCCTGGCGGAACACGTGGTCCTGGACGTCGCCACAGGCGAAGACGCCGTCGACCGAGGTCCGCATCGAGGAGCCTTCGGTGACGATGTAGCCGTTCGCGTCGAGCTCGAGCTGTCCCTTGAACAACGCGGTGTTCGGGTCGTGACCGATCGCGACGAACAGCCCGGTGACCGGGAGCACGGACTCCTCGCTGGTGACGAGGTTCCGCAGACGGGCACCCTCGAGCTTCTTCTCACCGATGACCTCGTCGACCGCGCTGTCCCAGACGAACTCGATCTTGGGGTGCGCCAGCGCGCGCTCGGCCATGATCCTCGACGCCCGCAGCTCGTGCCTGCGGTGCACGATCGTGACCTTGCTCGCGAACTTGGTGAGGAAGATCGCCTCTTCCATGGCCGAGTCGCCGCCACCGACGACGGCGATCTCGTGCTCGCGGAAGAAGAAGCCGTCACAGGTCGCGCAGGTCGACACGCCGTGCCCGAGGAGGTCGTACTCGCCCTCGATGCCCAGCATGCGGGCCGACGCACCGGTGGAGACGATCACCGTCATCGCGCGGTACTCGGAGTCGCCGACCCAGGCGCCGAACGGGCGCTCGCTCAACTCGACCCGGTCCACGTCGGCGGTGATGAACTCGGCGCCGAAGCGCTCCGCCTGCTCACGCATGCGCATCATGAGCTCGGGACCCATGATCCCCTCGGGGAAGCCCGGAAAGTTCTCGACCTCGGTGGTCAGCATGAGCTGGCCTCCGGCGGCGAGACCTTCGATGACGAGCGGCTGCAGATTCGCTCGAGCGGCGTAGATGGCGGCGGTCAGTCCGGCAGGGCCGGATCCGATGATGATCAGCTCACGCGGTTCGGGCATCCGATGTCCTCTTCGGGGAACGATTGACCCAGCAGAACCCGCCCCCGATCACGAAGATTCCTCCGACGACCGCGTAGGAGACCCAGACCTTCCACCCGAACGCGCCGTGGAACACGACGTTCAGACCCCGGAACAGGCCCACGAGGAGCAGGATGACGGCAACCAGGGCGAAGAACGCCACGAGGGTGCCGTAGACGGCGACCCGGGCCGCGTATCGGGCCGGTTCGACCGTCTTGTCCCGCGCCGTGGTGACCGCGGACTCGATCGCATCCGCTGCCTGTTGCGTCCAGTCACTCATCGCACCTCGATTCGGGCCGGCGGCCGGGTGAGGTGAGCGTACATGGGCGGGTCGGAACGTCAGCCGGAGCCGCCCGACTGCCCGCCGATGACCGCGCAGGTGGACAGGTCGGCGATGAAGGTGACGGTCCGACCGCCGCGTCGGATCGTGACGATCGCGGCCGGCTGCCCGCGGTAGACACCGGTGGCGGTGAGCAGCACCGTGCGCCCGGGTGCGTCGGCGCTGACGATCGAGGCCGCGCACCGGCTGGCCGCCGACTCCGGCGCCACCGACGTCCCAAATCTGGAGGAGTCGTCCGCGTTGCCCGTCGTGGTGGAACCTGTGGCGAGTCCCGGCGCAGACGCGGCGGCGCGGTTGGACTGCTCGGACGCGGCAGGTGTCGTCGTCGTGGTCGCGGGCGTCGCCGTCTTGCCGGCTGACTTGTCACCCGGGACCAGGCGCCGGGCCAGCTCGGCGCGGAGCGCGTTCGGGTCGGTGACGTCGCCGAGGTCGCCGACGTAGCCGAGGGGAGCGGGCGCAGCCGCAGCCGCGTCGACCGCTCGACGCGGGTGGTCACCGTGGTCGCCGCGCAGCACGACGAAGGCACCGCCGACGACGAGGATCGCGGCGGCCGCCGAGATCGCCGTCCACCGCGTGGCGACGCGGGACCGTGGGCGAGCGCGTCCGGTTGCGCGCGCCGGCGGCATCGACCCTGCCCGGGTCGCGGCGGTGAGCATCCGCTGCCGGGTGAGCTCGTCGAGCTCTGGTGCCGGAAGCGCGCCGATCGCCGCCCTGGAGGCCTCGAGCTCGGCGCGCCGGGTCTCGAAGCCGGGCCAGTCCTCGAGCCGGCGGGTCACGTCGGCGACGTCGAGCCCGAGATCCGCGGCGAAGGCTGCGAGCTCGCCGTCGACGTGCGCGCTGATCGCTTCGTCGGTGATCTGGACGCGTTCCGAGACCGGTCGGCCGGTCATCAGGTCGTCGAAGGGGTATGCGGGCATGTTCATCTAACCGATCGGACGTTCGGTGACCGGGTCTGAGTTCCCCGCTGATCGATCGGTCAGGATGGCCGCCAGGGCCGTACGTCCGCGCGCGATCCGCGATCGGACCGTCCCGGGCGGGATGTCGAGGATCGCGGCGATCTCGGCGTAGTCGAGGTCCTCGAGATCACGGAGGACGACCGCGACCCGAAACTCGTCGGGCAGTTGGGCGAGTGCGGCGTGGACGTCGATCGAGGCGCTGACCGTCGCCTCGGTGCCGGAGCGGCCGTCGACCGCGTTCGGCAGTTCATCGACCGGCGTCGGTCGTCGGGAGCTTCGCCGGCCCTCGTCGAGTGCGGCGTTGGTCGCCACGCGGTACATCCAGGTCGTGAACGCGGCGCGGCCGTCGAACCGGTCGATGCCGCGGGCGATCGCGATGAGCGCGTTCTGGGTCGCGTCGAGGGCGTCCTGCGGGTCGCGGAGGACCCGGGCGCAGACTCCGTGGACCCGGTCGACGTGACGGGCGAGCAGCTCGTCGAGCGCTTGCGCGTCCCCAGACGCCGCGGCGCGTGCCAGCTCGTCGTCGGACCGGTCACCCACGCACACGTACTCCGGAAAGGCCGAGCTTGCCGGACTGGGGGAGCAGCGTGAGCCAGAGCAACACGTAGCGGCCCTTCGCCGGCTGCTTCAGCGTCATCACCGCGTGGGTGCCGAGGTTCGACTGTTGAACCCGCACCGGCCCGTAGTTGCTCACCGCCGCTCCGGCATTGTCCGACACGTAGATCTGGGCGGACCAGCCGGTGCTGTTCGCGTCGGCCTCGACGCTCGTCACCGTCTGTGAGCTTCCCAGATCGAGACGGACGCCGACCCCGGATTTCGCGCCGCCGAACGCGGGGGTGTTGTAGCGCTCGGTGAACCACAAGGTGGCGGGGTTGCCGTCGATCAGGTTGCCGACCTCCTGCGGGTTCTCGCTTCCGTTGTCGCCCTCGGGGTCGAAGTCGTGGACGGCCACGATGTTGATGTCGTGCGGGTTGGCCTTCGCGGTCACGACCGGCGGCTGACCGCCTGCGCCGGCTCCCCCGCCACCACCGGAGGAGAGCGCGATCGCGGTCGCGGCCGCTCCGAGCGCCAGCGCCACGACGGTGAGGATCAGCCAGTGGCGCCGGAGGTACGAGCGTTGACGCTTCTTGGCGGTCTTCGTCGCGGCCGCGGTCATCGGTGCCGCGCCCGGCGGCTCGGGGGCCGGCGTCGACCGTCGGGGTGGAAGCGGAGGAACCGGGGGTGGCGGGGCCTTTCGACGGCGCCGGGCCGGCTCGGCCTTGATGCTCGTCCCGCCCGCGGGGGTGGCGTCGAGCCCGAAGTGGCCGAGCTCGTTGCGCAGCGCCTGCGCCGAAGGCGTCCGGAGCGCGGGATCGCGTTGCAACGCGTGGTCGACGACGCCGATGAGGCCCGGCGGCACGTCCGGGCGGCTCGCGGCGAGAGGAGCCGGCGAGGAGTGGAGTCGTGCGACCGCGACCGCGATCTCGGTGTCGCCGACGAAGGGCGCGGTACCGCACAACATCTCGTAGAGCACGATGCCGAGCGAGTAGACGTCGCTCCGGGCATCGGCGGGGCGCCCTTCGACCTGTTCGGGTGAGAGGTAGCGCGCGGTGCCGATGATGGTGCCGGTTCGGGTCAGCTCGCCGCCGACACCGGCCTTGGCGATGCCGAAGTCGGTGACCTTGACCCGGCCGTCCGCCTGCACGAGGACGTTGCTGGGCTTGACGTCGCGGTGGACCACGCCGTGGCGGTGGGCGTGTTCGAGCGCGGTTGCGATCTGCGCGCCGATGTCGACGACGCTCGCGGCCGGGAGCGGGCCGCGCCGGTCGATCACCTCACGGAGCGTCGTGCCGTCGACGAACTCCATCACGATGTAGGCGTCGCCGTGGTCGTCGCCGGTGTCGTAGGTGGCGACGATCCCGGGGTCGCTGAGCCGAGCCGCGGAGATGGCCTCGTGCCGGAAGCGCTCGCGGAGGCCGGCGTCGTTCGCCAACAACGGGTGGAGGAGCTTGACCGCGACGCGGCGCGAGAGAAGGGGGTCCTCCGCCTCCCAGACCGTCGCCATGCCGCCGTGCGCGACCTCCCGGACCAACCGGTAGCGGCCACCGAGAATCCGGTCGTTCGTCACTGCGTCCGGCCGACCCCCGCTAGACGTGCGGTTGCTGGAAGGTGACGCCCAGTACGCGCGGGCCGCCGTGGGTGCCGATGACCGGGCCGATCTGGCCGACGACGATCTCGGAACGCGGGACGATCGGGTCCAGCAGGTCGAGCAGCTCGTCGACGTCCGGAGCGTCGCCCTGCAGCACCGACAGGTTCTCGACCGGCCCGGCCTTGACCTTGTCGACGAGCGCTCGCATCGCCTTGGAACGTGTGCGTACCTTGCCCGCCTCCTCGACCGCGCCGTCGCGCACCTCGACGATGGGCTTGATGGAGAGGACGGATCCGAGGAGCGCCCGGGCGTTGCCGATGCGGCCGCCCTTGCGCAGGTTGTCGAGCGTGTCCAGCACGCCGAACAGCTTGGTCCGGTTGCGCTGGTCGATGACCTCGGCCGTGATCGCTTCGAGCGCCGCGCCCTCGCCGGCGAGCTTCGAAGCGGTCATGCAGAGGCGTCCGAGCCCCATCGAGACGGACAGGGAGTCGATGACCTCGACCGGACAGTCGGCGGAGAACGCCTTCGCGGCGATCTGGGCCGACTGCATGGTGGACGACAGCTTGGACGAGAGGTTGATGCAGACGATCCCGGTCGCACCCGCCTCGGCGAGGGACTGGAACGCAGCCTCGAATGCCCCGGCGGAGGGCGCCGCGGTCTCCGGGAGGACGGGCGACGCGGCCATGCGCACCCAGAAGTCGGCGTTGCTCAGCTCCGTCCGGTCGATGAACTCCTCGGAGCCGAATCGGATCGTGAGGGGAACGACCTCGATGCCGAGCTCGGCGATGAGCTCGTCGCTCAGGTCACAGGCGCTGTCGGTGACGACCCGGATGCTCATGTTCCCCCTCCTGATCGGTTCGACGACCGCGCGCTGCGGCATGCGTCGGACCCCACCGCGAGGTCCATCGTTACACGCCGCGTGCTGTGGGTGAACGGCGGAGCAGGGCGTCCTTGAGGATCGCGACCTCGGGAACCCGGAGGACGACGCACGTGACGACCATGACGACGACGAACGTGGTACCGCCGGCGAAGAGGCCCTCGAGGGCGCGCAGGCCGTCCGACCAGCCGATGGCCTCGGCGACGACCCAGGCGATGAACCCGCTGACCGCGGAAGCCAGGAAGATCCGCGGCAGGCCGATGCCGAGAGCCGCCAGATCGAGGGAGCCGAGGCGCCGCCGGGCGACGAACAGGGCCAGCACCGCCGCCAGGATGTAGGCGCCGGAGAACGCGAGCGCGAGGCCGGTCACGCCGAACGCCGGGAAGAGCGCGAGCGCGAGAACGATGTTCGCCGCGTTCTCGAACAGGTTGATGAGGAACGGCGTCCGGGTGTCCTGCATCGAATAGAACAGCCGCAGCGTGAACAGGTAGACCGAGAACGCGACCAGACCCACCGCGAACCCGGCCAACGCCCGTGAGGTCGACGCGGCCGAAGCGCTCGAGAACGCGCCCCGCTGCAAGAGGCCGGCGACGAGTGGTCTGGACAGCGCGATGAACCCGATGGCGGCGGGGAGCACGACCGCGATCGTGAGCCGTAGGCCGACGGCGAACCGCTCCCGCAACTCGGCGAAGTCGTTGCGGGTCACCGCGGAGGCGAGCTCCGGCGCGACGGTCGTGATGATGGACACCGCCAGCAGGCCGTGTGGGAGTTGGAAGAACACGTAGGCACCGAGATACGCGGAGACCCCGCCCACGCGCCCGTTCGCCAGGACCAGGACGACCCACAGCGCGACCTGGTTGGTGGCGACGTAGCCGAACGTCCATCCCGACAGTGAGATCACGCGGCGCACTGCGGGGTGCCGGAGCTGGAGCTTCCAATGGAGGCGGACGCCGGCGCGCCAGAGCGGCGGGAGGAGCACGAGCGCCATGGCGGCGATCCCTGCGGTCGTCCCCAGGCCGAGCAGGACGATGAGCGAATAGTCGTGCTCGAGGCGGGTGAGCGTGAGGGGCCCGGAGACGATGTGCGGGATCGACAGGAAGATGGCGATCACGACGACGTTGTTGAGGATGGGAGCGAACGCAGGCGCGGCGAAGCGGCGTCGAGCGTTGAGGAGGGACGTCGCGAGTGCGGTGATGCCGTAGAAGAACATCTGCGGCATGAACCAGCGCAGGAGGTTGGTGGCGACGTGCCGCTGAGCGACCCGGGTCGCGCCGTGCACCTGGATCGTGTACAGCCGCACGATCCAGGGAGCCGCGACGATGCCCGCGATGGTCAGCAGCACGAGGAACACGACCGAGACCGTGAGCACGGCCGAGGTCGAGTCGTCGTCGTCGCGCTCGAAGTACTGCACGAACAGCGGAAGGAACGTCGCCGTGAGGACGCCGCCGAGCAGGAGCTCGTAGACCATGTTCGGCGTCTCGTTGGCCAGGTTGTAGGTGTCCGTGACGCGCGTGAACCCCAGCGCGTAGGCGAGCGCGGCGACCCGGCCGAACCCGGTGAGGCGGGAGATCGCGGTGCCGAGTCCGACGACCGCGCTCGAGCGGAGCAGGCGTGAGCGCCCGCCCGTGGTCTCGACGTCGCTCACGCGGGCTGATGCACCGGCGTCGGCAGCACGGGACGGGGCGAGCGGGTGCGGCGGCGGCGCCGGAAGTGGACGAGCCACCAGAGTGCGAGGAACACGATCGCGGCGACGGTGAGGAAGACGCCCACGCCGTTGACGACGGTGGAATGGACGTTGAGCGTGGAGCTCTGGAGCGCGAGCGAGCCGTCGGCCGAGGTGACGTTCACCTTCAGCGGCACGGTTCCAGGACCACCCGTCCGGGTCTCGATCGCGAACTTCCCGACCGTGGTCGTGCCCGGGAGCAGCAGGAGCTGTTGGTCGGCGCCGCCGGGGAAGTGCAGCCGATCGCTCTGCAACTGCACCCGGACGGAGATCGGTTGGCTCGAGAGGTTCTTGAACGAGAGCGGAATCGTCCCTCGGCGCGCGGTCAGCGTGAACGTGCGGTTCGTGGTGATCTGAATCTCGTTGGCAAAGCCGTTGACGGCCTGATCGACGGAGTCGAGTTGTGCGAGCGCTTCACCACGACCCGCGGCTCCCTTCCACTGCGAGGAGAGCGCCACGAGCTGCGCGTGCTGAGCCGCTTGCACCGCGGCGGCACCCGCACCGACGAGGGTCTGGAACGCGGCCAGCTTGGAGCGAGCGGCGGCCAGCGCCGCGGCGGTGACGGGAGCGCGCCCCGCCTTGACCGGGGAAAGCCGACGCACGACCGGTACGCCGGCGCGGGTCTCCGTGGGTACCCGGTTCATCACCTCGTCGACCGTGGCCGCTTGCATGAACGGGTTGCCCTCGAGGCCGCCGATCATCGCGTTGAGCATGTCGGTGGACGGGTTCCAGTCGTCGGCCATGACCAGGGCGACGCCCCGGCGCGCGTTGGGCTGCTCGAGCGCGACGACCGCGAGACCGGCCAGCAGTCGTTGTGCCCGGAGGGCGGGCGTTCCCGTGCCGTTGAGGAGGTCGACGAGCCCGCGGTCGCTGTTCACGGCCGTCCGGCCGGCGGATTGGAGCTGGAACGGCTGCGCCGGGGTGAATTGCGGCGCGACGCCCTGTTCGAGCGGGACGCCGTCGAGCACCAGGTGGTCGATGCCGGCGCTGTGGAGCGTGCCGAGGGCCGCGTCGTCGAGGGGCGCGGTGACCGTCGTGGCCGCAGGGGTGCTCTTCAGGACGTTCTCGAGAACCCTGGCGCCCTGGGTCAACTGGTTGGTGACGTCAGCAGCGAGTCCGGCCGCCTGCAGCGCCGGGATGTCGAGCGGCACGTAGGGCTCGCTGAGCACCTCGTGGGTCGGCGCTTGGGCCACGAGGTTCTGGATGCCCGCCACCAACGTCGGGTCGTTCGGTGCGCTCTGCGAGAGCTGGCTCCAGGACTGAGCCGTCTCCGGATTGATCCGGAGCGTCAACGGCAACGCGGATGCCTGCGGGATCTCGGCGGCGATCCGGCCGAGGCGGCCGTCGGCCCGGAACTGCGCGACGACGGATGGATCGGGGGAGCCGTCGGGCTGACGGGCAGACGGTGCGACGACCGGCCAGACCCAGGCCACCTGGAGCTTTTCGCCGATCGACGTGGGCGTACCGGCCGAGCCCGTGGTCACGACCAGGTGGGTGACGAAGCCGTCGAGCGTGGGCCCTGAGGTGGTGGGTACGAGATCGACTTTGAGCGGGAAGACCCCGACCTTGCGGAGCGAGAACCGGGTCGCATCCCTCGCCGCGGCCGGGTCCTGGATGCCGACGATGAGCTCACGCCGCCCACTGTCGGTCGTGTCGGTCGGAAGCCCGGCGATGTCGTAGGTCTCGGTGCCGACCACGCTTCCAAGGCTCTTCCCGTCGATCGTGCGCTCGTACGCGGTGCGGGACGTGACCGCGGAGAACGCGGTGACCCGCAGCGCGAGGCCCGTGAGGGGCCCGGTGAGCCGGAGTGCCATGGAGACGTTGCCGCCGAGGACCCCGTAGGCCGAGATGCTGTCGAGCTGGATGTGCGGCTGGCTGTCTGCGTTGGTCGTCCCGGTCGCGGCGGTGGTCGTCGTGGTCGCCGGCGCGGTCTGGGCGTGTGCGGGCACCGCCGGCATCGCCAGGGCGGCGACGAGCAGGCCGGCGGAGAGCACGCGCGCGGCGAAGCGCGCGATCACAGGGCGCGGCCGAGGACGTTCAGGCCGAAGGGAAGGCGACGGAACCCGCACTCCTCGTAGAGCCGCAGTGCGCCCTCGTTGTGGAGCTGGGTGTTGACGAGGGTCCGGTCGACGCCCCGCCTGCGGAGCCACCAGAGCGCGTCGGCGACCATCACGCGTCCCCATCCCTCCCGGCGCGCGTCCGGATGGACCGCGAGCCGTTGCAGGTAGCCCTGGCGCCCCGCGCGACCGGAGATCGCGTACGTGCGGAGTCCATGGTCGTCGCCGCCGAGTCGGAAGCGGGTGGAGGGCGTCGCCCGGAGCGCGTCCTCGAGCGTGGTGGCGTCGAAGTGCCAGAACCCGTCGAAGGCGAGCTCGTCGAGCTCCAGCACCGCGGCGTGATCGACGCGCCGGCCGCGGGTCAGCGGGCGCGGGGACATCGGAAGGATGTTCTCCATGTCGTGGCGCAAGAGATAGAGCCGCTCACGGACCGCGAAACCGGCGTCGACGAACGCGAGCGAGTCGGCGGGGCTCATCGCGCTGGTCACGACGTCCTCGAAGCCGTCCTCGCGCATGCGCTCGAGGCACTGACCGACGACCTCACGCGGCGGAGGCGCGTCGGCACCCACCGCGAGGTACGCGACGTGCTCAAGGCCGCGCCAGGCACTGAGCCGGGCCCAACCGCCCTGCCAGCGGAGCGTTCGCGCGGTCATCGCGCCGGAACCGTCGAGGCGAGCATCGTCCGCCGATCGTACCGTTGACCGGCCCGCCAACCCGGGCGTCGGGTTTCCGATCCGGACCGGTACCCTCCGGAGATGATCCTCGTCGCCGGCGACCCGATCTTCGCCGAGCACGCTCCCGGGCCCGGTCACCCGGAGCGGCCTGCCCGACTCGCCGCGGTGGAGCGCGGGCTCGCGGCGAGCGGGCTCGGCGAGGCTCTCGTCACCCTGGAGTCGCGCGACGCCACCCGCGACGAGCTCGAGCGGGTCCACCGCCCCGACTACCTCGACCGGCTCATCACGCTCTCGGAGGCCGGGGGAGGGGCGCTCGACCCCGACACCCAGGTCTCGTCGGCCTCCTGGGCCGCTGCGGTTCGCGCCTCTGGTGACGGTCTCGCCGCCGCCCACGCGCTCCGTTCGGGCCGCGGCGACGCCGCGTTCTTGGCGGTGCGGCCGCCCGGGCATCACGCGCGCCCCGCGCAGGGGATGGGCTTCTGCCTCCTCAACCACATCGCCGTGGTCGCCGCCGACCTGGCCGCCCTCGGCGACCGGGTCTGCATCCTCGACTGGGACGCGCACCACGGCAACGGAACCCAGGAGATCTTCTACGACCGGTCCGACGTGCTCTACGTCAGCTGGCACGAGTGGCCGCTGTATCCCGGTACCGGAGCCCTCGACGACCGGGGACGCGGGCCGGGCCTCGGCTTCACCTGCAACATCCCGCTGCCCGCGGGTGCGACCGGCGACGTCTACCTCCGGTCCTTCGACGAGGTCGTCGCTCCCCTGGTCGAGAGCTTCGTGCCCGACTGGATCCTGGTGTCCGCCGGCTTCGACGCCCATCGGGCCGATCCGTTGACCGGCCTCGGGCTCTCGGCCGGTGACTTCGCAGCACTGATGGACCGGTCGACCGACCTCGCCGGCCGGTCGGGCCGCACCCTGGCCTTCCTGGAAGGCGGGTACGACCTCGACGCGCTCGAGGCCTCCGTCGCCGCGGCTGTGCCGCGGCTGATCGGCGTCGAGCCTGTGGTCGAGGCGGAGCCCCCGACCAGCGGCGGACCTGGCCGGACCTCCGTCACCGCGGCCGCGGACCTCTGGGCCCATTCGGGCTAGGGACCGCCATGCGCCGTCAAAGGCCCGGAACGCGCCCGTCCGTAGCCTCGGACCGCACGCCGGATCAACTTTCGCGGCCCCGCCGCCGATAACTGCCTTCCGAGGAGGGCAGCCGTGCTGGATCTGGACGAGGTACTTCGCGAGGTCGTGCAAAGGAGCGGTTCCGACCTGCACCTGAAGGTCGGCGCGCGCCCGTTCATCCGCATCGACGGCAAGCTCGAGGCCACCGGCTTCGATACCGTCGGCGCGCAGGACACCGAGCGCATCGCCTTCGCAATCATGCCGAAGCAGCGAGCGGAGGAGTTCCTGGCCAGCAACGAGGCCGACTTCGCCTACGCGGTCGCCGGGCTCGGTCGCTTCCGGGTCAACGTGTTCCGCCAGCGCGGGTCCGTTGCGATGGTGCTGCGCCGCGTCCTGCCCGGCATCCCGTCCTTCGAGTCGCTCGGGCTCCCGCCGGTCGTTCGTCGCCTGGCCGAGGAGCCGCGGGGCCTGGTGCTGGTCACCGGGCCCACCGGGTCGGGGAAGACGACGACCCTCGCCTCGATGATCGATCACATCAACTCCACGCAGTCACGCCACATCGTCACGGTCGAGGACCCGATCGAGGTCCTCCACCCCGACAAGAAGTCGATCGTGAACCAGCGGGAGATCGGCACCGACACCGACGACTTCCACGCGGCCATGAAGCGGGTCCTGCGCCAGGACCCGGACGTGATCCTCGTCGGCGAGATGCGTGACCCGGAGACGGTGTGGGCGGCCCTGTCGGCCGCGGAGACCGGGCACCTGGTGCTCTCGACGCTCCACACCATCAACGCGACCGAGACGATCCATCGCGTCATCGACTTCTTCCCTCCCCACCAGCAGCGCCAGGTCCGCATGTCGTTGGCCGGAGCGCTGCGGGGGATCGTCAGCCAGCGGCTGCTCGAGCTGATCGACGGGACCGGGCGGGTGGCCGCGATCGAAGTCCTGGTCGCCACGGGCCGGGTCTTCGACAAGATCATGAATCCCGACGAGACCCACGACCTCGAGCAGGTCATCGCAGACGGCGAGTACTACGGGATGCAGACCTTCGACCAGAGCCTGCTGGCCCTGTACCGAAGCGGCAAGGTCGGTCGCCGGGAGGTGCTGGCCAACGCCAGCCGTCCCCATGACCTGCGGCTCCAGCTGGAGCAGTACGAGCTGGCCCGCCGCCAGGAGGAGTTCGACGCCATCGACGCCCAGCCCGCGGAGACCGGCGCCTAGCCCGTTTGCGCAATTTGCGGGCCCTTCACCGCGCGCGAGCGACAATGGGCGGATGTCGACTCCCGTCCCTCCGCGCCTGCAGCCGCTCCTCGCGCCGGACTCGCCGGTCCAGCAGCTCGCGGCGCGCTTCGCGGACGCCGGCCACCGGGTCTACCTCGTGGGCGGCACCGTGCGCGATGCGCTGCTCGGTCGGGACTACGAGGACCTCGACCTCGCGACCGACGCCCGGCCCGACGCGGTCGAGAAGCTGGTACGGGGCTGGGCCGACGCCGTCTGGCTGCAAGGCCAGCGGTTCGGGACGGTCGGGTGCTCACGCGACGGGGTGACCTTCGAGATCACCACCTTTCGCGCCGAGGTCTACCGGCCCGAGAGCCGCAAGCCCGAGGTCGAGTACGCGGACGACATCGAGACCGACCTCTCGCGGCGCGACTTCACGATCAACGCGATCGCCCTCGAGCTCCCCGATCCGCGTCTGGTCGACCCGTTCGACGGTGCGCGCGACCTGGTCGAGCGCAGGCTCCGGACCCCGCTCGCCGCCGACGTGTCCTTCCTCGACGATCCGTTGCGGATGATGCGCGCGGCGCGGTTCATCTGTGGCCTCGACCTCGTTCCCGACCCCGACATCCTGCGGGCCGTCGAGGAGCACCGGCACCGGCTCGAGATCGTCAGCGCCGAACGGATCCGGGACGAGCTGTCGAAGCTCCTGCTCCTGCCGGACCCTTCCGCGGGCCTCTACTTCCTGGCCCAGACGCGCCTGTCCGACGAGTTCCTCCCCGAGCTCAACAACATGTCGCTGGAACAGGATCCGATCCACCGTCACAAGGACGTCCTGTCCCACACGATCGCCGTCGTGCGGAACACCGAGCCGCGTCTCGTCGTGCGGCTCGCGGCCTTGTTCCACGACGTCGGCAAGCCGAAGACCCGCTCGATCGGCGACGGCGGGGTCAGCTTCCACCATCACGAGGTCGTGGGTGCTCGCATGACCGAGGAGCGCATGCGCGCGTTGCGCTACCCGGCGGAGCTCGTCGAGGCGGTGACCAAGCTGGTGTATCTCCACTTGCGGATCCACACCTACGCCATGGGCTGGACCGACGCGGCGGTCCGGCGCTACGTGCGCGACGCCGGGCCGCTGCTCGACGACCTCAACCATCTGCAGCGTTGCGACTGCACCACTCGCAACCAGGCGCGGGCCCGCGCCCTCGCCCGTCGTATGGACGAGCTCGAGGAGCGCATCGCGGCGTTGCGGGAGCAGGAGGAGCTCGACCTCATCAAGCCTCCGCTCGACGGCCGGCAGGTGATGGCGTACCTGGGCGTCGGCCCATCGCGCGTCGTTGGCGAAGCGCTCCAGATGTTGCTCGACCAGCGAATGGAGGTCGGCCCCATCGATCCGGCCGACGCGTTCCGCCTGCTCGACGAATGGGCCCGAGCACGCGGTCTCGAGCCCGCGGGCGAGACCCTCGACGCCTGACCAACGGGAGCGTCGCGGTGCTCCCGCTCAGACGCCTTCTTTGCGGGCCCGCAGGATCAGCGTGCTGGGTACCGGCGTGAAGAGCTCCGACGTCTGCGACTCGAGCTCGAGGAGGACCTCGACGCGGAAGCCCGCGCGGCCCAGGCCGCCGAACAGGTCGCTGACGGTCCGTGGGATCACGAGCACGTCCTGCCCGGCGCGGCGTGACAGCACCGGGTTCGGGTCCGAGTAGGCCCGCTTCACCTGCAGCGGTCCCAGCGGAAGCGCCCCTTCGGTGACGTCCACGATGTCGCGCCCGACGCTGAGCGCCATCGGATGGGGGTACGAGAAGACGAACGCCGAACCCGCGTGGAGCACGCGGTGCACCTGCCGGAAGACGCGGTTGAGGTCCTCCACCTCGGCGAGCGCGAGCACGCTGCAGGCGAGGTCGATCGAGTCGGCCCGGAGGAACGCGAGGTCGGCGAGGTCGCCTTCGCGCCACTCGACCTTCACGCCCGCGGCCTCGGCCTTCGCGGCGTTGTCCCCGCTTCGGAGCTCGTCCCGTTCGATCGTGATCACCCGAGCGCCGGCCGCGGCGAGAGCCACGGAGGTGTGTCCGTCGCCGGAGCCGAGCTCCAGCACTCGCTTGCCGCTGAGGTCGCCCAGGAGGCGCAACTCGTGTTCCGACGGGAGGTCGGGCCCGTAGGCCACCGATTCGTTCATTCCCTCATCCTGGCCCGAGCGCCGGGGGCTGTGCGCCATTCCGCTACCTTCCGGCGGTGACCTCGCCCCCGTCCGGCCCGGCCCGGCCCGCCGTCGCCCTCTTCGACTGGGACGGAACCCTGCACCAGCGGGCCACCATCCGGGCGTTCGCCGGCTTCCTCGTGGAGCGGGGGCTCCTCGACGCGGCGGTGGACCGGGCGATGGACGCCGCGTACCTCGACTACCACGTGGGGTCGTCGACCCACGACGTCCTCGTGGAACGGGTGGTCGGCGCGTACGCGGCCGCGATGTCAGGCCTCGCCGTCGGGGAGATCGCTGCTCAGGCCGAGGCGTTCGTGGAGGTCGACGTGGATTCGCTGCGGCCGTGGGCCGCCCCGCTCCTCGTGCGGATCGCCGCGATGGGCATCGACCCGGTGGTGATCAGTGGCTCGCCCGAGTCGGTGCTCCGCGAGCACGCGCGGCGGCTGCCGATCCGACGGATCTTCGGGGTCCTCCTCGACGAGCGTGACGGTCGCTACGCCGGGACGGTGGCCCACAACACCGGCCTGGCCCGCGAGAAGGCCGCAACCGTCCGGGCCGTCGCCGCGACGCACTCGGTGGTGGTGGCGTTCGGCGACTCGCGCTCGGACCTGCCACTCCTGCACGCGGCGCGGCTCCCCGTCCTGGTCGGCGAGATGCCGATGGACGAAGAGCCGCGTGCACTGCTTGTAGGAGCCGACGGTTCGGGACTCGACGCGGTCTGGGCCGCGTTGCAGGAGCTCACCGCCTCGAGCTGACCGGTGGTGCGTCAGGCGTCGCCGCGGGCGAACGCCTCCACCATGTTGTGAGCCTCTTCGTCGGTGTACTGCACCGGCGGGCTCTTCATGAAGTAGGCCGACGGGCCGAGCAGCGGGCCGCCGATGCCCCGGTCGAGCGCGAGCTTGGCGCAGCGCAGCGCGTCGATGATGACGCCGGCGGAGTTCGGCGAGTCCCACACCTCGAGCTTGAGCTCCAGGTTGAGCGGAACGTCACCGAAGGCGCGGCCCTCCAGGCGGATGTAGGCCCACTTGCGGTCGTCGAGCCACGGCACGTGGTCCGATGGTCCGATGTGGACGTCGTTGGCCTCGATGCCGTGGGTGATCTGGCTGGTGACGGCCTGGGTCTTCGAGATCTTCTTGGACTCGAGGCGGTCGCGCTCGAGCATGTTCTTGAAGTCCATGTTGCCGCCGACGTTGAGCTGGTAGGTCCGGTCGAGGACCATGCCGCGGTCCTCGAAGAGCCGGGCCAGGATGCGGTGGACGATGGTGGCGCCGACCTGGCTCTTGATGTCGTCGCCGACGATCGGGACGCCCGCGTCGGTGAACTTCTTCGCCCACTCGGGCTCGCTCGAGATGAACACCGGGATGGCGTTCACGAACGCGACGCCGGCGTCGATCGCGGCCTGCGCGTAATAGCGCTGCGCGTCCTCGGACCCGACGGGCAGGTAGCTGACGAGCACGTCGGCCTTGGCGTCGCGGAGGGCCTGGGCGACGTCGATCGCGGGGAGCGGTGACTCCTCGCAGGACTCCTTGTAGTACTTGCCCCAGCCGTCGAGGGTCGGGCCGCGCTGCACCGTGATGCCGAGCGATGGCACCTCGGCGAAGCGAATCGTGTTGTTGTGGCCTTTGAAGATCGCCTTGCCGAGGTCCTCGCCGACCTTGGTGTCGTCGACGTCGAAGGCGGCGACGAAGTCGACGTCGCCCACGTGGTACCCGCCGAGCACCACGTGCATGAGGCCTGGCACCGACTCGTTGGGGTCGGCGTTGCGGTAGTACTCGACGCCCTGGATCAGGCTGCTCGAGCAGTTCCCGATGCCGGCGATGGCCACACGGATCCTGCCGCTCATGCGGACGCTCCTTCTTCTCGGGCTGTGCGCTCAGCGGCGATCAGCTCTTCGACCCACGCGAGGTCTTGCTCGGTGGATTGGGTTCGGTGCTCCACGAGGGAGCGGGTGTAGCGATCGATGACCGGCCCGTGCGTGCGGCGCGCCTCGACCAATTGGGCCGTGAGGGCTGCGCGGCGGCGCTCCAGGAACGCCAGGCGCGTGGGCTGGGGGAGGTGGCGGGCGAACGCGAGCTTCAGGGTGAAGGAGCGCTCGTCGTCGGTGTTCGGGCCGTCGTCGGCCAGGAGTTCGGCGAAGAGCGCTTCACCCTGCGGGGTGATCCGGTAGGCCTTGCGGGTCCGGCGGGACGGCTTGGCCATGCGCCGCAGACGGGCGGCCGCGGCTTCGCCCGCAACCGACCCCGTCGACGGGACCGAGATCGCCGGCCCGGGCTCGGCGTCGTCGGCGACCTCGATCGCTCCCGACCGCTCGAGCCTGCGCAGCGCCGGGTACAGGGAACCGAACGAGACGCCCCAGAGGAACCCGAGCGTCTCGCTCAGGCGCTTCTTCAGCTCGTAGCCGTGCAGGGGCTGCTCTTTCAGCAGTCCCAGGATGGCGAGCTCCAGCAACGGGGGCCTTTCGAGGACGGGGACGGAGACGGCGGGGGAGGGGAGCGGCGGCGATTCGCGCTCCATTTGTGGTCTTGGATATATCGGCTCGATATATCGGAGGGGAGTATTGCCGAGACCGTGGCGACCGTCAAGCACACCCCCGGGCGCGGGGGTTGGCAGCGGGGGGCACGCCGGTACACTTCTGCCCGTGCGTCACCCCGTCGACTACGCACTCGCCCGTCGAGCCGTCCTGCGCGACTTCCGTCGCGGAGCACTCACCCGTCTCGATGTGTGCGACGCCCACCCCGAGCTGGTGCGCGCCGGGCGCCACATCGGCGAGAAGACCGACCGCACGTGCCCGATCTGCGAGCACCGCGCCGTGCGCATGGTCTCCTACGTCTACGGCGACGGGCTCAAGGCGGCGAACGGCCGGTGCATCGCCACGCCGGTGGAGCTGGCCCGGCTCGGCGAGTCCGTCGACGAGCTCACCTGCTACGTCGTCGAGGTCTGCGTCGACTGCGGCTGGAACCACCTCGACCACCACTACCTGCTCGGCCGCCGGCACGCCGGCTAGCGCGTTTCCCGGAACCGGCCCGCCCCGCTAATCTCCGCCTCGCCGCCTGGAGCCGTGTGTGCCCGGGACGGTTGGAGGTTCCGAATGGCTGTCCAGGCTGCTTCGAGCCCACACGTGACCGCACCCCAGGTGCAGGCGCGCAAGGGATCCGACGAACCGCTCGTCATGATCACCGCGTACGACGCTCCGTCGGCCCGGGTGGTGGACGAGTCCGGTGCCGACATGATCCTCGTCGGCGACTCGCTCGCCATGGTCGTCCTCGGTTACGACGACACCCTGCAGGTCACCACCGACGACATGGCCCACCACATCGCGGCGGTCGCGCGGACGAAGCCCCGCGCGCTCGTCGTCGGCGACCTGCCGTGGATGAGCTACCACCTCTCCACCGAGGACACCGTGCGCAACGCCGCGACACTCGTCCGCGCCGGCGCCGCCGCGGTGAAGCTCGAGGGGGGCCGCAAGCGCGTGCCGATGGTCGAGGCGATCCTCGATGCCGAGATCCCTGTCATGGGCCACGTCGGCCTCACTCCGCAGTCGGTCCACGCCCTCGGTGGGTTCCGGGTCCAAGGCAAGCAGCTGGACGCGGCCCGGGTCATCGTCGACGACGCGATCGCGCTCGCCGAGGCCGGTTGCTTCGCGATCGTGCTCGAGTGCGTTCCCGACGCCGTGGCCCGCCTCGTCACCGACTCGGTCGGCGTGCCCATCATCGGCATCGGCGCCGGTCGTCACTGCGACGGGCAGGTGCTCGTGTACCACGACCTGCTCGGCTTGAGCGGCCGTCGGGTGCCGAAGTTCGTGCGCCAGTACGCCGCGATGGAAGACGCCTCCACCGACGCCCTGCGCCGGTTCGTCGCCGACGTCCGCGACGGCTCGTTCCCGGCTGCAACCGAGACCTACCACGCGTCCGACAGCGTCACGGAGGCCGTCGCCGTCTACGGGCGAAGCGAATCCGCTCCCGCGTGAACCCAGGGTGACCGCGCGCGCGGTCGGCCGATCGCGGCCGGGCGCGTGTACCCGCGCCCGCATGCGCACAACGGTCGCGAGCCTGCTCGCGGTGGTGCTCGCGGGCGTGGTCATGTACGGCTGTGGCGGGGCAAGCGGCGGGTCGGCACCCGCTCGCGCGGGCGCGCTCTCCGCGCGGATCGCCCGCACCACGCGCGCGAGCGCGCCGTTCGGGGGTCTCACCGCGACACGCGTCCGGATCGGCGACCAGTGCCTGCACGTGGTCGTCGCCGACACCGAGGCCGAGCAGGAGGAGGGCCTACGGGCCCGCGCCGACCTGGGTGGGTACGACGCGATGCTGTTCCGGTTCCCGGGCCCGACGACCACCGCCTTCACGATGTCGGGCACGCTGGTCCCGTTGACGATCGGCTTCTACGACGCCGCCGGCAGGCGGATCGACGGCTTCCGCATGACGCCGTGCCCGGGAGACGACGCCGGCTGTCCCGTCTACCGGGCGCGGGACCCGTTCCGCTACGCGATCGAGACCACGGCCGAGCGACTCCCAGCGGGCGCGCTGGTCCCCTGCGGTTGATGCAACGGCACGCCACGCGCCTGGATAAGCGTCACACCCCGCCGGTAGCGTCTCTCCCGATAGGACGCGTCGAGGTCCTCTGGTAGCCTCGCCCGGTTCAACCGAACCTGCCCCTTGCCGGCAACCCATCCGGGGTTCCCGAAGCCAGGGGCCCGCAGCGCCGCTGCGGTCCGAAGGAGGTACAGCCCTTGCGGCCGTACGAGGTCATGATCATTCTCGACGCGGATCTGGACGAGGAAGCGATCCGGTCCAACGTCGACCGCTACACCCAGCTGATCAAGGACCGGGGCGCCGAGCCCGGGTACCTCGACCTGTGGGGCAAGCGGCGATTCGCCTACGAGATCAACCACAAGACGGAGGGCTTCTACGTGGTCCTCCAGGCGATGGCTGATCCCCCGGCGATGGACGAGCTGCACCGGGTCCTTTCCCTTGCTGATGAGGTCATCCGTCACAAGGTGCTGCGCATCCCGCCGGAGGTCTACGGGCCTCCCAAGGGTGCGAGCACCGCGGCGGCGGAGGCATAGGGAGGAACCATGGCGAGCAGCAGCACCATCACCATCGTCGGAAACGTCACCCGCGATCCCGAGCTCCGGTTCACGCCGAGCGGCCAGGCCAACACACGCTTCGGCGTGGCGGTCAACCGCCGGTGGATGGATCGCAAGACCAACGAGTGGCAGGAATCGACGTCGTTCTTCGACGTCGTGTGCTGGCAGGAGATGGCCGAGAACGCGAGTGAGTCCCTGCCCAAGGGCAGTCGGGTCATCGTCACCGGTCGCCTCGAACAGCGCAGCTACGACGACAAGGACGGCAACCGCCGTTCGGTCGTCGAGATCATCGCCGACGAGATCGGCCCGAGTCTCCGCTACGCCAACGCGCAGGTCACCAAGAACGAGCGCCGCGGTGGCGACTTCGGGGGAGGGGGCGGCGCAAGCCGTCCCCAACCCGCCGCGGCAACTGCGCCCGCAGGCGGCGGCGGCGGCGCCGGCCCGAGCTACGACGACTTCGGCGAAGAGCCCTTCTAGTCCGGGTCCGTCCCGGCAGTCCTACGAGGAATCGGAAACAGCATGGCGAGAGACCGCGATCGCGATCGCAACCGGAAGGGTGGTGCGGCGAACGACAAGCGCCGCACCCCGAAGAAGAAGATCTCGGTGCTCACCTCGGAGAGCATCAAGTGGATCGACTACAAGGACGTCAACCTGCTCCGGCGGTTCATGTCCGAGCGGGCCAAGATCCGTGCGCGGCGGGTGACGGGCAACTCGGCGCAGCAGCAGCGCGCCGTGGCCCGGGCCATTCGCGTCGCGCGTGAGATGGCGTTGCTCCCCTACAGCGTTCGCCAGGTGAACCCGGGCCGCAAGGGTGGCCGGGGTCGTGACCGTGGCGACCGCGAGCGCGACCGCGAGATGCCGCGTGAGGTCGTCGACAACGCGATCCCGTCGACCCCGCCGCCGCCGCCTCCGGACGGTTCGGGCGTCGCGCAGGAGCCCACGCCTGTGGTGACGGAAGCCGAGTTCGCCGAGGACGCGTCGTGAAGATCGTGCTCCGCGAAGACGTGGAGAACCTCGGCAAGAAGGGCGACCTTCTCGAGGTCGCCAACGGCTACGGGCGCAACTTCCTCGTGCCGCGCGGCCTCGCCATCCTCGCCACCAAGGGCGCGGTGCAGCAGGCCGAGTCGATGCGTCGCAGCCGGTCGGTCCGTGACGCGCGTGAGCGCGAGGCGGCGCAGGCTCTCGCGACGCAGCTCGCGACGAATCGTGTCACCGTCGCGGTGCGCACGGGTGAGGGCGGCAAGCTCTTCGGCTCGGTCACCGCGGCCGACGTCGCCGAGGCGATCGGTGCGCAGTTGGGTCAGGCCGTCGATCGTCGCCGGCTGCAGCTCCCCGACTCCATCAAAGAGCTGGGCGAGTACGAGGTCGCGCTGCGACTGCACTCGGACGTCGTCGTGAACATCGGCGTGGACGTCGTCGAGGGCTGACCCGCCGGTACGTGATCGCGAACACGAGTCGGGCCCCGCGTCTTCGCGGGGCCCGACTCGCGCGTGCACGCGCCTGGCTCTCGGCACGCCGCGTCGAGGCGCCGCGCGCGTTCGCATCCGCCGTAGTTGTCACAGCGCGCGCGCATGATGGGACTGTCCACCGGTCTGTGGACGAGAAGAGCGGTTGTCCACAGGAAAGTCGCAGGGTTGCGCCCCTTCTGATCCCCAGGCGAACAGTGCGACGATTCCATCCCCCACCGACGCACACCGCCGGGGCAAGACGCAGGAGACGCGTGGTCCAGTCGATCGAAGAGGTTCGCAGCAATCGCAGGGCGTCCGGCGCGGGTCGCGTACCGCCGCACAACCTCGAAGCGGAAGAGTCGATCCTGGGGGCGATGCTGCTCTCGAAGGACGCGATCACGGCCGCGGTCGAGCACCACGTCGAAGCGCAGGACTTCTACAAGCCCGCGCACGGCCACATCTTCGAGGCCGCGATCGCGCTGTACGGCCAGGGTGAACCGGTCGACCCGGTCACGGTGGCCGAGGAGCTGCGGCGCGCCGGACTCCTCGAGGGCATCGGCGGGAAGGGAACCATCCTCCGCATCCAGGCCGGCACGCCGGCTTCCGCGAACGCCGGGCACTACGCCGAGATCGTCAACGACCTCGCGTTGCTTCGCCGCCTCATCGGTGTGGCGGGCGAAATCGCGGAGATGGGCTACGACGCGCCCGACGACGTCGCCGACACGTTGGACCGCGCCGAGTCGCTCGTGTTCGAGGTCGCGGAGCGCCGCGTCTCCGACTCTCTGGTCGAGCTGCGGTCGTCGCTCGACAAGGCGCTCGACCAGCTCGAGTCGATCTACGGCCGCGAAGGAATTCTCACCGGCAGCCCGAGCGGGTATCACGAGCTCGACGACCTGCTCCTCGGTCTGCAGAACTCGGCGCTGATCGTGGTCGCCGCCCGCCCCGCCATGGGCAAGACCGCGTTCGCGCTCGGCCTGGCCGCGAACGTGGGCCTCGTCGCCCGCAAGCCGGTCATGTTCTTCTCCATGGAGATGGGCAACCTCGAGCTCACCAAGCGGCTCCTCTCCGCCGAGGCCAGGGTCGAGGCCCGGAAGCTCTCCACCGGCAACATCGCCGAGGCCGACTGGACCCGCCTGACCCAGGCGGTCGGCCGCCTCGCCGAAGCGCCGATCTTCATCGACGACAACCCGCACTGCACCGTCATGGAGATGCGGGCCAAGGCCCGTCGGGTGAAGGCCCGCCACGGCGATCTCGGCGTCGTCATCGTCGACTACCTCCAGCTGATGAGCACACCGGGGCGCTCGGAGAACCGCCAGGTCGAGGTGTCGGAGCTCTCGCGCGGGCTCAAGATCCTCGCCCGCGAGCTCGACTGCCCGGTCATCGCCCTCTCGCAGCTCAACCGTCAGCTGGAGTACCGCCAGGACAAGCGTCCGATGCTCGCCGACCTGCGCGAATCGGGCTCCATCGAGCAGGACGCCGACGTGGTGATGTTCCTGTACCGCGACGAGATCTACAACCCCGAGTCCGACCAACGCGGAACCGCCGAGGTCATCGTGGCGAAGCACCGCAACGGTCCCACCAGCACGGTGCGGTTGGCCTTCCTCGACCACATCACCAAGTTCGCCAACATGGCCCGCGACTAGCTGTACTCGGCCTGCCCGCCGCCGAGGGTCCAGGTCAGCCGGCCGGGGGCGCCTCATCGTGGCGTGGCTTCATCTTGAGCGCGGTATAGAGCCGCAGGCTCCGCGGCGCGAGCGGCGGGAACTCCGCGATCTCGACGTCGGTGAAGTAACGACGCAGCGTCGGTATCACCTTCGCCCGGCCGCCCGAGAACGTGTCCTCGGCCTTCTCGCCGCTCAACACGCGCAGGCCGAGGTCGATGAGCTTCGACTGACCCGGCGTAATGACAACGAGCGTCCCGTCGGTCGTGAGGACCCGGCGCATCTCGCTGCACACCTTGTCGATGTCGGTGACGAACTCGAGCGCGCTGACCACCACGATGAGGTCGTAGGAGGCGTCCGCCATCGGGAGCTGCTCTCCGGGTGCAGAGTAGAGCGTCGCGGTCACGCCGACCTTCTCGAGCGCCACGTTCACGTCCTGGGCGCGATCGTGGGGGTCGACGCCGCTCACGGCGGAGGCGTGCCGCGCGAGCTCGGGAAGGAAGACGCCGCTCCCGTATCCGACCTCGAGCGCATCCGCGAAGTGCTCGGTACCGAGCAGCTTCACGAGCAGCTGGTAGCGCCGACGCTCGATGTATCCGAGCACCGGCTTGTAGTTCCATTCGGCTTGATCGAGATCGTTCGTCTTGACCAAGAGTTCACGGGGGAGGAGTTCCATGGCGAGAGCGTAAGAGATTCAGGCCCAGGTCAACCAGCCGTCGGGCCAACCGCGGCGCAGCCTGCGCGTGGTGAACCGCGCGGCCGGTCGGCGTCGCTAGCGTGATCGCCATGACCGACACCGATCTCACGCCGATCGCGTTCCAGTGCCCCCGTTGCGGCTCGGAGGTCGAGGCGCGCTTCTGGGGTCCGTGCCGCGCCTGCGTCGCGCAGCTGCGGTCGACGATGACGGTCGCGGCCGAGACCGTGGAGACCGAGTACATCCCGAAGATGAACGTGACGCCGAACGCGGTCGCGCTCAAAGACGATTGATCCGACGCGCGCTCGCGCTCGTCGTCGGCCTGGCCCTTGCCGCGTGCGCGAGCGGCGGCGCGGACGCGGGCGCGAAGCCACCGACGAACGATCCGGCCGCCGCGACCGCGCTCGAGCACCGCATGGAGCAGAGCGCCGGCACTCCCTGGTTCGTGCGATCGAGCTTCCACCGCAGGTTGCGTGACGGACGGACGCTCCGCGACGCCGTGGCGGAGCTCAACCTCCCGCCCGCCACCCATCTGAACGTGGCGTCGGGTTCGCTGTCCGGGACGCTCCGTGGCACCGCGGTGGAATGCTCCTCCGCGGCCGGTACCCCGACGTGCTCGCCGGCCGCGACCGCGGACGCGCCCGACGCGGGTGCGGCCGCCATCCGCACCGTGACCGACCCGCGCCTCGGTTGGTACACGGTGCGGCGTGCGGCGAGCCGCTCGGTGCTGGGCCGGAGCGCGGCGTGCTTCCGCGTCGCGGTCACGCCGAAGGCCGGCCGGCTCGACTTCGGTCAACGTACCGACCTCTGCTTCCTCGCCAACGGGGTACCGGTCCGGAAGGTCGTGGTGCGGAAGTCGGGGACCGACACCACGACGGCGACTTCGGTGCAGGAGACAGCGACCGAGGCCGACGTGAACGCGCTCGTCGCTCCGTTCCGCTGAGCCGGCCGGCCTTCGGTCCCCGACCCCGGGCGCGGGATCGGCCGCCGGTACGATTCCGACGTGAGCTTCTACGACGAGGTGCTGCGGGAGTTGTTGCTGGCGCTCGGCGCCGCTCTCTTCGTCGGCAACTTGTACGCGCTCGTCCGACGGCGCGCCGACCACCGGCGGACCGTGACCGGGCTCGCCCGCGGTCCACGACCGTCGCGGTACCGCCCTCCGGACCGCGTCGCCCAGGCGCTCGACCTGCCCGAGGCGCCGATCGGGCGCAGCCTCGTGTTTCTGGCCCTGGGTCTGGTCATCATGATCTGGGGGCTGGCGTCGCTCGTGGCGGGTTGAAACCCGACGATTCGGGTCTGACCGTCCGATTTTTTTCGTCTCGGCTCGCCGTTAGCATCGCCGGACCGCTGTCGCGAGGAGGCTCGTCGTGAAGGTGCATGACAAGTTGTTCATCGGAGGCGACTGGGTCACTCCGGCCGGCACCGGCACGATCGAGGTGGTCTCGCCGTTCACCGAAGAGGTCATCGCGTCGGTTCCCGACTCGACGACCGCCGACGTGGACCGGGCGGTCACCGCGGCACGCGAGGCGTTCGACCGCGGCCCGTGGCCGCGGATGAGCCCCGGCGAACGCGCGGATGTGCTGGCCAAGCTCTCGGAGATCCTGACCGGCCGGGTCGACGAGATCGCGGCGACCATCACCGGCGAGATGGGCTCGCCCCTCAACTTCTCGACCATGGGCCAGGCGTTCGCGCCGATCATGATCCTCAACTACTACGTCGACCTCGCGAGGACGTACGCCTTCGAAGAACTCCGGCAGGGGGTCATGGGACCCGCGCTGGTGCTGCGGGAGCCGGTCGGCGTCGTCGGCGCGATCGTTCCGTGGAACGTGCCGATGTTCGTCACCATGACGAAGCTCGCCCCCGCGCTCGCGGCCGGCTGCACGATGGTGCTGAAGCCGGCACCGGAGACCCCGCTCGACGCGATCCTGCTCGCCGACGCGCTGACCGAGGCCGGCGTTCCGAAGGGTGTGGTCAACATCGTCCCGGCCGGGCGCGAGGTTGGGGAGCACATCGTCACCCACCCGGGCATCGACAAGATCGCCTTCACCGGCAGCACCGCGGCGGGGAAGACGATCGCCGCTCTCGCCGGGGCACAGCTCAAGCGGGTCAGCCTCGAGCTCGGCGGCAAGAGCGCGGCGATCATCCTCGACGCCGAAGGCCTCGAGAACTACGTGAACCAGATCACCTTCGCCTCGCTGATGAACAACGGCCAGGCCTGCGTCGCCCAGACCCGGATCCTCGCTTCGCGCGACCAGTACGACTCCGTGGTCGAGGCGATCACCGAGAAGATGCGCGGCCTGAGCGTGGGCGATCCGATGGACATGGCCACGGACGTGGGTCCGTTGGTGGCCTCGCGGCAGCGGGACCGGGTCGAGGGCTACATCAAGCTCGGTCAGGAAGAAGGCGCGAAGATCACCATCGGTGGGGGTCGTCCCGCGGGCCAGGACCGCGGGTGGTTCGTCGAGCCCACGCTGTTCGCCAACGTCGACAACTCGATGCGCATCGCGCAGGAGGAGATCTTCGGCCCGGTCATCGCGGTCATCCCCTTCGACGACGAAGCCGACGCGATCCGCATCGCCAACGACTCGAACTACGGCCTGGCCGGCACCGTCTGGTCCTCCGACGTGGAACACGGCATCGACATCGCGCGCCAGGTCCGTACCGGTACCTACACGGTCAACGGGATGATGCTGGAGTTCGGGGCGCCCTTCGGTGGCTACAAGGAGAGCGGTCTCGGCCGCGAGCTCGGCCCCGAAGGTCTCTCCACGTACCTCGAGTACAAGTCGGTGTCGCTGCCCGCGGGATACGAGCCGCCGGCCTGAGCGGGCACGGGCCGGGCCGCGTCGCTAGCGCTAGCCTTGGCCGATGGCTGACGTTCTGCACCCGCCCGCGTCAGGGGAATCGGCCGTCGAGTTCGACCCGCTGTCCCCGACGTTCTTCGACGACCCGTACCCGACGTACCAGCGCCTCCGTGACGAGGCGCCCGTGTACCACAACGAGGAGTACGGCTTCTACGCCCTGTCGCGACACGACGACGTGCTTGCCGCGCACCGTGATTGGCAGACCTTCAGCAGCACCCACGGCCTGACCCTCGACCAGTTGTGCTCGCGCACGTCGGCGGTCCAGGAATCGATGATCATGCAGGACCCGCCCGAGCACGAGCGGATGCGCAAGCTCGTGAGCCGCGTCTTCGCGCCCAAGGCGATCGAGGCGCTCGAACCGGACGCGCGCGAGCTCATGCGATCACTGCTCGACGAACTTCCCGACCCTCGCAACTTCGACGTCGTCGCGGACTTCTCGGGTCCGTTCCCCGTCGAGGTCATCTCGATGATGCTCGGGGTGCCCAAGGAGTCGCGCCAGCAGGTCCGGCACTGGACCGATCTGATGCTGAGCCGTGAAGACGGCAAGGCCGAAGCGCCGCCCGAAAGCGTGCAGGCCGGTTTCGACATGGGCGTGCGCTTCTGGGAGATCGTGCAGGAGAAGCGACGCAACCCCGACGGCCTGATGATCAGCCGCCTGTGTGACGTCGAGGTCGTGCGCGACGACGACGGCACCATGACCCGCCTCACCGACGCCGAGATCGCGGGATTCGCCACGCTCATGGCCGCAGCCGGGAGCGAGACCGTCACCAAGCTGGTCGGCAGCGGCATCGTGCAGTTCGCGCGCAACCCCGATCAGTGGCAGAAGGTCGTCGATGATCCGAGCCTGGTCCCGGGAGCGGTGGAGGAGACCCTCCGCATCGCGCCGCCGTCGCAGTACCAGGGCCGGTTCAGCCACCGCGAGTCGACCTGGCACGGAGAGACGATCCCGGCGAACGAGCCGGTGCTCCTGCTCACGGGCGCGGCCACGCACGACCCGCGCGCCTTCGACGATCCCGATGCCTTCGACATCCAACGCGAACAGCGGATGTCGGTCGGGTTCGGCCACGGTATCCACCTGTGCATCGGGGCCTTCCTCGCCCGCATGGAGAGCCGGGTCGCCTTCGAGGAGCTTTCCCGGCGGTACCCGCGTTTCGAGATCGACGAGGAGGGCCTGCAGCGCGTCCACATGTCGAACGTCGCCGGCTACTCGAACGTCCCGTTCTCGGCCGCCTGAGCCGACCGTTCTCCCACCCCGAAGGAACCTGTGGCCGACTTCAACAGCCAGATCATCCAAGAGTTCCGCGCGAACGGGGGCAAGGTCGGCGGCGACTTCGAGGGCGCTCCGCTCCTGTTGCTCACGACGATCGGCGCCAAGAGCAACCTCGCGCGCACCACTCCGCTCGTGTATCTCCCCGACGGCGACCGGATCGTGATCTTCGCGTCGAAGGCCGGCGCCGACACCAACCCCGATTGGTTTCACAACCTCGTCGCGCACCCCACGGCGACGGTCGAGGTCGGTGCCGACTCGTTCGCGGTGGAGGCCGAGGTGCTGAAGGGCGCCGAGCGCGACGCGCTCTTCGCACAGCAGGCCGAGGTGATGCCCGGCTTCAAGGAGTACGAGGGAAAGACGAGCCGGGTCATCCCGGTCGTCGCGCTGACCCGGAAGCCGTAGCCGCGCGTGCGCTTCGGCGTGGTGGTCCCGAGCTACGGGCGCTACGGGAACCCGGAGCTGCTGCTCCGACTGATCCGGACCGCCGAGCGTCTCGGCTACGAGGGCGCCTGGTTCGCCGACCACGTGGTCGTCCCGGACTACGCCGTGTCGTGGATGCCCTCGCCGCAGCTCGAACCGCTCACGTGCTGCCTCATCGCGATGGGCGCCACCGAGCGGATCCACCTCGGGGTCGACGTCCTGGTCGCGCCGTACCGGAATGCGGTGCTCTTGGCCAAGATGGCCGCGTCGGCCGACGGGTTCGGGCCGGGCCGCCTCGTGCTGGGGATCGGTGTGGGCTACCTCGAGGGCGAGTTCGACGCGCTCGGCATCCCGTACGAGACCCGGGGCGCGATGACCGACGAATACCTCGAGTTCTGGCGCCACGTGTGGAGCACGCCTGATCCGGTGGCGTTCCGCGGCACGTTCGTCGACGTCGAGGCGGTGCACCTGGCGGTGAAGCCCGCTGCCGGCGGGGTGCCGTTGTGGGTGGGCGGCAACATCGATCGCGCGCTCCGCCGGGCTGCTGTGCTGGGCGATGGCTGGCACCCGCTCTGGCCCACACCCGAGCGCTACAGGTCGGCGCGCGCGCACATCACCGAGCTGCGGGAGGCTGGCGGGATCGACCGGCCGTTCACGTTCTCCTTCAGCTGCCCCGCGGGGAGCGTCCTCGACCGCCCGCGGACCGACTGGGAGGTGCCCGCGCCGGTCGCGCTCGCCCGACCGGAGTACGGCTACTCGCCGTCGGTCCCGCGCGCCCCCGACGGCCGGCCCCGTTTCACCGGCACCGTCGAGCAGCTGATCGAAGACGTCGAGCTGTTCGCCGAAGCGGGCGTCGAGCACCTCACGCTGCGCTTCTGGACCAGCGCGGCGGACAGGTCGCCCGAGGAGCTCGAGGTGCAGCTCGAGCGGTTCGCCACCGAGGTCGTCCCGCACTGCTCGTGACCATGACCGCGCACCCGGCGCCCGGCACAAGCCGTCGCTTGCACCACCGTGACCGCGGGGGGTACGCATCCCGTCAGAACGCCGACCGAGGAGTGGCATGACCCAGCCCGAAGCAGCCGCACCGGTCGCTCCCGCGCCGGCGCATCCGTTGGCGATGCTGCGCCCCGACGAGATCGAGCGCGCCGTGGCCATCGTCCGGGCCGAGCGCAGCCTGCCCGAAGCGGCACGGTTTGCCTACATCGGCCTCGACGAGCCGGTGAAGGACGCGGTCACGCAGCTCGTTGACGGCGCGTTCCCGCCTCGTAGGGTGCGACTCGTCATCGTTCCGGGTCCGACCGCGCACGTGATCGAGGCGGTCGTGAGTCTCGACGGTTCGGTCACCTCCTGGCTGGAGTGTCCCGAGACGCGGCCCGCGCTCCTCTTCGAGGAGTCGATGCACGCGATCCGCGCCGTGAAGGACAACGCCGACTGGCAGGCCGCGATGCGGCTGCGCGGCATCACCGACTTCGCCAAGGTCCAGGTCGACCCGTGGCCGTCGGGCAACTTCGGCGTCGCGCACGAGGACGACCGCCGGATCAGCCGCTGCATCTTCTATTACCGGGAGGACCCCACCGACAACGGCTACGCCCGGCCCATCGAGGGTGTCATCGCGTTCGTGGATCACGGCCGACAAGAGGTGCTGGAGGTCGTCGACTACGGCGTCGTGCCCATCCCTCCGGAACGCGGCAACTACAGGGGTGACTCGGTCGGACCGGCCCGCACGGATCTGAAGCCGTTGACGATCACGCAGCCCGAAGGCCCGAGCTTCACCGTCGACGGCAACCTCGTCGAGTGGCAACGCTGGTCGTTCCGCGTGTCGATGGACCCGTACGAGGGTCTTGTCCTCCACACGATCGGCTACGAGGACGGTGGCCGGGTCCGCCCGATCCTGCACCGCGCCGCGGTGTCGGAGATGGTCGTCCCGTACGGCGATCCCGGGCCGATGCACGGTTGGAAGAACGCCTTCGACATCGGGGAGTGGGGACTCGGCCGCATGGCCAACTCCCTCACCTTGGGCTGCGACTGCGTGGGTGAGATCCACTACTTCGACGTCAACTTCGCGACCGAAGGCGGCGTCCCGTACACCCTCGCGCACGCGATCTGCATGCACGAGGAGGACTACGGGATCCTCTGGAAGCACGTCGACATGCAGGGTGGCACCACCGAGGTCCGCCGGTCCCGACGCCTGGTGGTGAGCTCGATCGCGACCGTCGGCAACTACGAATACGGCTTCTACTGGTACTTCTACCTCGACGGCTCGATGCAGCTGGAGGTGAAGCTCACCGGGATCATGTCGACGATGGCGCTCGCCCCGGGGGAACGTCCGACCAACGGATCGATCGTTGCGCCGCAGCTCGCGGCGCCGTATCACCAGCACCTCTTCAACGTGCGGCTCGACTTCGACGTCGACGGTCCCCGCAACACGGTCTACGAGGTGGACGCGGTCGCGGCTCCGGCGGGACCGGACAACCCGCTCGGCAACACGATTCTCAGCGTCGCCACGCCGTTGCGGACCGAGCTCGAGGCCCAGCGGGTGGTCGACCCTCTCCGCAGCCGCATCTGGAAGATCGTGAATCCGGAGGTCCGCAACGGCCTCGGGGAGCCGGTCGCGTACAAGCTCGTCCCTGCGTCGACGCCGACACTGCTCGCGGATCCAACTTCGAGCGTCGGCCGGCGAGCGGGCTTCGCCACCCGGAACCTCTGGGTGACCCCGTACGACCGGAAGGAATGGCGCGCGGCGGGGGACCACCCGAACCAGCACGCGGGTGGGGCGGGGCTCCCGACCTGGACCGCAGCCAACCGGCCGATCGAGGCGACCGACGTCGTCGTCTGGCACACGTTCGGGGTGACCCACATCCCGCGACCGGAGGACTGGCCGGTGATGCCGGTCGAGTACACCGGGTTTCAGCTCGTTCCGGTCGGCTTCTTCGACCGCAACCCGGCGCTCGATGTGTCGCCGAGCGACCACTGCACGTGAAATCTGGACTTTCACTGACCACGTAACGTCGCTAGGTTCTGCGCATGGTCCGCATGGTGGCGAATGACGAACTACCACTCGAACACGTCGGCTGCCCCATCTGCGGCCGGACCGACGGGGTGCCGACGGGGGTGGGCGAGGACTTCGAGTACCGCACCGCCCCCGACACGTTTCTCGCGTTGCGTTGTCGCGATTGCGCGGTCGTGTATCTCGATCCGCGCCCTGCGCCCGCGGCCATGGGCCGGATCTACCCCGACGACTACCACGCGTTCGATTTCTCCGAAGCCGACTTCGGCATCGTCCACAAGGTGCGGAGCCGACTCGAGGCGCACCGACTGATCAAGTCGATCGGCGACGTTGCCGCCGACGCTCGCGTGCTCGACGTCGGGTGCGGCGACGGCTTCCATCTCGACCTCCTCCGGCAACACGGCCGATCGTCGTGGACGCTCGAAGGCGTCGACCTCGATCCGCGTGCGGTCGAAGCCGCGCGCCGACGGGGACTCACGGTGCACGAAGGGTCCGTGGAGACCCTCGATCTGCCTGCATCGTCGTACGACGTGGCCTTCATGATCCAGACCGTCGAGCACGTCGGCGACCCCGCCGCAGTGCTACGCACGGTGACCCGCCTCTTGAAGCCCGGCGGTCGGCTGATCATCGTCACCGACAACACGGGGTCGCCCGACTTCCGCGTGTTCGGGCGGCGCCACTGGGGTGGCTACCACTTCCCGCGCCACTTCTCGCTCTTCAACGACCGGTCGATGCGCAAGCTCGCCGGACGGGTCGGGCTCGAGGTCGTGGGCATCGAGACGATCGTGAGCCCGGTGAACTGGGTGTATTCGATCCGCAACCTGCTCGACGACTACGGCGCGCCGGAATCGGTCGTGTCGCGGTTTACGTTGTCGAGCCCGGTGTCGCTGGGCGTGTTCACGTTGTTCGACGCCGCGTTCACGATGGCCGGAAAAGGCGCGTTGATCCGTGCCGAGCTGCGGAGGCCCGTATGAGAGACCCGGACGACCTGCCCATCGCGGTGTTAGGGGCCGGCATCGCGGGTCTGGTGGCTGCGTTGGAGCTCCAACGCAACGGCTACGCGGTCAAGGTGTTCGAAGCTGCTCCCGTCATCGCGGGGCTCGGGGGCACGCACCACGACGACGACGGGTTCACCTACGACATGGGCGCGCACTTCATCACGAACCGGCTCGCGGCGGCGATCGGCATCAGCGGCGACTGCCGTCTCGTGCACCGCTACGGCGAGACGGTGCTCATCGACGGACGCTACGTCGACTACCCCAACGGGTTGTTGCAGAAGCCCCGGTTCCTCGCGTCAGCACTGCGCGGCCGCGTCCAACCCCCGGACGGAGATCCGAGCACCGCCGCCTGGCGGTTCCGACGCGACTACGGGCAGGCCCTGGCCGACGAGGTCGCGCTGCCGCTGCTGGAGGCCTGGTCGGGCTCGCCGGCCGACGAGCTGGCTGCATCCGTCGCCGACAAGATCCCGGCGTCGATCGCGCACACGATGTTCCTGCACGCCCTGGCCAAGGCGACCAACCGCGCCATCAGCGTCGGCTACTGCTGGGCCCAGCCGATGAGCGCCTCGGTGTTTCACGTCTATCCGGAGAACGGGGTGGCGACGCTGTGCGAGCGGATCGCCGAGCAGTTGCCCGGCGTGATCCAGGTGAGTTCGCCGGTCCAGGCGATCGTCGTCCGCGACGACAAGGTGCAGGCGGTGCGCGTGCACGACCAGGAGATCGCGGTTCGGGCCGTGGTCAGCACCGCACCGATCAACATCCTCCCCAAGCTGGTGGAGGGATCGGACAAGCTCGAGAAATACCGGCGGTTCCGCTACCGGCCGATGGTCATGGTGAATCTCAAGCTCACCGGCCGCGACCTCCTCCCCGACGTCGTGGCCTGGTACCCCACTGGCTACCCCTTCTTCCGGCTCACCGAGGCGACGCAGTCGATGCCCTGGCTCGCGCCGGAGGGCAAGACGATGGTCCTCTGCGACATCGGCGCCGAGGTCGGTGACGAGCATTGGACGATGGACGACGACGCGCTCGGCGACTACTGCGTCGACCACCTCGAGGACGTCATCCCGGGGGTGCGTGAGCGCTACCTCGGGTGCCGGGTCGTCCGCACCCCGATCGCGTATCCGGTCTACCTCGCCGAGTACGAGGAGGACCGCCTGGCGTTGCGGGAGTCGACCGGCATCGACGGGCTCCTCAGCGTCGGGCGTCACGGCGAGTTCAGCCACAACCTCATGGAGGACGTGTACTGGACGACGATGGACCGGGTGCACCGTTGGATCGACGCGCAGCACGAGATCGACCTCCCGGCGATCGAGGCCGCCGAACGGTCACGCCGGGTTGCGGCTGATGCTCACCTCGGGTGAGCTCGTGATGGTCTGCAGCACCACGCAGTAGCGCTCGGTGAGCCGGACGAGCGTGTCGAGCTGCTCGCGCGACGCATCGGTGTCCAGGTCGAAGTCGACCCGGATGGTGGTGAAGCCGACCGGCGCGTCCTTGGCGACCGCGAGCGTCCCACGGAAGTCGAGATCGCCCTCGACCCGCACGCGTCCGCCGCGCACCGGCACCTCGATCGACGTCGCGACAGCCTGGAGCGTCACGCCGGCGCAGGCGGCGAGGGCCTCGAGGAGCATGTCGCCCGAGCACAACGCGGTGCCGTCTCCGCCGGTCGCGGGATGCAGGCCCGCTTCGGCCAGCGCGCGCCCGGTGGCCACCGAGCACGTGATGCCTTCTCCGAGGGTGCCCTCGGCCTTGAGCGTCACGAGCGCGCCCTCCGGCTCCTGCTGGTAACGCTCCTTCAACGGGTCCTGCAGCGCGCGGAGCGCTTCGCGTTCCATGGCAATGGCCTCCTTGTGGGCGAACGGGGATCGGGTCGTCGAATACTGCCCGAAGCCGCGCGAACCAACGGAGTCGATAGCGTGCCGGGCGTGAGACGTCACGTCGGTCCGCTGCTCGCGGTCATGGTGCTGGCCGGCGCCCTCGCCGGCTGTGGATCCTCGTCCTCGACCGCCTCGCCGTCGGGTACGTCCGTGAAGACCGTGAAGCCGAAGCCCGCCGGCGTCAACCCGTCGAAGTCGGCGCGCATGGTCTGCGGGTCCGAGGCGAACGGTGACATCGCGAAGGCCTTCGGAGTTTCGCCGGCCCGCATCAGCACGCCGACCTGGATCGACCACGTCTACTCGTGCACGTACGAGTATCCCGACGGTGTGGCGACGCTCTCGGTCAAGGAGCTCGACAGCGCGGCGGAGACCAAGGCCTACTTCGAAGGTCTCGCGACGCAGATGGGCCGCACCTCGGAGCAGCTGGCGCTCGGCCAGGGCGCGTTCGTCGCGACCAACGGGGCCTCGGTGGTCCGCAAGGACTGGAAGGTCCTCGTGGTCGACGTCACCAAGCTCCCGCCGAAGTTCGGGAAGCAGCACCTGAGCCCGACGCTGACGGGCGAGGGCATCGCCGCGACCGTGATGGGGTGCTGGACCGGCGCCTGACGCCGTCGCTCAGCCGAACGGTCCCTCGCCGATGAGCACCGCGTGCCCGGAGTCGACCCGAAGCACCGCGGTGGCCTCGCGTCCCGAGAGGGCGCCGTTGACGATGCGCAGCCGGAGGACCCCGGGCGTGAAGGACAGGAGCCCCGCTTCGTGGCCGCCGTACGCCCGGCCGGTCCACCGGTTCGAGGCGGGGTCATCCACGTTGAGGTCCAGATAGCCGATGTCGTCGACGAGCACGGTGAACTTCGCCATGGAGCCAGTTCGGAGCCGCGCGATCAGGGGGATGAGGCCGAGATTGACCATGTTCGTCCGCGGGTGCGGGCGCGACAATCGCGCCAGCTTCGCATCGACCACGACTCCGAAAGGTTGCCGACATGGACTACGTGGCGCGCTTGAGCTTCCGCGACTCGGTCAGCGGCGCGGACCGTGATGCCGCGCTGCTCCGACGAGCGGGCTGGAAGTATCCGGACGGCGTCCGGGTCATCGCCGAGTTCTGGCCACTCGCCGCGGACGTGCAGGTGGTGGCCATCTTCTCGGCCGAGGATGTGGCTGCTCTGTTGGAGTTCGAGTTCGAGTGGAACGACGTGTTCGACATCGACGTGAGCCCGGCCGTCTCGGCCGAGGAGGGCCTGCGCCTCGGGCCCGACATCTTCGGCCGCCTGCAGCGGATGTCGACGTAGCACCGGTCGCCCGGCGGTCACCGGATGGCGATCTCACTCCTCAGGCGCCGGAGCCGTGACCCGGGCGACGACGGCGCCACGCTGGTCGCGCATCGTCAGCTGGACGGGCCCGACGGTCTGGTTCGGGAGCCAGTGCGCGTAGTAGCGGAAGCGTCGGTTGGGTCCGGAGCTTGAGGGCGAGAAGGTGAAGGTCTTCCCATCGGGCATGCGGCCCTCGATCCGTGTCGTGCCGGCGGGAGCCAAACCCGCGACGGCAGGGTGTAGCGGGCTCGAGAAGGCGACGGGCGCGTCCTTACTGGTGGTCGTGCAGTCCGGTCGGACGCCAATGCCGAGGCAGCGGATACCGGGCGAGCCGATGGTCTGGGTCGTGAGATACGTCGATTCGCCTGGTTGGTAGGACTTGGTCTTCCGCGCGTACCAACCGCGGGGTGGACTGCCGTCGACAGTCGCGACCGCGACCGAAGCGGGCACCGTGGCCGACGCGACGCGGAGCCCGCTCGCGACGGCGACGAGCTGCTCCGGCGTGAAGAGCGCACCGCTCCCCGAGACGATGATGTCGGCGCCGCCGGGATCCTCCCATTGCACGAAGACCGTCTGTCCGGTGTTGTCCGTCGCTGGCGCGACGAGCGTTGGATGCCCGTTGACCAGGGTGCTGGTGGTGACGACATTGGGCGAGAACGCCTGGATCGCGCGGCGCCAACGCGTCGGTCCGAAGATGGTCTCGGCGTAGGCGACCCGACCGGGTTGACCGTTCATGGTCAGGGTCACGTCGTCGAAGCCCTGCGGGCGGGTACAACGGCCGGGCTCCCACTCCAGGCAAACGGCGGACGCGCCCGTGATCGCGCCCGGGACGCCCGACGTCAGCGCGCGGGGGCTCACGACGAAGTCGGCTCCGGGACGCGCGGCCATGCGCGGCACCGTGGCGCTGGTGGGTTGAGCGGACTGCGGCCCCGGGTTCTCTACGGACCAGGAAGGAGCGACGGTCTCCGAGACCTTGATGCGTGCGTGGTCGCCATCCCGATTCGCAGCGCTGAATCCGACGGCCGCGGCCAACACCAGCACCGCACAGCCGCCGACCAACCGCAGGCGCCGCCGGCGGCGGAGGCCCCTGAGGCCGGCGCTGATCCTGACCGGATCTGGCGCCATCTCCGGTACCGAGCGCGCCTGCGCCGAAGCAACGAGGCGTCGCTCGACCGGTTCGTCGTGGTCGCGGTCGCTCACGAGAGCACCGTCCTCAGCTCGATCAGCGCACGGTGGAGCCGTGACTTCACCGTGCCCGGTTTGATGTTCAGCGTCCGGGCGATCTCGGCCTCGGAGCAGTCGGCGTAGAAGCGGAGGAGCACGACGTCGCGACGGGACGCGCTGAGCTTGCGCACCGCGTCGAGGAGGTAGTCGCCGTCGGTATGGGTGACTACCGGACTCGCACGGAGAAGAGTTCGCCGCATGCTCTGGCGTCGGAGAAACCTCCGACATCGGTTTGCGACGACGGTGCGCAGGTACGTATCGACCTCGTGCGCGGGCAGGCGTCGGAAGGGATGAAACATGCCGACGTAGGCGTCGTGCACGACGTCGGCACAGTCCTCGGGATTCGCGATGAACGCAGACGCGAGCCGGGCCATGCGGGGCAGCGTGCGCCGATAGAAATCCTCGAACTGCTCGTCCACCCGTATCCGCGCACCTTCTCCGGCCACCGGCGCCAACGGCGATGGTTCACGATCCTCGGCGGTTGCTCTCACACGAGGGCTAAGTCACCGGATGGGGCTTCGGTTCCAATGATTCCGCGTCGGACCGATCGACGTGAGCGTGAGACACCCGCTACGCGTTCGGCGTATCCGGTCCTCCGCTGCCGGACGCACGTGCCCCTTCGGAGCGGGATCCCGCAGGAGCGGAATCCGCAGAGGCAACTTTGGGTCCCGCGACGTCCTGGGCGACCGCGAGCGCGGTCCGGAACGCCTCCAACGCGAGGTTCAGCGCGCGCGGGTCCGACGGAAGGGTCGCCCGTGGAACGTCGCCGGCAGCCAACAAGGCAGCCCGGCGGCGCAGGCGGCGCGCCCGGCTCTCGGCGAGGAGCGTCAAGCCGATACTCGTCGCGAGGCCGATGATGACGATCAGCCCGACGATGATCGGCGCGTTGCCGTGTTGCTTCGTCGCGGCGGTGTCCATGCTCGCCGTGTGGGCCTGGATCCACGTCCGCTTCGGCGCCCCGACCGCCTTTTCCCGGCGGGCGAGCTCGTCCCGAACCTCGGACGAGAGGTGCTTCAGCGTCGACATCGTCGACTCGGCGTGAGGGGTCGTCACCGACAACTGCAACGCGGGAACGCCGGCTCCGGTCGGATCCGACGGTTGCGCGATCGTGTAGCCGCCGTCGAAACCGTCCGTCTCGAACTGCGCGCGCGTCGCTCTCGAACCGACGCTGTCACCGACG
The DNA here is from genome assembly GCA_025463865.1 of Actinomycetes bacterium. Classification (GTDB taxonomy): domain Bacteria; phylum Actinomycetota; class Acidimicrobiia; order IMCC26256; family Chersky-534; genus Chersky-534. The sequence goes on along the minus strand of JAODBH010000083.1, from coordinate 2,177 downwards.
ACGATCGCGGTCGCCTGGAGTCCCGGCTGGAAGTTGGCGTAGGGATTGCTGGTTCGGTTGCTGTTCGCGGCGAGGAAGATGAGCGTGCCCGACGCGGTGTACCGGGTTCGCAGATAGATGCCGGCGCCGACCGCGAGCGCGGCCGTGAGGACCAGGGTCGGGAGGACGATCGTCCAACCCCGTCGCCAGGCGGTCCTGCTGGGTCCAAGTCTCACTGGCGTTTCTCCCGGAACACTGGTTGAACGACCTGGTCAGCGCCTGGCCGACTTGTGCCGGACGGCCGGCCACAGCCATGACCGCACGCCCCGTACCTCGGGGAAGCACTCGTCGCCGTGAGGATAGACCCGGCATGCAATGTGCCTGCTCGCTGACGGTTTCGCAGAGGACGTCAGGAGACGCAGGATGCGCGTCGGTCTCCGTCTGCAGTCGTCTTGCCACGGTCAGTACTAGGACGAACGGACACTAGAGACTGTGACTCCATGTTCCCGATGCTGGTGAGACCACCCGGCAACGGAAGGACATTCCATGTTGAAGCGTCGAGCAACCGTCGCCTTGGCCGCACTCGCGATTCCCCTCATGGGCGGCGTCGCGTACGCTGCCGCCGGCTCCGTCGGCACGCAGCCTTTGCCCCATCGCGTGACCGAGCACCGGACGACGACCACCACCAAGCAGCCGCTGGCGGCCGTGGCTGTACCGCCTGCGCCCACAACCACCACCGTCGACGATCACGGTGGCCTGGTTGGCGGCCAGGGAGCGGACGACCCGGCCAACCACGACGCCAACGAGCGGGCAACCACGCCGCCGCCGGTCACGTCGGCGGCTCCTGTGCCCGCCGCGCCGGCGCCCGCAGCGACGATCGCTGATGACCATGGCCTGGGCGACGATCACGATGCGGACGACCCGGCCAACCACGACATCAACGACGACCACGGTGGTCGTGGGGCCGACGACGGCGTGAACCACGACGTCAACGACGACCACGGCGGCGACCGGGGCCCGAGTGCGAACAGTGGGTCCGGAAGCAGCGGTTCGGACTCGGGTTCGGGCCACGACGGCTGACCGACGCGGACACTGCGTATCGAGCGTCGGACGGCGACGCGGCTGCGGCCGCGTCGCCGTCCCGCGTGGAAGCGCTTTGAGCGCCTCCGAAGGCAACGAGGAGGGATTGCTCAGGCGATCTCGAATCCCTCGTAGTCGGCGGCGGCGACCGCGTTGCAGCGTTCCTCATACGGCGGGAAGCCGAGGAGCGGCATGAACACGCGTGGCTTCCCGGGGACGTTGGCGCCGAGGTACCAGGAGTTGCACGTCGGATAGAGGGTGCGGTTGGCCACCGCGTTCACGTGGTCGACCCAGTCGCGCGCGGCCTCCGGTGTCGCTTCCACGGTCCGCCGGCCGGTGTCGCGGAGGAACACGAGGCAGTCGGCGATCCAGTCGATGTGCTGCTCGGCCGCGAGGACCATGTTGGTCAGGACCGACGGACTGCCCGGGCCGGAGACCGAGAACAGGTTCGGGAATCCGGGTACGCCGAGACCCAGGTACGTGACCGGTCCGGACGCCCACGTGTCGTTCAGGAGGACCCCGTCGCGGCCGACGATGTCGACCGCCAGCAGTGATCCGGTCATGGCGTCGAAGCCGGTGGCCATGATCAACGCGTCGAGCTCGTGACGCTCGCCGTCCACGATCACGGCGGTACGGGTGATCCGCTCGATGCCGCGCTCGCCGAGCGCGATCAAGCGCACATTCGGTCGGTTGAAGCTCTCGTAGTAGCCGCTTTCGAGGCACAGGCGCTTGCAGCTGATGAGGTGCTTCGGGCAGAGCTTTTCGGCGGTCTCGGGATCGCGTACGACCCCGCGGATCTTGTCGCGGACGAACTCGGCCAGCAGGTGATTCGCGCGCGGGTCGACCATGGTGTCGTTGAACGTGGTCGGGAACGCGAAGCCACCGTGGTCCCAGGCCCGCTCGGTCAGGCGGATGCGCTCGTCGTCGTCGAGGGACATCGCGGAGACTGCTGGGCCCGGGAGTGCGGCGCCGATGCCGCCAGGCATCGCCCGTTGCCGTTGACGGATCGCGCGGTAATCCGCTTTCACCGCCGCCACCGTCTCGGGATCGAGTGGGCGGTTCCGTGCGGGAACGGCGTACGTCGCGGTGCGCTGGAAGACCGTCAGCTCGGCAGCAAC
>JAODBH010000070.1 GCA_025463865.1 Actinomycetes bacterium | reverse complement strand
CCCCGGCGTGGAATCCCGGCGCGGCTGGGTACATTGAGTCGATGTTCGACGTACCGGCGTACGAGGGCAGCAGCGGATTCCTCCGGTGGTGGCCCAAGCTCCTCATCGCGGCGGCCCTGTTCCTCCTCGTCATCGGGCGGGACCGAACGATCCAGTGGGCGACCCTCTTCGTCGTCATCGCGTACATGCACGCCAAGCTCTTCCCGTGGCGCTTCGTCGTGCTCGACGAAGGCCTGATGCTCACGTTCGCGTTCGGGCGCCGGCGCTTCCTCCCGAAGTCGTCGACCACCGTCCGGATGGAATCCGTGGGTGCCATCGCGCGTGGCCCCCGCTGGCGGCACTTCGGCTACCTGCTCCTCGATGGCGTCCTCTACCAACCCGGTCGCGGCCCCCGCCTCCGCGCCGCGTTCGACGCGTGCGGCTACACCTTCGCCTGATCCTGCGGCCCGAAGGGCGCGGTCACGCGGTCAGCTTGTAGAGGGTGGCGGAACCGCCGTAGCTCACCGCGGTGCCGTGGGCCTGGACCCACGCGGTGATCGCGGCGGAGCCACCGCCGCCACCGGGGCCGCCCCCGCCGCCCGACATCACGATGTATTGCAGCTGGCCGGACGACACGAGCTGCTCGAACTGCGCGAGCGAAGGGTAGGGGTCGCCGCCGTTGAAGCCGCCGATCGTGACGACGGGCTTTCCGGTCGCGAGGATGATCGGCGCCGACGACTTCGAGGTGAACGTGGCGACCAGGAACTTGGCCGTGCCCTGATGGGCCTCGAGGTAGGCGACGAGGGTCGCATCGGCGGTCGTACCACCGCCGCCCCGGCCGGCGGCGAAGCCACCGCCTGCGGGTGGGGTGAACGAACCGGCTCCCTGCTGGCCGGCCGCTCCGGCTCCGGCCGCCCCGCCGCCGAACCCTCCGGGCCGGGCGCCACCGCCGAATCCGCCGCCTCTCGCGCCGCCACCGAACCCGCCCGAGGCACCGGTCAGGGCCGGGCCCGCACTCGGGGTCGCGCCGGTGCTTGCGTGGGCCACGGTGTCGAGTGAGTAGGCGGTCGGACCGGCGAGCAGCGAGACGATTCCGACGCCGGCGGCGATCACGGCAAGCGTGTGCCCGGGACGCCAGGCGCGCACCAAGCCGATCGCGAGCGCGGCCAGCAGTGCGCCGAAGAGCACGAGTGGCTGCAACGCGGGAGCGAAGTCGGGAGTGCGACCGAGGAGGATCGAGGCCCACCATCCGCTGAGCGCGATCGCGAGCGGCAGCAACCACGCGTGGAAGGCCGACCGTCCGCCGAGCCGCCACAGCGCGACGATCCCGCCGCCTGCGAGAGCCGCGATGCCGGGGGCGAGCGCGACCACGTAGTACGGGTGGAAGATCCCGGCCGAGAAGCTGAAGACGATCGACAGGGATCCGGTCACCCCTCCCCACAACAGGAAGCCGGTACGGACCCGGTCGGTGCGGGGCGCGCGCCCGGCCAGCCACAGGCCCGCGAGCAGCCCGACCCCGGCGATGGGTATGAGCCACGCGACCTGTCCGCCGATGAGGTCGTTGAACATGCGGGCCAATCCCGTGGGCCCGCCGAAGTTCGCGCCGCCGCCACCACCCGGTCCGCTGGTGCCGCCGGTCACGCGGGAGAGGCCGTTGTACCCGAACATCAGTTGGAGCAGTGAGTTGTCGGTGCTCCCGCCGATGTACGGGCGCGACCCCGCGGGCCAGAGCTCGATCAGCACGAAGAACCAACCCGCGCTCACCAGGAACGCCGCGCCCGCCGCCAACAAGCGGACGATCCGCTTCGGCAGCGTCGAGCGCGCGCACACGAGGTAGACGAGCCCGAGCGCGGGCACCACGACCACGCCCGCGAGCAGCTTCGTGAGCACCGCGGCGCCGATGGTCACACCGGCCAGCACGAGGGGCAACGCGCGGTCGCGTTCGATCGCGACGGCCACGCCCCAGATCGCGAGCAGCATGAGCAGGGTGAGCAGCGCGTCGGGGTTGTTGAACCGGAACATCAGGACCGCGATCGGTGTGGTGGCGAGGGCCACCGACGCGAGCACCGCGGCGACCGGTCCCATCCACTTCTTCACGAGGTGCCAGAGCACCCCCACCGACGCCACGCCCATGAGCGCCTCGGGCAGGAGCATGCTCCAGCTCGAGAAGCCGAAGACGCGGCCCGAGAGTCCCATGATCCACAACGCCATCGGTGGCTTGTCCACGGTGATGGCGTTGCCCGGGTCGATGGAGCCGAACAGCAGCGCCTTCCAACTGATGGTGCCGCTCTTGACCGCGGCGGCGTAGAACTCGTTGGCCATCCCGTTGGCCGACAGGTTCCACACGTAGAGGACCGCGGTGAGGCCGAGGATCGTCAGCAGCGCGGGCCGCGCCCACGCCGGATCTTCCTCCGGGCCTCGCCACATGCGGTCGAACCGGTTGCGTCCCGCCACCCGCGGCCGGGTGCCGACGACGGTGTCCTGAACGCTCGGGCTGGAGTCGCTCGTGGCGGGGTCGAGCGTGGCGGGCGCAGAAGACATCGGGGCACTCTCTTCGCGGGCGGCGGGACCCGTGCATCATCCGCGCCGCCCGTAAGAGCTTCCCCGGGTCATCGCAAGATCACGGCAAGAAGCCGCTGGGGAACTGCTGGGTCAGGACTTCGTGAACGCCAGCGCGAACTCGAGCGTGCCGTTGTCGCCGACCGTCGCCGGACCGAACGTCGGGTTCGGGATGCTGTAGTCGGCGAAGGTGACCGGGATCGAGCCCGTCACCTCGACCTTGTCGCCGTCGCGCTGTGCCGTCACGTCGAAGGTCACCGACTTGGTGACGCCGTGCAGCGTGAGGTCACCCGTCGCCGACGTGGTCACCGGCACCTTGTCCTTCGGAACGGAACTGAGCGTGATCGGCGACGTGAGCTTGAACGTCGCGGTCGGGAACTGCGACGTGTTCATGATGCGGCTCTGGAACTGGTTGTCACGGTTGCTCTGGTCGCTCTTCACCTTCGTGAGATCCACGGTGAAGTCGGCCGACGGCACCTTGGTGGCCGTGATCGCGAGGTTGCCGGTGATCGCGCTGGTCCGGCCGACGGCGGTGGTGCTCTGGCCGAACAGCACCTCCTTCACGCGGTAGCCGACGACCGATCCGTCGGCGATCTTCCACGTCCCGTCGAGGGAGCCGCTCGACACGTCGGCCGCGGCGGTCGTGCTCGTAGTCGACTCCGACGACTTGGCCTTGGTGGTGGTCGTCGTGATCGAGTCGAAGCCGAGCTTCTTCGGCGCCGGTCCCTCGATGAAGTGGATGTAGACGAACGGTCCTGCGATCACCGCGATGAGGATCAGGAGCGGCACGCCGACGAAGTAGGTGCTCTTGCGGCGGAGGAACCCGGGCTTCGTCATGCGGGCAACCCTCGCACAGCGATGTATGAGCGCCGTAAGAGCGGCGCGGAGCCGCTGCTCACAGGCCGGCTCCTCGTATCGTCGGCGGTCCGGCGCGTCCCGCGCGGGATCGGAACAGCACGCGGTCGAGCATCACGAACTGGGCGACCCAGAGGAGGCCGAAGCTCCCGACGTTGGCGGCGAGCACGGCGATCGTCCGGGTGGTCGACGCGAGGCCATGCGACGCGGCCCAATGGTCGGTGATCGCGACGGCCAAGGTCGACAACGCGAGACCGGTGAACGACATGATCCAGAACGGCAGCACCTCGCGCCACGGATCGCTGGCGTCTGTGTGGCGCCAGACCCAGCGGCGGTTGAGCCGGTACGAAGGAAACGTTCCCACGGCGGTGGCGATGACGTTGGCGAACCACGCCTTCACGCCGAACCCCGCGGTCAGTGTGGCCAGCGTGCTCAGGCTGATCGACGTGGTGAGGAAGGAGACCGTCATGCAGGCCGCGACCTTGCGGACGAGCGGATGCCGCTCCAGACGCGAGTCGAGGCGGTGATGCGCGTTCATCTCATGGGTACCGGGCGGGGTCCGGTGCGATACGGGGGATGCCCGGGTGGCACCGCTCGCCGGCGGAAGCCGACCTGGCGCACGAGCCTGCGGATGCCGCGCAGGTCGTCGAACGCGGTCTTCATGATCGCAACCCGCGAATCGGGATCGTCGACCCAGTCGACCGGGACCTCGAGCACCCGCATGCCGTGCCGCTCGGCCCGAACGAGGAGCTCGGTGTCGAAGAACCACCCGTTGTCCTCGATCTCCGGCAGGAGCGCCTGCGCCGCGTCGCGTCGGATGGCCTTGAAGCCGCACTGTGCGTCGCGCACACGGGTTCCGAGCACCACCCGCAGGATCGCGTTGTAGGTGCGGGAGATGAGCTCGCGCTTCGGGCCGCGGACGACGTGCGCGCCCGACGCGAGCCGCGACCCGGTGGCGACCGAGCTGTGGCCCGCCACGAGTGCCGCGACCATCGGGGCCAGAGCCGCGAGGTCGGTGGAGAGGTCGACGTCGGTGTACGCGAGCACGTCGGCCTCGCTCCGGCTCCAGGCCGCGCGCAGGGCCCGGCCTCGTCCCCTCTCGGAGAGGTGCAGCACGCGCACCCGGGGGAGTGCAGCCGAGAGCATGGCGGCCACTGCGTCGGTGTCGTCGGTGGAGCCGTTGTCGACGATGGTGATCCACCAGTCGAACGAGCCTTGCGACTCGAGGACGCCGTAGAGCTTGCCGATCTGCGCGGCGAGGACGTGACCTTCGTCGAGCACGGGTACCACGATGTCGACCGACGGCGGACGCGTCGGCAACGGATGTTCGTCGGGGGGAATGCTGGTCAGGGTGGAGCTGGTCATGGTGGTCATCGGTTTCTCCTTCTGGGTTTCCGATGTCCTCATGTTCGGGAGACGACGTAAGGGGCGTCGGAGCCCATCGCGAGACGCGATGAAGAACTGTCGGAGAGATTCCTGAGCGCCGCGCATGACGACGCTGTGTGCATCAGGCGTGTGCTCATGAGGCGTGTGCTCATGAGGCCACCGCGCTGGTGGGCGCGGTGAGGTCGTAGACGGTCAGGCCGCCGATGGTCGTCGCGGTGAAGTGGTTCGCGACCCAGGTCGTGATCTGACCCGCGGTTCCGCTCGAGCTCCCCATCCCCCCGGCGATGAAGTAGTGGATCTCGCCCGCGCCCACGTATTGCTGGAACTGGGTGAGGGTCGGCGCCGGGTCGGTGCCGTTGAAGCCACCGATCGCCATGACCGCCTGCCGGGCGGCGAGCTGGTAGCTGGCCGCGTTGGCCGCTCCAACCGTCGCCGCGACCCAGCGGTACTTCGTGCTGTCGGCGTCGAGCGCCTTGGTGAGCGCGGTGTTCACGGTCGCCCCGTTGAGCAGTCCGCCGATCCCGCCGCCGCGGAACCCGCGACCCGGCCCGGTCGCGCCGCCGGCCGCGGGTCCACCGCCGAATCCACCCGCGTTCCCCGGAGCCGCGCCGAAACCGTTGCCGCCGGCCGGTCGTGCGCCGCCGCCGAAGCCCGCACCCCCGCCACGCGGACCGAAGCCGTTGCCGCCGAGCGAAGCCGGTCCGGCTGACGGGATGGCGCCGGAGTGCGGGCTCGCCGCGGTCGACAAGCTGTATGCCGCGGGCGCCGCGAGCATGACCACCGCCGTCGCGAGCGCGACGACGTGCAACAGGCCGCTCCGGACCCTTGGCAACGCGAACGCGACTGCGACCGCGGCCACGGCAGCGAGTCCGCCGATCACGACCACGGGCGTGAGCCAGGGGTTCCAGGCGGGAGTGCGCTGGAGCAGGTCGTAGGTCCAGTAGGTAGTGGCGCCGATCGCCGCGGCGAGGACGAGCGAGCCCGCGGCCGTGGACCGTCGACGCCAGAACGTCGCCGCGCCGATCCCCACGAGCGCGGCGATCGCGGGCGCGAGGGCCACCGTGTAATAGGGATGGATGATGCCCTGGCCGTAGCTGAACGTGATCCCGGTGACCACGAGCCATCCGCCCCACAGGATCAACGCGGCGCGGGTGCGGTCGGTGCGCGGGCGGCGCCAGGTGTAGACGAGACCGGCGACGAGAAAGATCAGCGCCGCGGGCAGCAGCCACGAGATCTGACTGCCCATCTCGGTGTTGAAGAGCCGGTTCCATCCGGTGGGACCCCACTGGCTCCCCGTTGTACCGGCGCCCCCGACGCTTCCGGTCTCGTTGCCCGTCAGCCGACCGAAGCCGTTGTATCCGAACATGAGGTTCAACACGCTGTTGTTCTGGGACCCCCCGATGTACGGCCGGCTTCCTGCGGGCGTCAGCTCGACCGCGACGATCCACCACGTCGCGCTGACGAAGAACGCAGCGCCGGCGAGCAGCAGCTGGCGGATTCGCCGCCCGAGCTTCGGTGGCCCGGCGAACAGGTAGACGAGCCCGAAGGCCGGCAACACCAGCAGCGCCTGCAGCATCTTGGCGAGGAAGCCGAACCCGACCAATGAGCCGACGAGCAACAGCCAGCTGGTGCGCCCCGACTCGAGCGCCCGGGTGAGCGCGTAGGCCGCGCCGACGAGCAGCAGCACGAGTAGCGCGTCGGGATTGTTGAACCGGAACATCAACGTCGCGACGGGCGTCAGCGCGAGTGCGGCGCCCGCGAACAGCGCGGCAGCGGGCGAGAACCACCGCTTGATCGTCGTGAAGAGGATGCCGACCGCGGCCACGCCCTCCAGCGCCTGGGGCACGAGGATGCTCCAGCTGTTGAGCCCGAAGACCCGGGCCGACAGCTCCATGATCCACAGGGATCCGGGGATCTTGTCGACCGTGATGAAGTTCGACGAGTCGGTCGAGCCGAAGAAGAACGCCTTCCAGCTCTTGCTGCCGGCTTGGACCGCGGCCGAGTAGTAGCCGTTGGCCCATCCCGACGCGCTGAGGTTCCAGATGTAGAGCAGCGCGGTCGCGGCGAGCAGCGCGAACAACGCGGGGCGGACCCAGGCCGGGTCACGGTCGGGGCCGCGCCACAAGCGGCGCAGCGCGTGGCGCGGCTCGGGCGGCGGCCCCGACCTGGTGTCGTCCCCGGTCGTGGGAGATGCGGCCGGGGACGGAGCGACAACGGTGGCGGTCATGCAGCGATGGTGGACGCCGCCCCTGTGCAACAGGTCGGAGGACCGCGAGAACCGTGCAAGAACCGGTGTGATGCGGAAAGGGCGTGCAGAGAACCTCGACGAGGGTTCTCCGCACGCCCTGAAGGGGAGGGAAGGTCAGACGCCGGTGGCGACGAGCTGGTTGGCGACGCGTTGGGCGGTGGCGATGGGGATCGCGAAGCCCAGGCCCTCGTTGCCGCCGGACTGGCTGTAGATGCTCGTGTTGATGCCGATCACCTCGCCCTGGGCGTTGACCAGGGGGCCGCCCGAGTTGCCGGGATTGATCGCGGCATCGGTCTGCACGAGGTGCACGCCCTGCACCGTCCGGTCGACCGAGCTCACCACGCCCGCGGTCACCGTCTCCGCGAGGCCGTAGGGGGAGCCGATGGCGACTGCGAGGTCACCGGCCTGCGGGGTGGAGGTGGCCAACACGGCGGGTGCGATGCCCGACGGTGGCGAGATCCGCACCACCGCGACGTCGGACGCCGTGTCGGCGCCGACCACGGTGCCGCGCACGGTGTTCCCGGTCGAGAGCGTGACCTCGACCGTCGTCGAGCCGGACACGACGTGCGCCGCCGTCAGGATGTCGCCCTGGGTGTCGTAGAGGACGCCGCTCCCAAGGCCGTTCCCGACCGCGATCTCGACCACCGCCGGAGAGACGGTGGCGGCGGCGTAGGCGGCCGGGTCGGTCGTCGCCGCCGAGACCTTCTGCGCCGCGTTGCTCGCCGCGGTGGCCTGGACGGTCCGGTTGATGATCGTGGTGGGCGTCGTGGCCCGGGCGATGCCGAACCCGCCGACTCCGATCGCCACGACGGCCAGGCCCGCTCCCGCCGACCGACCGACGCGCATCCACCGCCGGCGGCGCAGACGCGCCCGGTCGCTGCGCGGATCCGACGGGCCGATCACGACCGACGGATCGGGCTCGGGCCGGGACTCAGGGACCGGATCGGGGCCGTACGTGGAGACCGACGCGTCGGCCGCTTCGGTGGGCGCCGGGTCGAAGGTGGGCTCGGGGTCCGGGTCGTAGCTGGGCTCGGGGTCGTACGTGGGCTGGGGGTCGTAGGTGGGCTCGGGCTCGGGCGCGTTCGCGGAGGGAGGCTCGGAGAACATGGTTGCTCCTCGGATTGCGGCGGCGCACGACGCGTCGTCGATGACCCGAGCGTGTCCCGACTCCGTAAGAGTCAGGTACGAAGCGGCGCAGGAGTTCCGAAGAGTCGCGGGCTTGCGCCCGGGCGCTCAGTCCTCGGCCGGAACGGGGTGGGGGAGTGCCTTGAACAGCACGCGATCGATGATCGCGAACTGCACCACCCACAGCACACCCGACACGACGATGAGTGACGCCAGGATCACCAGCGTCCGCGTGCCGGAGCCGAGCTCCTGGTGCTTCGCCCACTTGTTCGCGTACGCGACGACGATCGTCGAGACGATGAGCCCGACGAACGACATGACCCAGAACGGCAGGAACTCGCGGAGCGGATCGTGCGCGTGCGTACGGCGCCAGACCCATCGGCGATTCAGGTAGTACGAGACCGGGATGGCCAGGGCCGTGATGATGAAGTTGGCGATCCACGGCTCGAGCGACGTCGCCAGGATGAACAGCGCCAGCGCTGTGAACGACCCGATCGTGACGATGATCGAGACGATCATGCAGCCCGAGAGCCGACGGATCAGCCCGCGGTGATGCGGGCTGAGGCGCTCGTGGGCGATGGCCCGGGCACGCGCCGCGATCGCCGTCGGGCCGTACTCGACCCGAGACCCGTTGGCGCTCACCGATTCCTTGCGCTCAGCCACGGCCATGATCGTGAATCGCTCACCTGAGGTGCATCTGGGGACAGGGCGAGAGGCTACCTGACCGCGGCCGGTGAACCGCGGCCGGCCCTTCCCGGCCGACGGGCCCACGCAGGCCCGGGCGGACCCGACCTGGGCAAACGGAAGTCATCCCGCGTGCCCGTCGGTGAGCTCGAATCCGACCGCGGCGCCGCCCTCGTCCCGGTCCGTCGCCCAGACCGTGCCGCCGTGGCGCTCGACGATCTGCTGCACGATGGCGAGCCCCAGCCCCGATCCGGGCTCGGTCCGGGCCTCGTTCGAGCGGTAGAACCGGTCGAACACGTGGGGGATGTCCTCGGCGTTGAACCCGGGCCCGACGTCTCGTACCTCGAACCGACGACCCGTCAGCACCAGCTCGACGGGGCCGTCGCTGTACTTGAGGGCGTTGTCGACGAGATTGGTGATCGCGCGGTCGATGAGGTGGGGACGCACGTTGACCGTGTCACCGGTTCCGGTCACCGTCACCTCGCGCCCGGTCCTTCGCCGGGCTCGGTTCGCGGCGTCGTCGGCGAGATCGCGGAGGCCGACGGCCTGGACCGGCTCGTCGTTCGACTGGTCGGTTGCGAGCTCCACCAGCTCGGAGAAGAGGTTGCTGAGCTCCTCGACCTCGAGCTGGATGCCCTCGACCACCGAACGCCGTTGCTGGTCGCTCAGCCGCTCGGACCGGTCGAGCAGCTCCGCGTTGGTGCGCAGGCTCGTGAGCGGGGTGCGGAACTCGTGACTGGCGTCGGTGATGAGCTGCTGCTGCTGACGGCGCGACTTCGAGAGCGCGTCGACCATGGTCGAGAAGCTGACCGCGAGGCTGCCGATCTCGCCGCCGCCGGTCTGCGGGACCGGGGCGTCCAGCTCCTGCGTGCGCGCGATCCGCTCGGCCACGTTGCGCAGCCGGACGATGGGCCGCACCAGCCGGCGGGCGAAGAGCCATCCCAGGAGCGCGGCTGCCGCGATGCCCGCGAGGCTCAGGAAGACCAGCTGGAGCTGTAGGGAGGAGAGCACCGACTGCGTCTCGTCGAGCGACCGGGCGGTCTGGAGGAGCCCGCCGTTGCGCCAGGGGATCGCGAGGACCCGGTAACGCGTGCCGTGGACCGTCACCGTGCTGAGCTTCGGCTTCCCGCCCGGGGTGCCGGCCTTCGCGATGTCGGCGCTCGTCACCGGCAGCTTCACCCCACCGGCCACGCACACGGTGACCGTGCCGTCCGGCTTGACGATCTGCGCGGCCGCCGCCGGTTGCACGAGCCCGGCCGGCGGGCAGCCGTCGTCCCCGTAGTGCGGATGATCGCCGTTCGGGTCGACGGGGTTGGTGCCGTTCACGCTCTGCGCCCGTTCGAGCAGCGAGGTGTCGATGCTCTTCTGCAGCTGGTGCTGCGTGGCGAGGTACGCGCCGGTGGCCGCCAGCGCGCAGATGAACGCGGCGATCACGGCGAGGCTCACCGCGATGCGCCACCGCAGGCTCATGGTGCCCGGACCGTGTAACCCACGCCGCGGACCGTGTGGACGATGCGGGGCGCGCCACCGGCTTCCGTCTTGCGGCGCAGGTATCCGATGTAGACGTCGAGGGACCGTGAGCTGGTCTCGAAGTCGAAGCCCCAGATGCGGTCGTAGATCGCGTCGCGTTCGAGCACGATGCCCGCGTTGAGCATCAGCAGCTCGAGGAGGTCGAACTCGGTCTTCGTGAGCTCGAGCTGTTCGCCGCCGCGTACCGCGGTCCGGCGGGCCGGATCGAGCACGAGGTCACCGACGGTCAGGACGTCTTCGTTGCCGGACGCGCTGGTCCGGCGGAGGAGCGCCCGGAGACGCGCGAGGAGCTCGTCGAGCGAGAACGGCTTGACCAGGTAGTCGTCGGCGCCGGCGTCCAGGCCCGACACGCGGTCGGAGATCTCGTGCCGCGCGGTGAGCATCAGCACGGGCACGGTGAGCTTCCGGGCCCGCAGCCGGCGACACACGGTCAGGCCGTCGAGCACCGGCATCATCACGTCGAGCACGATCACGTCGGGCAGGTCGCGCTCGACGGCCTCGAGCGCCTGCTGGCCGTCGTTGACGCTGTGCACGTCGTAGCCCTCGAGCGAGAGGGCGAGCACGACCGCCTCCCGGACGGATCGGTCGTCCTCCACGACGAGCACGCGCGACTTGGCGTTGTCGGTATCCACGGCGAGGAGCGTACGGCCCCTACGCGAGAAGGGGGTAAGGAGATGGGCCCGGATCTCTTACACGGTTCTCGGGACGCCCTTACCCCGGTCCGAAGGGGCACCCGCATGCTGGCGTGCACCCGTCGACCGAGCTCCTGGAGGGCAACATGGATCCGTCCCGCGACCCCGATGCGCAACCGTCCGGATCCATCCGTCCCGCCGTGACCCGGACCCGCCGCAAGCGCCCCCATCCGGCGCGGCAGGCGCGGCGGTGGGCGGCCGCCATGAGCGTGGTCGCCCTTCTCGGCCTCGGCGGCACGATCGCGGTGGCGTCGAGCGGCGGCAACGCGGTGGCCAACCCGACCGCGGCCACCACGGCGAGCGGCACCAGCCCGTCGACGAGCAGCAAGTCGAGCGCGACGGCGACAACGTCCGGCAACGCCGGAGCATCGGTCACCACGTCCAAGGGCAGCTGAGCGCGGGAGCGGATCATGAGCAGCAACCTGTTGTGGTACACGGCGCGCGCCGGGGGAATCGTGGCCTGGACGCTCGTGTCGGCGTCGGTGGTGTGGGGGCTCCTGATGTCCACCAAGGTCACCGGCAAGAAGGTGCGGCCGAACTGGATGCTCGACCTGCACCGGGGTCTCGGTGCGCTGGCCGTCATCTTCACGGTCGTCCACGTGGCCGCGATCATGCTCGACAGCTACGTGCCGTTCGGCTGGGTGTCGAACCTGGTGCCCTTCACGTCGAGCTGGCACCCCGTCGCGGTGGCGTGGGGGATCATCGGCCTCTACCTGATGTTGGCGGTGGAGCTCACCTCCCTCGTCCGCAACCGGCTGCCGAAGCGGGTGTGGCGGGGCATCCACTTCGCCAGCTTCGGGCTGTTCGTCACCAGCGCGGTCCATGCGCTGACCGCTGGCACCGACTCCGGAACGCTCGCTCTCGAGGCCTGGATCCTCGGTTGCGTGGCGTTGGTCGTCGGGCTGACCGTGCTCCGCGTCCTTCAGGCCTCGCAACCTCCGGCGCCCAAACCGCAGCGTGTTCCCGTTCGCACGGCGGCCCGGGTCGCGGAGAAGGAGCCGGTGCTCACCCGCTGATCCGCGGCTGATCAGGCCGCCGTCGCGTCTGTTCGCGAGCCGTTCACCAGCGGCTCACACCCCGTACTCGTGCTGCCGTCACTGTGGTCCCATGGAAACCCAACCCTCCGCCAAGGGCCGGGCGACCTCGAGCGCACCCGTCTCCGCGGCTGCGCGGCACTCCGCTGCGCGTCCCGCGGCGAGGGCGTCCGTGCCCGTGATCGGACCGCGTGAGGGGTCGCCCCGTCGTATCGCCCTCGTGGCCCACGACAACAAGAAGCGCGACCTGCTCGACTGGGCCCACTTCAACCGGGAGATCCTCGCCGAGCACTCGCTGTTCGGCACGGGCACCACGGGTGGCCTGGTGGAGAGCGAGCTCGCGCTGCCCGTGACGCGCTTCCGGAGCGGGCCGCTCGGCGGTGACCAACAGCTCGGCGCCCGCATCACCGAAGGCGCGATCGACCTCGTGCTCTTCTTCTGGGATCCGCTCGAGCCGCAACCGCACGATCCCGACGTGCGCGCGCTCCTGCGCATCGCGGTCGTCTGGAACGTCCCGATCGCTTGCAACCGCGCGACCGCCGACTACCTGATCTCGTCGCCGCTGCTCGACAGCGACTACCGGCCTTCGCTCCCGGACTACGAGCCCCGCGCGTCGACCACGCCGCCATCACTCCACGAAGCCGGCGGCTCGGCTCACGTGATGGGCGGCGCCGACGTCTCGTAGTCGAGCATCTCCGCCTCGATCCGGGGCGTCATGGTGTTGGCGGCGTCGGAGTCGTGGATCGTGAGCGCGACCACCGCACCGACGAGGGCGATACCTGCGTCGACGAGGAACACCACCCGGAAGGCCGAGCTCTGGTCCGACCCGGCCGCGGGCGAGCTCCCGATCTGACTCGCGAGCACGGTGGCCAGGACGGCGACGCCCAGCGCGGCGGCCATCTGCCGCTGCGAGTTGAAGATGGCGGAGGCGCGGCCCATGTCGGAGAGCTCGATGGTCGCGAAGGTGGCGGCCTGCAGGGGGAGGAAGAGGAACGCCATCCCGCACCCGGCCAGGAACATGCACGCGCGGATCGCCCAGAGCGAGGTGTGGGGACCGGTCGTCGCGAGGAGCGTCATGGCTGAGGCGACGATCACGAGGCCACCGGACATCAGCCGGCGCGGGCCCACCTGGCCGTAGATCCGGCCCACGAGCTGCGTGGTGATCAACACGCCGATGGCTTCCGGGAACGTGGTCAGCCCCGACTCGAGGGCGGAGAACCCGCGCGCCTGCTGCAGGTAGAGGGGCAGGACGAAGAGCAACGCGATGAACGAGCCGAAGCCGAAGATGGAGACGAGGTTCGTCGCGCGGAACAGGCGGTTGTCCAGCAGGCGTAGCGCGAACAGCGGCTGCCGTTTCCGGAGCTCGACGAACGCCAGCGCCACGAAGCACGCGATGCCGACGAGTCCGGTGACCGCCACCCGCGACGAGGCCCAGCCCTGCGACGGGCCCTCGTCGAGCGCGTACAGCGTGAGTGCGAGACCGAAGCCGGAGAGCAGGAAGCCGGGGACGTCGAACGCCCCCGCGCCCGGCTCACGATGCTCGGCGAGGAAGAGCGAACCGAACACGAACGCGCCGATGCCGATCGGCACGTTGACGTAGAAGATCCATCGCCACGACCAGCTGTCGACGAGGTACCCACCGAGGATCGGTCCGCAGGCCGGCGCGATGACCGTCGGCAACATGAGGATGCGGGACGCTGCGGCCCGTCGTTCGGGAGGAAAGGCGCGGAAGAGCATCGCGGTGCCGACCGGGGTCATCATCCCGCCCCCGACGCCCTGGAGGACGCGAAACGCGATCAGCTCGTTGACCGACGACGCGATCCCGCACAGCGCGGACGCCGCGGTGAAGACCGCGAGCGCGAAGAGGAACGTGCGCTTCGTGCCGAAGCGATCGCCGATCCAACCCGAGGCCGGCACCCACAGCGCGAGGCTCAGCAGGTATCCGACGACCACCCAGTCGACCGAGGCGATGCCGACATGGAAGCTGCCGGCGATCGTGGGCAACGCCACGTTGACGATGGTGGCGTCCATGATGTCCATGAACAGGCCGACCACGAACACCGCGGCGACCACGTACTCCGGTCGCATGCGTCGGCGCAGGAGGGCGATCCGCGACGGACCGTCGACGGGCGCGGGAGTTTCGGCGGTCGGGCGATCAGGCATCGGCGGCAGAGTACCGGTCGCCCGAGTCGGGTCCGGAGGGATTGGGCGGCGTTGCGTCAGTCGGCGCGGAACGCCTGCACGACCACGGCGTAGGAACCGACGCCGAGCAACCGGTCACCCTCGACGATCTCGCGACCCACGTTGATCGCCTCGATCTCGCCGGTCGCCGGGTCGAAGACGACGTCTTGGACCAGACCCAGCTCGTCGCCCTGGTCGTCAAGGACCCGCTTGTCGAGCATGACCAGCTCACCGCGCGCGGCGCGCTCCTCGGTCTCGTTCGCCGCGTCGCGCAGGACCGCGTCGGACTCGACGATCACCGCGTCGTCGCCCACGGCCTGGATGTCGTCCCACGAGACCATGACGCCGTGCTTCTTGTTCCCGTCGATCTGCGCGGACGTGATCTTCCGCGTGGTCGCGTCGACGACGAAGTGCTTGATCTGCCCGACCTTCTCGGCCGACGCCTTGGACATCACCGGGATCGCGTGGGCGTGGCGGAAGCTGCTCATCGCGGTTCCGACTCGTGGTGGAGCCGGGCGCGGAAGTCGGCCACGGCGGCACCGAAGCCGCTGAGGTCGTCGCGCACGAACGCCTCGACCTCGGCCGGGACCATCAGGGCCTCGCCCGAGACCGCGAGCTGTTCGGGCAACGGGATGAACAGCGGCCGGCGCCCGTGCTCGGCGGTGATCGCGCTCCCGCCGAGCTCGTAGCCGACGGCCTCGGCCCCGGTGCCGAGGCTCACCACCACGTCGGTGACGGTCCCCAGCTGCTTGCCGCCGTCGGTGATGACCGCGGCCCCGATGACGTTGCGCTCGGAGGAGGCGTCGGTCATCGCCTCCGGCGCCTCGCGGGTGTCGACCAGAGCGCTCTCGTCTTCGACCATCACCGCGTCCCGACCGAGCGCGTGCACTGCATCCATCGCGAGGACGAGCTTCAACCGGCCGGCGAAGAACCCCCGCTTGTTGAGGGTGAACCCCACGAGACCACCTTGGGCGGGCTCGTACACGACGTCCTTGATCTCGGCGATGTCCTCGCCGGCGAAGGTCACCACCGGAAGGCCGATCAGATCGGTGGCGCGCGCCATACGCTTCACGACGGACCACCCCTTCCCCGGCGTGGAGGCTTGGTGGCGATGACGCCCCCGCTCCGCGAGCGCCGCCGGACGACGGTGAAGACGAGTGCGAGCGCCACGATGACGACGACGACGAGGATCAACCACCCGAGTGCATTCACGGAGTGGGCTCTACCCGGCGCATCGGCGTTTCAAGCGCGGGCGACGACGCGAAGCTACGCGGCCGGGCCCCCGGCCAGCATCTGGCCGATCTGGTTGAGGTCGAAGTAGTCGCGCCACGCGATGATGCGCCCGTCGGCGACCTCGAATGCGCCCATCACGGGCATCGGCGCAACGACCTCCCCCAGCGTCACCCGGTCGATCCGCTCGGTGAGGACGACGTTGCCGTTCGCCGCGATGTTCGTGATCTCGAACTCCACGGTCTCGAACATGGCGAACATCCCGGTGATCGCCTCCATGGTGGCGTCGATGCCTTTGGCGGGCGCCATCGGCACGTTGTGGTACACGACGTCGTCGGAGAAGAAGGGCCGGAGCTGCTCGGCGTCGCAGGCGCCCGCCGCCGCACAGAAGGCGAGGACGACGGCCTCCGCGTCGCGTTCGGCCGCTCCCGGGCTCATGCCGGCTCCGCCACCGGCGTGAACAGCACCGGGATCGAGGCGGGACTGCGGAACGCGAATCCCTCGATGACGGGCGCCGGTGCGTCCGGGTCGAGCCGGAGGTCGGGCAGCCGGTCGAGGATGATGCCGAGTCCGACCCGCAGCTCGAGCCGGGCGAGGTGCATGCCGAGGCACTGGTGCCGGCCGGTGCCGAAGAACAGGTGGTTCTCCGCCTTGCGGTCGATGTCCCACTCGTCGGGATTCTCGTAGTGCGACTCGTCCCGGCCCGACGAGCCGCTCATCAGCATGAGGACGGCACCGTTGGGGATGGGGCAGCCGGCGATCTCGGTGTCGGCGACCGCGTTGCGGCTCACGATGGTGACCGACGTCTCCCAGCGCAAGGTCTCCTCGATCACCGCGGGGATGAGGTCGTGGTCGGCGACGACGCGCGCCATCACGTCGGGATGGGTCAGCAGCGCGACGAGGCAGTTGCCCATCGCGCGGAACGTCGTCTCGGCTCCGGCGGGGAGGAGCAGGCGCAGGAAGCCGAGGATCCGCTCGTCGGTGAGCCGCTTGCCGTCGACCTCGGCGGTGACCAGATCGCTGATGAGGTCGTCGGTCGGGTTCACCCGCCGGTCGTGGACGATCGGCAACAGGTACTCGGCCATCGCCCGCGACCCGGCGATCGCCCGCTGCGGATCGATCGCGACGCCGGTGATGTCCTGGGCCCACTGCTGAAACCGATCGTGGTCCTCCACCGGGACCCCGACGATCCCGGCGATCACCTGGACCGGGTACTGCGTGGTGATCGACTCGACGAGGTCGGCCCGGCCGAGCGGTGCGATCTCGTCGATGAGCGCGTTGATGGCGGGGGCGATCAGCTCGGTGTCCCACCGCGCCAACGCGGAGGCGCGGAACGCACGGGCGACGAGGTCGCGGTGGTCCTTGTGCTCCTGCCCGTCCATCCCGAGGATGAGCTCGCCCATGACCGGGCCCATGCTCTCGTTGTGGATCGAGTTCGAGAACGTGGTCGCGTCGCGCAGCACCGCCTGGACGTCGTCGTGCCGCATGACCATGTAGCTCGGGCGACCGCCCTCGCCCGTGGGCAGCGGCTGGACCGGGCACTGCTCCCGCAGCGCCTTCCAGGTGTCGTGCGGTTGCAGGGCCGTGTAATCGAGGCCCTCGACCCCTGCGCTGTAGCCCGACTCGGCCATGGTGGCTCCTCCCCCCGGAGAGGCGCAGCGTAACCGCCCCCGGCGCGGCCCGAACCTATTGGTTGCGGGCGGCGGCGGTGAAGGCCTCGGCGCCGGCCGCCCAGCTCGAGGGGAGGGTCGACGGATCCTCGTAGCGGCCGTCGATCTCGAGGATCACCATGCCGTGGGCGAAGGACCACAGGGCCTGGGCCAGGTACGGGTCACCCACCGCGAGGAACCAGGGCGAGCCGGCCCATTCCTCGAGACCGGGCGTGAGCGCGGCCCGGTCGATCGGCCCGCTCGTCGCCAGTCGGTAGAGGTTCGGGTGCGCGACGCAGTACTCGCGGTAGGTGCGCAGGAGCGCTGCCACCCTCTCGCCGGGCTGGGTCTTCTGCACGACACGGTGGCAGACCGCTCCCACCTCGGCCAAGGACTGCTCGATCAGCGCGGTCTCGACGGCCTGCTTGTCGGCGAAGTGCTTGTACAGCGACGGCGCCCGGATCCCGAGCTCCTCGCCGAGCCGGCGCATCGTGAGCGCGTCGGGCCCGTCGTGCTCGTAGACCGCACGCGCGGCCGCGATGATCTCCGTCGCCCGCGCCGAGTACTCACGCGGCGCGGGCGGCTGGGGGATCCCGGTCGTGGTCAACGGCTACGCCCGGTCGGTCAGGACGAAGGCAGGGTGCTTCGAGGCGATCGCCGCGATCTCGTCGTCGCTCGACGACGCGCTCACGCCGTCGAAGAAGGCGCCGACCTCGGCCTTCCAGCGGCGCAGATACTCACGGAGCACGGGCACCTTCTCCGAGTCGCCGAGCTCCCGGGCCGTGATCGGCTGTCGGCGCCGGCCTACCAGGAGGTCGAGGCGCCCGTCGGCGGCGCGGACGTTGCGGACCCACTGCCCTTCGCCCCGGGCCGACACGAGGTACTCGTTGCCGTCGAACGCGAGCAGGTTCACCGGGACGCGCCGGGGCTCGCCGCTCATCCGGCCCCGCACCTCGAGGACCCGGCTGCCCCAGATGCTGATTCCGAGGCGGGTCAGGCCCTGGACGATGCGGTTGAAGACGTTGCGGGTGAACCATCCGGGCTTGCGGTAGTGCGGAGCCGTGCTGTCGCCTTGCGGGTGCTCGGTCATGGGAGGCCTCCTGCGGGGCTCAGGGCGTGAGCCAGAGTGTGGCTAACGACGTTAGCTCCAGTATGGCTAACGACGTTAGCTGCCGTCAAGGCAGGACGGTCTGGCCGCTCCGCCGAGGGACGCCGTCGAGCGGCAGACCGACGTCAGCTCTTCCTGCCGTTGCGGCCGGGTTCGGAGTGCCCCTGGACGAGACGACGGAGCACGCGCTCGAAGCTGGCCCGATCGCGTCCGTTGAGCGGACCGACGATGACGTCTTCCACCCTGGTGGCCACCACGTTGAGCCGCTCGAGCGCGCGCTCACCCTCGGGAGTGAGCGTGAGCGAGTACTTCCGCCGGTCGGTGGTATCCCGGGCGCGGGCGACGAAGCCGGCGCGCTCGAGGGTGTCGACGATGCCGACCACGTCGCTCGGGTCGAGGCCCCGGTCGGCGCTGATCTGCGCCTGCGATGCGGGCTGCAACGCGTCGATCGAGCTGAGGACGGCATAGCAACCCGGGCGCAGCCCCGCGTCGGCGATCCACGACTCGCCCCGGAGGTGCTCGCTGAAGACGCGCCGGTGCAGCATGCTGAGCGAACCGATCGACAGGCTCAGCGGAACTTCGTGTCGAGAGGCTTCGCGTGCGGGGGCTACGTCGTCCTGCGGGTCCGGGATCACGGGCGCAGCGTATCGACGGGTCGCGTCGGCTGCCCGGCACGCGAGCCCCCGGTCCGGCTACGCCTCCGGCAGCACCTTGCGGACGCCCCGGATCGCGGCGCGGTACGCGTCGATGAGCACCACGGTGTCGCACACCGGGCACCGCTGCTCGTCGGGACCGCCCGCCCAGCCGTCGAAGCGGACCTCGTCGACCAACAACCGCTTGGCGCACACCGGGCACACGACCTCGGCCTCGCCGGCGGGATCAGGAATCCCCGGACCGGTGAACGCCGCCGCACCCGCGCCCGCGACGCGGCACGCGTCGGTGCGCACGACGGTTGCGGCGGCTCCGTCGGAGTACACGGTCGTCGGCCCGTCCTCCGACACCACGATGACGACGGCCGACGGCTCGTCGAACGAGAAGCGCCGGGCCGACGTGTGCCGGGTCCCCTTGGTGGGCCGGATCAGCACGCTCGCTCGCTCGCTCCACTCGAGCCCCGCGCCGAGGGTGGAGATGCTGCCGTCGGGCGCGACCAGCGCGGCGCGGTCCATCTGGCCCAGCACGCTCAGCAACGCGGGGAAGTGCTCGTGCCGGGTGACGTGCAGCGGCGAGATCTCGATCGCGCTCGCGAGCTCCAGGTGGGCGAGCGCGCGCGGGTCGTCGATGAGCGAGAGCACCAGCGTCGCGCCGACGCGGCCTGCGCCGAGCCAGTGCACCGACAGCTCGAGCAGCCCCGACAGGACCTCCGGGTCGATTTGGGACGCGAGGCGCAGGATCGGCGCCGCGTGGTGTTCGGCGAGTGGCTTGAACGACCACTGGACCGTGTCCCACGTGATGACGCCGTCGGGCCCGCACGCCCGCACGAGTCCGTCACGCGTGCGTTGCACGACGAACGCGCCGGTCTCGCTGCACAGGCGCACCGCGCTCGCCTCGTACTCGAGGCTCCGGTCGAAGCACACCAGCGCCTCGGTCCCGTCGGCGGTGCGGACGACGAACGACGCGCGCCCGTCGGCAAGCTTGCGCAGCACGTCGAGATCGGTGCCGGCCGACTCGAGCCGGGTGGGTACGGAAAGCGCGCTCCAGTGGGGCCGGGCGCCGAACGAGACCAGCGAGCCGTACCGGGGGGCGCGGTCCTCGTGGACCGGCGGATGGCTCGCGTAGTCGAGCTCCTCGAGCAGGACCTGCGACTGCGGCGCGTCGAGCGGGAGCGGGACGCCCTCGTCGAGCAGCTGCTCGCGGAGGCGGGCGACGCGGCGGACCCGGATGCGCTCGACGCCGCTCGGTTCGATCGCCGTCACACGTACTCCTCGTCGAGATAGCACCAGCGCCACGAGTCTCCGGGTTCGACCGAACGGACGAGCGGGTGACCGCTTTCCGACGCGTGCCGGGACGCGTGCCGGTTGGGCGACGCGTCGCAGCAGCCGACGCGGCCGCACGTGAGGCACATCCGGAGTTGGACCCAGTCGGCGCCGATCGCGACACACGCCTCGCAGCGGCGGGAGTCGGGCACGACCGGCCGCAGGTCGTCGAGGTGGGTGCAGGCCATGCGTCAGTTTCCCTCACGGCCGCGCCTGCGCACGCAGTGGAGCGCAGGTACTCGCGCGTCCCGGAATCGCGCCGCCCGAGCCGCGCGCGGCGGGAATTCGACGGTGGGAAGTCCCCACGGTCTGTGTTCGTTCCGGCATGATTGCGCAGGCAGGGATACCTTTCGGGGCGTTCGGCCAGGTACCGTTTCTGGTCCGACAGTCCTTCCACGACCACTGGAGCCCCGATGGCCGCCGCAAAGCGCCCGAGCGCGTCGAAGCCGACGAACGCGACCAAGCCCGTCCGCTCGACCCGGGCCACGAAGGCCGTCAAGTCGTCGAAGGCCACGAAGGCCGCGAAGTCCACGAGGGCCGGCGCCGTACGCGGCACGATGACCGCGGCGCACAAGCGTGCGCTGGCCGACGGCCGCGAGGCCGCGCTGCACGTTCGGCGCTACCTCGACGCGTTGGACACCCACCGCCCTCGTCGAGGCCGTCAACGCACACCGGCGAGCGTGCGGAAGCAGCTCGCCGATGTCGAGGAGCAGTGGACCGCGGCCTCGGGTTTGAAGCGCGTCGAGCTCGCGCAGAAGCGCATCGACCTCAAAGCGGCGCTCGCCGCGCTCGACACGAAGGTCGATCTGAGCGATCTGCGCGCCGGCTTCGTGAAGCACGCCCGCCAGTACTCCCGCAGCAAGGGGATCACCTACACGGCGTGGCGCGACGCGGGCGTCTCACCCGACGACCTGCGCGCCGCGGGGATCAGCCGCCGCGACAACTAGTCGCTCAGGCGGACCGGTCTCGGGCGACCGCGGGCGCGGACCCCACCACCGCGTCGATGCTCGCGACGAAGCGCTGCCAGCGCATCCGCTCGGCGTCGCGGGCCGCGTCGCCCGCCCGGGTCAGCTCGTAGACCCGGCGCTTGCGGCCCTGGATCCGTTGCCACGAGCTGTGCAGCGTGCCGGCGGCCTCGAGCCGGTGCAGCGCCGGGTAGACGGTGCCTTCGGGCAGGTCGAACGTGCCTTGGCTGCGCGCCCGCAGGGCGGCGATCACCGCATAGCCGTGCAACGGGCCGTCGGCGAGCACCGCGAGCAGCAGCAGATCGAGCTGGCCTCCGGACTGGTCCATGGTGGCAACCTCCCCGACTTCGAAAGGGGTGTATTTCGAAAGTAAGCTCTTTCCTACCGGTTCGTGGCCGCGCTGGCAAGCGTTGCGGCGGCCGGGCACGTACCGGCGGAACATGGGAGCGCAGATGCAGGTGATGACCGCCGACGAGCAGAGGCTCCACGACCGTCGTTGGTGGGCGCTCGCCACGATGTGCATGAGCATCCTGATCCTCGGGCTCGACAACACCATCCTCAACATCGCCATCCCCGCGCTCGTGCGCGACCTGCACGCGTCGACCAGCCAGCTGCAGTGGATCGTCGACGGCTACACCCTCGTGTTCGCCGGACTGCTGCTCACGGCCGGGAGCATCGGTGACCGGTTCGGCCGCAAGGGTGCGCTGACCGTGGGCCTGACGATCTTCGGACTCGGTTCGCTCGCGTCGGCGCTCGCGGGTTCGGCCAACATGCTCATCTTCACCCGTGCGTTCATGGGTCTCGGCGCCGCGCTCGTGATGCCGGCAACACTGTCCCTGCTGACCAACGTGTTCCGCGATCCGAAGGAGCGGGCCCGGGCCATCGGTGCGTGGGCCGCGGTCGTGGGCGCGGCGAGCGCGCTGGGTCCGATCGTCGGTGGCTTCCTGCTCCAGCACTTCTGGTGGGGCTCGGTGTTCCTGGTCAACCTGCCGGTCGTGGCGGTCGCGTTGATCGCCGGCCACCTCCTGCTGCCCACTTCGCGCGACCCCGCGGCGCCCCGGCTGGACCCGATCGGCGCGCTCCTGTCGATCACCGGTCTCGTCGCACTCCTCTGGGCGGTCATCCAGGCCCCGAGTGCGGGGTGGACCGACCCCGGGGTGCTCGGCGCGTTCGGCCTCGGCGGCCTGATCGTCGTCGCGTTCGTCCTGTGGGAGGGGAGCTCGTCGCACCCCATGCTCGACGTGCGCTTCTTCCGGAACCGGCGGTTCTCCGCGGCCAACGTGTCGATCACGCTCGTGTTCTTCGCCATGCTCGGCGCCTCGTTCATCATCACGCAGTACCTCCAGACCGTGCTCGGGTTCGACGCGCTCCAAGCCGGCTTCCGCATGTTGCCGATGGCGATCGTCCTGTTGGTCGTGGCGCCGCTCGCGCCGCGCCTCGTGGAGCGGGTGGGAACCAAGCTCGTGGTGGGATCGGGGCTCAGCATCGCTGCGATCGGCCTGGTCGCGGCGGCGAACGTCCCGCTCACGAACGGCTACCCGCACCTGGTGTGGTCGATGAGCCTGATGTCGTTCGGCATGGCGCTGGTGATGGCGCCCGCGACCGAGTCGATCATGGGGTCGCTGCCGCGGTCGAAGGCCGGCATCGGCTCGGCGATGAACGACACCACCCGTCAGATGGGAGGCGCGGTAGGCGTCGCGGTCCTGGGCTCGGTCCTGGCCAGCTCGTATCGCCCCGCGGTCACCAGCAAGCTCACCGCGCTGGGCGCACCGACATCGGTCGTGAACGCGGCCAAGGAATCGATCGGCGGCGCGGTCGACGCGGCGTCGAAGCTTCCGGCACCGCTCGCGCGGGAGGCGACGGTCGCCGCGCAGCGGGCGTTCGTCGACGCGCTCAGCGGAACGCTGATCCTGGCCGCGGTCGTGATCATCATCTCCGCGCTCGTCGTCTTCGCGTTCCTGCCGGCGCGGGCCGTCGACGCGGTCGACGACGACGACGGGCCGCGTCCCGAGACCGCGCTCGACGGCCTGGCCTCACTCGCCTTCGCCGAGGCGGAACAGGTCCTGGAGACGGCCGTAGCGGAAGAGGCGCAGGAGACGGAACCGGAGACGACGGGGGTGCGGCGCGACCCGGAGCCACACGCGGACCCGGTACCGTCTTCCGGACCGTTCCCGCTGGTGGAGAAGAGGTCATGACGTCCGCAGCGGCCGAGGACAAGACGATGATCAAGGTCGGCCGCCGCCGGAGCGCGGAGGCCGACCTCGCGATCCTCGACGCGACGCTCGACCTGCTCGGCGCTCACGGCTTCGGCGGGTTGACCGTCGCGGCGGTCATCGATCGTGCCGGCGTGTCGTCGGCCACGCTCTACCGCCGCTGGCCCACCAAGGAGCGGTTGGTCGCCGCGGCGGTGTCGTCGTTGCACGAGGAGCCGAGCGCAACCGACACCGGATCCCTGGCTGGAGACATCGCGATGCTGCTCCAAGAAGTCGCGCGGTCGATCGGGGGCCGGCGTGAAGGGATCGCGGAGGGCCTGGCCCAGGAGTCGCGCCGGAATCCCGAGCTGCGCGAAGCGATGCGGGAGAAGTTCCTCGCGCCGCGGCTCGAACAGCTCCAGGGGATCCTGCGCCGGGCCAAGGCGCGGGGCGAGCTGACCCGGACCCCCGACCTCGAGACCGCGCTGAGCTGGGTGATCGGCCCGCTCTACCACCGGTCCTTCTACCTGGACGAGCCGCTCACCCCGGCGTTCCTGCGCACCACCGCGGCCCACGTACTGGCCGGTCTTCGCGGCGTCGGCTGACGCAGCCGTCCCGACTGCTACCGGTCCGCCGGCCCGTTGCGCTCAGCGGCCGTCGCCGCGCGCTGGAGGTCGAGTGAATCGAAGGCCTCGAACGTCTCGATGACCTCGAACTCGGGGCTCGTCGTCACCACCAGCGACGCGCGCGGGATCAGGAGCGAGAGGATCGCTCCGATCGCGACGACCGTCGCGGCGAAGAACAGCGCCGGCCGCGCACCGGCCGCGACCGCGCTCTCGAGAATGTGGCGGAGCTCGGCGACGTCGCGGCTGGTCGCGCCGGAAGGTGGTGCGAAGTTCACGCCGTCGAGCTTCACCGCGACGAGTGAGCGGGCCTTGAGCGCGGGCGCGAGGCCGGAGGCGCGGATGCTGCTGGTGGCGTGGCTCGTCGTGAGCACGCTGATGAGCGATCCGATCACCGCGATGCCGAGCGCGGCCCCGATCTGTCGGGACGTGACGTTCGCGCCGCTCGCGCTGCCCGCCTTCGCCGCCGGGATCTCCGACAGGATCACGTTCGTGAGCTGTGAGCTGGCGAAGCCGACGCCGAAACCGAACACGAGGTAGCCGGGAAGCAGCGAGACGAACGTGAGGTGGGGCGACACCACGAGCGCGATCGTCGTCAGGCCCACGGCTTCGAACAGGAGGCCGATTCGAACGACGGAGACCACGCCGATGCGACGGGTCAGGCGCCCCCCGACCTGCGCGCCCACGATGATGAGGAGCCCTGAGGGCAGCATCCACAGGCCGTTCTGCGCAGCGGTGAGGTGCTTGCCGTCCTGGAGGAGAACCGGCAGGACGAAGAGCAGGCTGAACTGGCCCATCGCCAGCACCACCGTCGTGAGCAGGCCGTAGCGGAAGCCCTTGTACCGGAGGAGCCCGAACTCGAAGAGCGGGTCGTTGCCCGACCGTTCCTTCGCCCGCTCCACGAACACGAAGGCCGTGAGGATGGCGACCGCCAGCACGAACGTGACCACGATGACCGACACGGGCATCGACTGCGGCCAGATCACCGTCCCGCCGATGGTCAGGTCCTTGATCGGGGCGAGCCATCCGTAGGCGGACCCCTGGCTGAGCCCGAACACGAAGAGGAAGACCCCGAAGGCGATCATCGCCGCACCCTGGAAGTCGAGTCGCGGCTGACGCGAAGCGGTGGGCGTCTTCCGGATGAAGACCATGGCGCCGGTGATCGCGATCGGCACGATGATCACGTTGATGCCGAACGCCCACCGCCAGGAGTAGTTGGTGGTGAGGAAGCCGCCGACCACCGGACCGAACGCGATCGCCGCACCCCCGGTCGCGCCCCACGCGGCGAACGCCGTGCTGCGCTCGCGTCCCTGGAACGTGTTCGAGAGGATCGACAGCGTCGACGGCAGCATCAGCGATGCGCCGATGCCCTCGATCAGCGCCTCACCGAGGAACAGCGTGGGCACCGACTGGGACACCGCGGCCAGCAACGAGCCGACGCCGAAGAACGACGCGCCGATGATGAAGACCCGGCGTGCGCCGTAGATGTCGCCGAGGCGACCGCCGATGATCAGCAGGCTGGCGAAGGTGAGCGAGTAGCCGGTGACGACCCATTGGAGGCTCGGCAGCTCGGTGTGGAACTCCCGCAGGATCGTCGGGATCGCCACGTTGAGGATGGTGCCGTCGAGCGCGGCGATCACCACCGACATCACCACGATGACGAGCGTCAGCCATCGCCTCGGGTCCTGGTGGGCCGGAGGAAGCGCCGCGGCCGTCATCGTCCGTCCACTATCATCCGTCCGGATGATAGTGGAACCGTCGGACGGCCCGCAGGAACGACGACGCCCGTGCATCGGGGGCCGATGAGCACGAGGGAACGCAATCCGGAGCGGAGCCGGGAACGGATCCTGCACGCGGCGCGGGAGGAGTTCGCGGCGAACGGGTACGCGGGCGCGCGCGTCGAAGCGATCGCGGGGCGTGCAGGGCTCAACAAGCAGCTGATCTCGCACCACTTCGGCGGCAAGCAGGCGCTCTACCGCGAGGTGGTCAACACCGGACGCGCCCGTCCCGGCGGCGATCTCGCGGAGGCCCCACGCGAGATGCCCGACGCGCTCGGGCGCCTGTTCCGGCGCACGCAGTCCGATCCGCAATGGGTGCGCTTCCTGCTGTGGGAGGCGCTCGCACCCACGGAGGATCTGCCCGACGAGTCGTTGCGGGCCCAGGCGTACCGCGACCGGATCGACTGGATCGTCGAGCAGCAGTCGGAGGGCAGGCTGCCGGCCGAGCTCGACCCCGGTCTGCTCCTGCTCTCGCTCCTCGGCGCCGCGGTGTACCCGATGCTGCTGCCGCAGGTGTGCCGGATGGTCACGGGGGAGGAGCCGACGAGCGACGGTTTCGCCGAACGCTACGCGGAGCACCTCGTCGCCCTGGCCCGCCTCCTCGGCCGCGACGACTGACGGCGATCTCGGCGCACGAGGGCGGTGGATCAGCCGACGCCCGGCGACGGCGTTGCGGGTGGTCGCCGTCGTGCGGCCGGAAACCTGGCGGACGTCCCGGGTCAGGCCGAGCGGACGATCGGCGCGAGCAGTGCGGCGAGGGCGCCGGGCGCGCTCAGGAACGGTGAATGGTCGGCGTCGATGTCGACGCTCGAGTCGGCCGCGGCGGCCATCTGCCGTTGCGAGCCCTCGCTGATGATCTGGTCGTCGGTGCAGACGATGTACGTCGTCGGGATCGGCGACCGCGACCGCTCGCCGCCCATCGCGAAGAGCGCCGCCGGCATGGGCCGCAACTGCTCGATCGCCCACGCCGCGTCGGCCGGTTCGCAGCGGTGATAGAACGCGAGCGTCGCGAGGTCGGGGTCGACCGACATGGTGTCGCCGTCATGGAGCATCGCGGCCATTCCGGGGGACGGCTCGAACTCCACGTCGTGCTCGGCGCAGAGCAGGACCGCGGTCAGGTAGACGAGGTGCGCGGGAGAGGTCCCGGACGACGCACCCGCGTCAGCGACCGCGCTGATGACCGAGCCGCCGAACGAATGACCGAGCAGGACGACGCGCTCGCCGGCGGCGGTCAGCCGGTCGATCGCGGCGGTGACGGTTGCGGTGTCCGCCTCGGGTGTCGTGAGCGGGAGGTGGACCGCTTCGGCCGGGATCCCGAGGTCTGCGAGCTCCGGGATCAGCCGGTCCCAGCACCAACGCCCGTGGTAAGCGCCGTGGACGAGCAGCAGTGTGGTCATGGCCGCGGATCGTAACCAGTGCGTCGTGCGCGCATCGGCCCGGGCCCGCGCTGCGGGCCCGGGCGACGCGATCGACTACTCCGAGAAGTTGGCCACGCGGTGGTCGACGATCTCGCTGAACTTCGCTTTGGCCGCCGCGACCCGCTCGGGTAGGTGCGCGGTGGGGAAGAG
>JAODBH010000025.1 GCA_025463865.1 Actinomycetes bacterium | reverse complement strand
TCGGCCGCGACCTCCGCGTACCCGTCCTGGGACGTGACGGGGATGCGGACGATCTGACCGGTCCCCGCGCTGTTGCCGTGGTTCGAGACGTAGATCGAACCGTCCGGGCCCACCGCCATGCCGGTGGTCTGCGAGAGACCGGTGTCGGCGAGGGTCGTCTTGCTGTGGTCGGGGTTCACGCGGATGACCGCACCGGTTGCGGTCGGCGGGCCGAGAAGACCGGCCGTGTTGTACTCGAGGACGAGCAGACGTCCGGCCCGGTCGAACGCGATGTCGGTGACGGCGCTGAACCCGCTCGCATACACCGTGGGTGCGTTACCCGGCGTGACGCGGTAGACGACCGCGCCGCCTGCCGGCGACGGTGCGCCGAGCAGCTCACCGACGTAGAGCGCACCGTCGGGACCCACCACGACCGACGTCGGCACCGCCTGGGCGCCGTTCACGAACGGGAACGACGCCAGGTTGGTGATCGCCCCGGTCGAGGACACGAACCGGAGGGCGTTGGCGGCCGCGTCGGCCACCGCGAACCCGCCGTTGTATGGCGTGATCGCGAACGGGTCGCTGTCCGTAATCGATTCATCGGGCGATGGGGGGCCAGCCGTCGCCACGGACTGCGGATTGGCCGCGGCGTACGCGGCGAAGTTCGCTCCGACCGTCCACTGGCTCGACGCCGTGCCCGGTGTCGCGGAGATCAACCGGGCCATGAGTGTCTTCGACGGGCTGG
Organism: Actinomycetes bacterium; assembly: GCA_025463865.1. Lineage (GTDB taxonomy): Bacteria > Actinomycetota > Acidimicrobiia > IMCC26256 > Chersky-534 > Chersky-534. Next base: position 2,624 of record JAODBH010000025.1, on the reverse strand, counting down.
CGAAGTTGGTGCTGCCGTCGGGGTTGAGGCTCTGGACCTGCGTCACGACCTGGAGCTTCCCGTTCGCCCAGGTGACACCGGCAGCACCGCTGTAGTCAGGGGCGGGGATCGGCGCGGCCGGCTCCTGGATGACCGACGGGAGCCCGCTCAGCGCGGTGGTCACATTGCCGCCGAGGGTGACGCGGGCGATCGTGCTGGTGGTGCCGAAGCAGTTGAACGTCGCGCTGCCGGCTGGGTTGGTGGTGGCGAGACAGTCACCGCCCGGGCTGCCCGGCCCGCCGGTGCCGGCGGTCGCGACGTAGAGCGCGCCGTCGGGTCCGACGGTGAGGTGCCGGGGCGAGTTGAGCCCGGAGGCGACGACCGTGAAGTTGAGCGGCCCCAGCGCCCCCGCGGAAGTCGCGCCCAGAGTCAGCGCAGTACCACCGAGCGCTGCCGCCATCGCGACCGTGATCCCGACGCCGAGTGCTCGGCGCATGACCCTTGGCATCTTCACTGCCGTCTCCTGTCTCCGGTGATCTCCCGCACACTCGAACGATGCGCGTCGGACGGTAATCCGACGACGCCAGAACCCAGCAGCCGACGCGCGCATCGAGCGACGCCCGCCACCGTGAAAAAGTTGAACACGTTCTGACAGGAAACGGAAGGACGAATCGCGATCAGGACTCGTCCGACGCGCGACGCGCGTGCAACCGTTGGCCCGGGTGCTGCAGCTTCCACGCCAGGATGTCCAGGAGCCTGATCGTCGGGAGCCGCGCCGCGTTTCGGTGCAGCTGCTCGTCCGACGTCGCCAAGTCCCGCCGCAGTCCTTCCAATGCCTCGCGCCCCGCGATGAGGTCCTCACGCACCGGGCGCCAGACGCCTCCCGAGCCGGAGATCCGGTTCTTGTACGTCCCACGGACATCGCGATCGAGGATCGGGAACGCGAACGGCCGTTTCAGATGGAGCAGCTTCGACGCCTTCGCCCGCTTGATCCCCGAGATGGCGGTGCACTGTGCCCAGACGCGGGACATCGCCGCGTAGAGACCGTCCGACGCATCCGGGTCTGCGTCCTCGAGGCGCGCTTCCGGCTCGATCCCACTCCAGTCGATCGTGTGCGAGATGAGGGCCGCCGCGTCGTCACCGCTGAGCCGGGCGCTGATGAAGACCATCCGTCCCAGATCCGACAACGAGATCGGGCCGGTGGACGGCGCCACCTCACTGGCGGCCGAACCGGCGAGGTCGTAGTGCTCGATCGTGGAGCCATAGTCCTCGGCGTACGCCGTGAGATACCCGTACGCACGGTCGTGTTCGAGCTGCTCTTCACCGACCCGAAGCATTGGCCCCTCCGAAAACCGCGCCCGAAGTGCTGGTCGCCACGCATTGATCCGCAGTCGCAACCGGTACCCAACGGCGTTGGACGGAAACTTCCGGAGGCGAGCCGCCTACGGCTCCTCGTCGGCCAGGCCTACGCGGGCGGCAACTTCGATGCGAGACGCTCGGCGAGATCGGCAACGTGAGCGCAGCCGCCTCGTCCGTCCGCTTTGACTCGCTTGTAGAAGGCCTTGGGCGGGCACACGAGCACCCCACGAATCACAAAGGGCTTGGCGAAGAGGCCCCACTCCGCATCGATGAAGCAGAGCACGGGGTGGACCGGCGGCCCAGCACCGACGGCATGGTGAACCGCCTCGACTTGGCGTGCCATGCCGTCGAGCATTCCGGTGCCGTCCCGACCGCCGACGTAGAGCCGGGTATCGGTGCGGAAGAGCCCTCCCTTTTCGCGCTTCTCCACCTTCTTGTTCCGATGGCGCTTGGCGTCGACGACGTACACGGCTCCCGGCGTCACGACGACATGATCGATGTTTCCCGGACCGCCCGGGACGCGCCGGTCGTGCAACACCCGCACGCTCTCCGAGGCAAGCACATCGAGAGCCGCGCCGAGGAGACGCTCCCCTTCGGCACCTTTGGCCCATGCGGTCAGATGCTGCGGCTCGCCGCGCAACTTGAGTCTGAGTCCACCCGTGTGCGGGTGCAGCTTGCGGACACGCCGCTCGTCATTCGCCTTCCGGCGCTCGTACTCACGCTGCGCCGAGGCACCGGCTCGCGATCCTTGCGTCCGGTCGGTCGGCGCCCTCTCGACCGGTCGACACCCGATGCAGGTCGTGGACTTGCGCTCTGCGTTCCACCAGGCCCGCGTGCCCGGGGCAAGAGGAGCGGCGCACGACCCACACGTACCGGGCCACCGGAGCTCGAGGTATCGGCTGCCCGCCATGGTGCAGTTCGTCGTCGCATCCCGTCCGGGACTTGAGGTCTCGGACGACGTCGCCTCGCCGTCGCGGGTTCGACGCTCAGGCGTCTTCGTCCTCGGGGATGCCTTCGTCGACGGCGCCGGCCAAATCGAAGTGGCGAACAGCGGACGCATGATCATCCGCGTGTGCCGTCACCTACGCAGATGCTTGCTCGTCCTCTAGTCCCTCACTGACGAAGCATTGGAGACTCTTCGAGTTTGAATCTGAGCCACGCCGATGTCTGCGCTGGTGCAGTCGTCTGTTCAGGCGTAGAAGACCGCAACTCCGCCGTGGTGGCTGCAGGTGCCCTGATGGTGCGCTGAATATGAGAGGGTTCCGTCGTTGCACAGCGCCGTGGCC
>JAODBH010000284.1 GCA_025463865.1 Actinomycetes bacterium | reverse complement strand
CGCGCGTGCGATCGTGGTCGCGATCGGCCTCGTGCTCGTGGTCGCCGTGGTCGTGCCTCCACGCGGATCCAAGGACATCTGGTCGTACACGATGTACGGGCGGACGGTCGCCGTCCACCATGCGAATCCGTACGTGCGCGTTCCCGCCGACTATCCGGCCGATCCGTTCGTCGCCCGGGTCGACAGCAGCTGGCTCGGACGCGGATCGGTCTACGGCCCGGTGTTCGTCGCCGTCGCGGCGGGTGGCGCCTTCGTGGCCGGCGACTCGCCCCTCGCAGCTCGTCTCTTCTTCCAGGTCTTCGCGGCCGCAGCCCTGGCGGGGATCCTCGTGATCATCTGGCGGCGCAGCCGGAGTCCGGCCATGCTCGCTTGGCTCGGCCTCAACCCACTCGTCGCGTCGTCCCTCGTCAACGGCGGTCACAACGATCTGCTGGTCGGCCTCCTGCTGGTGACCGCGGTAGGACTCGTTGCGACCACCGCGGGCGCGGGTCTCGCTCGGTTGTCGTGGACCCGCGCGCCGTGGACGATCGGGTTCCTGATCGGGCTCGCGGTGTTGGTCAAGTTCACCGCTGCGCTCGCGCTGCTCGGTCTCGTGCTCTGGTTGTGGCGCCAAGGCAGGCGACGCTTCGCGATCTCCGCGGCGGCCACGACCGGACTCGTGGTGACGATCGGGTACCTGCCGGTCCTCGTCGGCGCGTTGCGGGTCCTCGGCACGTCGAACCGGACCGTCACGGGCGGCTCGGCCTGGCGACCGGTGACGCAGCTGCTCCTCGGCCGCGGCTTCGCGAATGCACTTCCGCGGCTCACGGCGCCGGGCACGACGGCGACGGTGGTCTTCTACGCGTCCGCGGCGACGGTCGTCCTGCTCGCGGTGACGCTCGGGCAGCGCGCGGCGGGCTCCCGGCGCCCGGAACCTGCGGTCGCGACCGCGGTGGCGTCGTACACCGTGGCCGCCGAGTACACGTATCCCTGGTACGCCGGGTGGGCGCTTCCGCTGTGTGGGTTGGGCGGCCTCGACGCGGTCGCCTGGGTCGTCTGGGTGCAATCGATCGTGATGCTCGGAGCCGCCGGGGTCGGGGCCCACGCGGGTGGGGTCGCCGCGCACTGGACCCGCAGCTTCTTCACCGAGGTCGCGCCGTTCGCGCTCGTCGTCGCGTTCGTGCTCGCGGTCGTCCACGAATCCAAGCAGCACGCACGCGGGTCGCGCGTCTCGTCGGTCGTCGAGCCACAACCGGCGCGGTTCGTCGCGCCTTGCGCGATGCGGCGCCCGGCCGCCCCACGGGTCAGCTCGTCAACCGCGCGGACGGGATTCCCGGCTCCCGGGGTCACGCGATCTCTCGACCCGGCTCTCGTCGGTGCCGAAGATGAAGCGTTGGTACACCGCGTACTTGAGTAGGAACAGCGCGCCGTAGACCACGATGTAGGCGAAGCCGACGAAGAGCGTCCGCTCGCGGTGGCTGCTCGGCCCGATCGCGGCAGCCGCATCCATGGCGACCGCGGCGACGACGAGGGTGATCGCCGACACCGCCACGTAGGGCACGAGCTCGCGACGGACCCGCACGCGGTCCCTCCGCTTCCAGACCCACAGGCGGTTCAGCAGGTAGTTGGGCACCGCGCCGGCGAAGAACGCGATGACCGATGCCGCCGACGCACCCACCAGCCCGTTCCCGTACAGGACGAGCAGGGTCACCTCGCTGGTGACCAGCGCCACGAGCGAGCCGATCGCGTACCGCGAGAGGCGCGCCGGCAGCCGGGCTCCGAGACGCCTCACGCCGGCGCGGGTGCTCGTCGCGGGCTTCACCGCTGGACTCACGGGCGACGGCCGAGGGCGGCAACGGTCACGACAGGATGTCCTTGCGCCGGAACCACCACCACGCCATCCCACCGAAGATCAACGCGTACGGGATCTGGAGGAGCGCCCCTCGCCACATGTCGCCGGTGTTGGCGTGCCCGGTGAAGAGCCTCGTCCAGGCGTCGAAGTAGTGCGTCGGCAGGACGTTGCGGATCGGACCGATCGCGGTGATGTTGTCGAGGATCGCCGAAGTGACGTAGAGACCGAACGCCGCACCGATCGCTCCGCCCGGGCTGTCGGTCATCGTCGAGATCATGAACCCGAGCGTCAGGATGCCGGTGAGGCTCCAGGCGACGTAGACGCCTGCGATCACGAGGTCACCGAGCAACGCGCCCGTCGAATGGTGGATGTTGACGAACGGGATGTCGAGCGGATGGAGCCCGAAGGCGATCACCCCGGCGACGAGGCCGCTGATCAGGATCAGCGCGGTCGCCAGCACCGTCATCAGTCCGACGACGCTCAACTTCGCCGCGAGCAGCCGCCCGCGCTTCACGGGCCGGGTGAGCAGCGCGCGCAGGTTTCCCCAGGAGGCTTCCGATGCCACCGCGTCGCCGGCGAACATGGAGACCACCCCGATGAGCAGGAAGCGGCTCATCACGACGAGCGAGGCCGCGGGAACGATGAGGCCCGTCGACGACGAGAGGAAGAAGAGGTCGTCGGGGCCTTCACCCTGGCCGGGTGGGTTGAGCTTGAGGGCGATCGTGATGATGATCGGAACCGCGACCATCGTCCCGAGGGCGACGTAGGTCCGCGGCCGCCGGAACTGCTTCATCAACTCGGTGCGGAACAGCGCGATCATCGGACGGTCCCTTCACCGAGGAGCTCGAAGAACGCGTCCTCGAGGCGGTGACGCGGCATGACGGTGTCGACCCCGACGCCGGCCGCGACGAGGGCGGTGACGACCGCGGCCCGGGTCACGCCCTCGAGGTGGATCGCGATGCCCGGCGGTTCGAGCGTGGCGGTGCGCACCCCTTGCATGCTCTCGAGAACCCGCAGTGCGGTCGGCACGTCCTCGACCTCGAGGTACGCGGAGTCGCTGCCGCCCAGGAGCTCGGCGACCGTGCCGCTGGTCACGAGCGCGCCCTTGTCCATGACCACGGCATGGGTGCAGACCTGCTCGACCTCTGCCAGCAGGTGGGTCGAGAGCAGGATCGTGGTCCCCGTGACGGCGAGCTCGCGGAACATGTCGCGGAGGCGCTTCATCTCCTGGGGATCGAGACCGTTGGTCGGCTCGTCGAGGATCAGGAGCTCCGGTCGGCCGAGCAACGCCCGGGCGAGGCCGAGCCGTTGCCGCATCCCCTGCGAATACGTCTTCACCTTGCGGTCGACCGCGGGCCCGAGACCGGCGACCGCGAGCGCGCCGTCGAAGTCGGCGTCGGCGAGCTCGCCGCCCCCCGCCTCCCAGTACAGCTCGAGGTTGCGCATACCCGAGAGGTACGGGACGAACGCGGCCTGCTCGATCATGTTGCCGACCCGATAGAGCACCGGGGCTCCGGGCGTCATCCGTTCGCCGAGCACCCACGACGAGCCTGCGGTCGGACGGATCAGGCCCAGCAACATGCGCAGCGTCGTGGTCTTGCCGGCGCCGTTCGGGCCGAGGAGCCCGCACACCGAGCCGCGCTCCACGGTGAACGAGACGTCGTCGACCGCCAGGACGGTCGGGCTGAACCGCTTCGTCAGCCCCTTGACCTCGACGACCTCGGCCTCGTCACCGACACCGCGGGTCGTGCCATCAGTCGTCACCAAGAGCTCCCCATGCCGTTCAACTACCCCGACGCACGTCGGAGACTCGACCGACCGTAGCGGCGGGGGCTGAAGGAACCCTGAACGCGCCAGGAACAGGCGTTCCGAATCCGTTGCCGCTTGCGTCCCGGTGCGTCCGCGGACGACCATCACCGCGAATCACTGCCGCACGGAGGCCCCCATGAGCGCTGCCGTCGTCCTGCCGCCCCATGCGATCGAGATCGACACGGCCCGAATGCGTCGGGACCGGCACGCCAAGCTCGTCGACGCGATGGACCAGACGGGCTTCGACGCGCTCGTGCTCGGCGGTACGGGCAACGTGAACTACGCGGTTGGCTCGACCGGGATGTCGTCCGACGTCGGGCGTGCGTTCCAGGAGCCCACGATCGCAGTCGTGACGCGCGACGGGTTGCATCTCTTCACGCCGTATCCCGAAGGGGCGCCGCCGGAGCTCCCCGCCGATCGCATCCACGATCCGCTGTACCCCGAGTTCCCCGAGGGGGTGGCCGCGCTCGCCGGAGCTCTGCGCGACGTCCTCGGTGGTGGTGGCATCACCGTCGGGTTCGACGAGATGAGCGCGGCGGCACACGCGTTGCTTCCCGCCGCGGTTCCCGGCCTCGCGGTCGCCGACGCCTCCTTGGCGCTGACACCCGCCAAGCTCTATAAGACGGGTGACGAGCTCGAATGCATGCGTCGCGCGCAGTACATCAACGAGGTCGCCATGTACGACGTCCTGGAGGCCCTGCGTCCGGGAGCTCGCCAGAGCGATCTCAGCGGCATCCTCTTCCGACGGATCTTCGAGCTCGGCGCGGCGGCGAACTCGATCGATCCGATCTGGCAGGTGATGCCGTCGGCGATCGCGGACGGCCCGTTCACGGTGCACGGTGACGTCGCGTTCCCCACGAACAGTACCGACCGCATCCTCCGGGAGGGGGAGACCCTCTTCGTCGACAGCGGGATCGTCTACGAGGGGTACTGCTCCGACTTCGGCCGCACGTGGTTCACCGGCGAGCGGATTCCGGACGCGAAGGAACGGGATCGCTACTCGAGGTGGAAGGACGTCATCCACCGCGTGCTTGCGATCACGAAGCCCGGGACCACCGGCCTGGAGCTCAACCGGGCGGCCCGCGAGGGCGAGGACCGCAAGCCCTGGCTCGACCACTTCTACCTGGTGCACGGCCTCGGCACCGAGAGCGCGGAGATGCCGTTCATCGGCACCGATCTCGGCGAGGAGTTCGACGAGAGCATCGTGCTGCAGCCGGGGATGGTGATGGTCCTCGAGCCCGTCATCTGGGACGACGGCGACGGTGGATACCGGTCCGAGGACATCGTCGCGGTGACCGACGACGGCTACCGCCTCTTGAGCTCGTTCCCGTACGTGCCCTTCGAGACCGGGGCGGTGCAGTGGTGAACCTCGGGACGATGGCGCTCGACGAAGGTGGCCGGATCGACTTCGACCGGCTGCGTTCCGACCGGCGCGCCCGCGTCTTCGCGATGATGGCCGAACAGGGTCTCGACGCCCTGATCCTCAGCCGCGAGTCCAACGTCCGCTACGCGACCGGCGCGCACCGGCTCTGGGTGGCGGGGACCCGTCCGTTCGGGCCCGGATGCGTCTTGGTGGGCGAGACCGGTGCCGTCCACCTGATGAGCACCTGGGACGAAGGCATCCCGGCGGAGATCCCCCGGGAGCACCTGTTCGGCATGAGCTGGAACCCGCTGATCCTCGTGGAGCGACTGCAGGCGATCGACGGACTGGCGTCCGCTCGACGCGTCGGGGTGGACGCGATGGGCCCGTTGTGGACTCAGCTGCTGCCGCTCGCCGCGCCCGAGGCCGCGTTCGTCGACGGTGAGGGCGCGCTCCGCGCCGTCAGGATGCGGAAGTCCGCCGACGAGGTGGTGTGCATCCGCACCGCGGTCGCGATCGCGGAGGCTTCCCTGTCGACCGCGATCGACACGATTCGCCCGGGTGTCCGTGAACGCGAGTTGGCCGGCGCGTTCGCGCAGCGCATGACCGAGTTCGGATTGACCGCACCCGCGATGCAGGGCGTGTTCTGTGCGACCGACCCCGACGTCGGCGGCCGCAGCTCCCGGCTGCGCCGGATCCCAGGTGACCGTGCCGTCGACGAGGGCACGCTCGTTGCCATTGCAGGTGGTGTGCTCTATGCCGGTTACGAGGGCTCCGTGGGCCGGACGCAGCCGTGCACGGGCCGGGGGAGCCGTACGGTGACGCACCAGCAACGTGAGCTGTTCGAGCGTTGGTCGGCGGTGTGGACCCGAATCGCCGACGTCCTGCACCCCGGCGCAACCGGCGCCGACCTCCGCGCCGCGTACGAAGCGAGCGGCGAACCGCTGCCGGGCTTCCCCATCGCGCTCAGCGTCGGCGTCGGGGTCGAAGCGCCGATCGCGGGCAGCAAACTCGGTCCGGAGTTCGACCGCCAGTGGACGCTCGGCCCGGGCACCGTGCTCGAGGTGCAGGCGTACGTGGCGGGAGTCGCGGGCGGCTACCTCGGTCTCGAGACCGTGCTCATCACCGACGACGGCCACGAGGTCTTGTCCACCCTCACCCACGGTCCCCTCGCGTCTTGACGGCGGACTCGGGGCTGCGGGTAGCGCTGATCGGCTACGGCCTCTCGGGGGAGGTCTTCCACGCCTCACTGATCGCCGCGACCGAGGGCATCGACGTGACGGCGGTGGTCACCGCCGACCCCGATCGACGGGCGCGGGTGACCCGTCGCTTCCCGCACGCCGAGCTGCTCTCGTCGCCGGACGCGATCTGGGCCGATCCGTCGCGATTCGATCTCGTGGTGATCTCGTCACCCAACCGCACCCACATCCCGTTGGCCATGCGCGCAGTCGGGGCCGGGCTGCCCGTCGTGGTGGAGAAGCCGGTGGCCGCGACGGTCGTCGAGGCGGAGGCGCTGAAGGATGCGGCCGCGGCGCGTGGCGTGCCCGTCGCGGTGTTCCAGAACCGGCGGTGGGACGGAGACTTCCTCACGCTTGCCGGCCTGCTCGACGAGGGCAGGCTCGGCTCCGTGCACCGCTTCGAGTCGCGATTCGAGCGTTGGCGACCCGAGGTGTCGAAGGCGTGGAAGGAGAGCCCGGATCCGGCCGACGCCGGCGGCGTCTTCTACGACCTCGGCAGCCACCTGATCGACCAGGCATTGGTGCTCTTCGGGCCGGTCGACTCCGTCTACGCGGAGCTGCGGAACGTCCGTCCCGGTGCGCGGGTCGACGACGACGCGTTCGTCGCACTGGCTCATCGGAACGGAACCGTGTCCCATCTCTGGGCGTCGTTGGTGGCCGCCGACGTCGGGCCGCGCGTGCGCGCACTCGGGAGTGCGGGCGCGTTCGTGAAGCTCGGTCTCGACGGCCAGGAGGCATTGCTCCGCGCGCGGTTGGCCGACGGTTCGGCCGACGCCCGATCGACACCCGATCGCGAGTGGGCCCAACTCGACGTGGGTGGCGAATCCCGCTCGATCCCGATCGTGGAGGGGCGCTACGCGCGCTTCTACGAGCTGCTGGCGGTTGCGCTCGTCGACGGGGGTCCGGTGCCCGTCGGGATCGACGACGCGATCGCCACGTTGCGCGTCATCGAGGCCGCGCAGGCCAGCGACCACCAGCGCGACGTCATCGACCTCTGACCCGCAGGTGGGATCAGCCGGCTACGGCAGGCAGACGTCCGGGAGCGGGTGACGGTAGAGCTGCGCCGCGTTCTCGTGGGTCAGCTTGCGCAGGTCGTCGACGGGAAGGTCGCCCCAGTAGTGCTGGATCACGGCCTGGGTGTCGGGCCAGGTTCCGTCGCCGTGGGGATAGTCGGTCTCCACCATCACGTGGTCGACGCCGATGCGGCCGCGGGTCTCGATCGTCGACGGGTCGTCGATGGTGCAGAACCAGAAGTTGCGCTTCAGGACCTCGGCCGGACGGGTGTCCCATCCGAGCCCGTAGCCGGAGCGGTCGACGATGTTGTCGAGTCGGTCGAGGAGCATGGCCACCCAGCCGATGCCCCCTTCCGACATCGCGATCTTGAGCTCGGGGTGCTTCACCGCGTAGCCCGACCACAGCCATTCCGAGCAGGCCGCAAGCGACATCTGCCCGAACATGGTGGCGCCGAGCTGCACCTTCGGGCAGTCGAGCGGCATGTCGGGCATTCCCGACGAGCCGACGTGCAGGCTGATGACGGTGTCGGTCTCCGCGCACGCCTCGACGATCGGGTCCCAGTAACCGCTGAAGATCGACGGGAAGCCGATGCGGTGCGGGCGCTCGGGAAGGCTCACCGAGCGGAAACCGCGCGCCGCGTTGCGCCGGATCTCGTCGGCCGCGGCCACCGGGTCGGAGAGGAACGTGATGCCGAGGGGAATGATCCGGTCGGGGTGCGCGGAGTACCACTCGTCGTGGAACCAGTCGTTCCAGGCCCGCGTCACCGCGAGACCCAGCTCGGGGTCCTGCGCTTGGGAGTAGACGCGGCCACAGAAGCCGGTGATCTGCGACGGGAAGTTGAGCGACGCCCACACCCCGTTGATGTCCATGTCCTTGATGCGCGCCTCGATGTCGAAGCAGCCGGGCCGCATCTGGTCGAACCGCACCGGCTCGATGTGGATCGTGTCGCGGGTCCGGCCGGCGAGCGCGTTGGTGCCCGACTGGGTGAAGAGCTCGCCCTCGAACTCCCACACCTCGTCGCCGCGCTCGTTCTCGACGATCCTCGGGGCCCGGTCCTGCAGGCGACCCGGTAGGCGACCTTCGAACATGTGCGGCGGCTCCACCAGGTGGTCGTCCACGGAGATCACCGTGTAGCGGACGGGCCGCGGATCGGGCTCGGGCAGGAACCACTCACCCGGGCTGGCCTCGCTGGTCGTCTGCATCGTGTCCCCCTCGATCAGATGCTGCGGTCCGAGGTTAGGCCGTCACCGGGTGGCGCACGGCTTCCGGGTGCGTCGCTCGGGTGGACCCTCCGCCCGGGCGGCTGTCCTCGGATGGCGCAAATGGGGCAGTGCCCGCCGGGCCGTCGTCTGCAACCCTGACCCGCAGCTCAGGACGGGCGGACACGCAGCTCAGGACGAGCGGGGGAGTGCGCTCATGGACGGGTGCGAATACCGGGTGGTCGACGTGGACGGCGAGTGGCTGGCGTGTCGCATGGGCCATTCGTCGGGCCGTGACCTCGCCCGCGAGTTCGACAGCGACGGTTGGACGCTGGTCGCCACGATCGCCCGCGACGGCGGTGCGTGGGTGCGCGTCGTCTTCGAGCGTCCTGCTGCCGGCTGACCCGTCAGTTGGCGTACCGGGACAGCCGGTCGACCGAGATCGTGGTCCGGCGCAACAGGTCGACGGGATCCGACGTCACGAGCTCCAGCGTCTCGCTCAGCCGCGACGGCGCGAGCACCACCGCGTCGGCGTCGTCGGTCTTCGCGGTGGTGAGCGCGACCACGGCGACCGACGCCTTCCGGGCCTCGGTTCCCAGCTCGTGGAGCACCGCATCCAACCTTCCGCCGAGCCGTTCGGGGGTGAGCACCACGCAGAGGGGCACCTCCGTGTCACACGCGGCGCGGAGGATGCCGAATGCCGACGGGCACGTGGTGAGATGCACCTCGCGCTGCGACAGCGCATTGCACGCGTCGTGGAGCTTTCTCCAGTCGGCCTCGGTGAGGTGCCCACTCTCGACGAACGGGTACGGGACCCGCGCGGTCGCGGCGAGCAGCGTGCGGGCCGCGGCCAGCACTTCGGGTGCGGCCAGCAGCACTCCGTGCGGAGAATCGCGCGCGATCGACGCTGCCAGCGCCTCCGCGTGCACCGCGTGGTCGGCGGCGATGAGCGTCACCCGGCCGGTGGGGATGCCGCCGAGCAGGCGGTCGATCGCCGGTACGCCGGTCTCGATGCGGGAATCGACCTCGACGGCGGCGCGCACGGGCTGGTAGAGCCGCTCGAGGTCGTCGAGCACGGTGTTGAGGGCATCGACGATCGTGACGCTGCGAAAATCGGTCATGACCCTCCTGATCCTCCGCGGGCCGCCCTCGCCGACGGGTCGAGTCGCTGCCGATCGGCGGCGCGCGCCATCGAACACTCGTTCGCCCCGGGTGTCAACCGGGCGCACGGCGCGTCGCGGTGGCGAACGCGCTCGGTGGCGTACACGGGCGCCCCGGAGTCCCGTGCGACCCACGACGGCGGCGCTCAGAGGGTGGCCAGCACCTCGGCGATGAGCTCGGGTGTGCAGCGCGGCGTGAGGAACACGAGCCGACCGACCATCTCGCCCTGCCAGCGGGTCGGCAGCGCGAACGCGGTCTGCTCGTCGAGCATGCAGGTGGACCACTCGAGGTAGTCGGCTTCCGTCCAGCCTCGGCGACGGAACAGCACGATGCTGAGCTCGGGCTCGCGCACCAGGTCGAGGTGGGGGAGCGCACGGATCTGGGCGGCGGCGTCGTGTGCGAGGGCCAGCGTGTACTCGATCGCGTCGCGGTACGCGTCGATGCCGTGGACCGCGAGCGAGAACCAGAACGGAAGCCCGCGTGCGCGGCGGCTCAGGTGGTACGCGTAGTCCGACGGGTTCCACTCCGCCGGCGCCTCGTCGGCCCGGTCTTCGAGCCGGATGGCTTCCAGGTACGCCGCGTCCTGCGTGTGGACCGCGCGCGCCAGCGCGGGCCGGCGGTAGAGCAGCGCGCAGCAGTCGAATGGCGCGTACAGCCACTTGTGCGGGTCGACGACGAACGAGTCGACCGTCTCGATCCCGTCGAAGCGGGCGCGCACGCTGGGCGCAAGCAAGGCGGCCCCTCCGTACGCGGCATCGACGTGGAACCACAGGCCCCGCTCGCGGGCCACGGCTCCGATTCCGGCGAGGTCATCGATGATGCCCGCATTGGTGGTGCCCGCGGTGGCGACGACCGCGCACACCGCGCCGGGATCCGCGCACCGGTCGAGCGCGGCGGCCAGCCCGGAGCCCGTGATGCGGTCGCGGCCGTCCGACGGCACGAACAACGGCTCGCAGTCGAGGATCCGCAAGGTGTTGACCACCGACGAGTGGGTCTGCTCGCCGACGGCCACGATCCACCGCTCGGGCCGGTGCTCGCGCTGTGCCGCGGCCACCTCCCGGCCGACCACCAGCGCGCTCAGGTTCCCGGCGGACCCACCCGACACGAAGCACCCACCCGCAGCCTGCGGCAGGCCCGCGGCGTCGGCCAGGAACCGCAGAGCTTGGTTCTCGGCCAGCACGACGCCCGACGCCTCGAGCCAGGACGACGCGTTGATCGATGACGCGCCCACGACCAGGTCGAACAACAGGGACACCTTGGTGGGCGCCCCGGGGATGAAGGAGAAGAAGCGCTCCGAGTCGACCGAGATGCACGCGGGAGCCAGCACCTCCGCGAAGAGCCGCACCATCGCCTCGGGTGGGCGCCCGCCCGCGGAGATGGTCTCGCCGACGCGCGCCGCGAGCTCGTCGTAGGGAACCGGATGGTCGAGCGGCACCGGATCGAGGCGGAGCCGCTCGAGTGCGTAGTCGATGCACGCGGTGGCGGTGGCCTCGGCGACGTCGTCCCACTCGTGCATGCCGCGACGCTAACGCCGCGGCCGCGGGATCAGCCCTCGACGGTGAGGTCCAGCTCGACCGTGCGCTCCGCGCCGGCGTCCGCGGCAGGGCTTTCGGCGGCAGGGTTCGCCGCGACAGGGTTCTCGGCGGCAGGGCTTTCGGCGGCAGGGTTTTCGGCGACGATGCGGATCAGCTCGTCGGCGTAGCGCTCGAGCTTCACGGGGCCGATGCCGGAGATGGTCAGCAGCGCGGCCCGCGAGGTCGGACGGCGGCGGGCGACCTCCCGCAGTGTCGCGTCGGCGAAGATCACGTACGCGGGCACCGCGGCGGCCCGGGCGAACCCGAGCCGCCACTCGACGAGCGCGGCCATCAGGTTCGGGTCCGGCTCGGGGCCCTCGTCGACGGTGCCACCGGCCCGCCGCCGGGTCCTCGTGCCCTTCAGGTCGCCGCGCAGCCGCGCGACGCGTTCCGGATCGGCGGCGTTGGCGGCCGCGGCGGCCGCCGCGGCTTCGGGGTCGATCGTGCCGTGCACGATCGCGAGGTAGGGGCTCGCGGTGCGGGTGGCGACGCGCATGCCGATCGAACGCTGGCGGGCCCAGCTGAGGTGGAGGTTCTCCTCGGCCCGGCTCATCGCGACGTAGAGGAGACGGCGCTCTTCGGAGAGCTCACCTGCACTGTCGGCGAAGCTGATCGGGACGAGCCCGCGCTCGAGGCCGACGACGAACACGGTCTCGAACTCGAGTCCCTTGGCCCGGTGGAAGGTGAGCAGCTCGACCGCGTCGCCGCCGACCGGCGCGCGGTCGGCCCGGAGCGACGCGGTGAGGAAGGCGCGGAACCCGTCGAGCGTGCCCGCGCCGCCATCAGCGGCGAGATACTCGCGTCCGAGCCGGAGCAGGGCTTCGACGTGCTCGCGTTGCTCGTCACCCGACTCGGCCGCGTCGGCGGCGAGATCGGTGAGGTGCTCGGTGAAGGCGCGGCCCGGGGCCTGCTTCGCGCTCGACGCGAGGTTCCCGAGTGCGGCCTTCACCTCGGGTCGATCGAGGAAGCCGCTCGCGCCCCGCAGGCGCATCGGGATGTCGGCCTTGCGCAGTGCCTCCTCGAACACGACCGACTGCGCGTTGGTGCGGTAGAGGACGGCCATCGACGACCACGGCCGGGCCTTGGCGTGCTGATCGCGCAGGAGCCGCGCGACGCCCTTGGCCTCGGCTTCGTCGGTCTCGTAGTCGGTGATGGTGGGGGAGGGGCCGCTCGGGCGGGTGGTGACGACGGGCGCACGGTCACCGGTGAAGCTCGCCGGGAGCACCGCGCTCGCCGCGGCCATGATCTCGGGCGTGCTGCGGTAGTTGGCGCCGAGACGGACGACGCGCCCGCCAGGGAAGCGGCTCGCGAACGTGGTGAGCCAGCGGGGGTCGGAGCCGGCGAAGCCGTAGATGGACTGATCGGGGTCGCCGACCGCGCACAGTCCCGAACGGTCGCCGAGCCAGCCGCGGATCAGCCGGAGCTGGGCCGGGTTCGCGTCCTGGAACTCGTCGACGAAGAGATGCCGGAACCGCCAGCGCTGCACGGCCGCGAACTCCGGGTCCTCCTCGAGGGCCTGGATCATCCACCAGATGAGGTCGTCGAAGTCGATGAGGCGTCGTTTGCGCTTCTCGGTCTCGTAACGGGCATAGAGCGATGCGATGTCGGCCGCGGAGCGCGTGGTGCGACGGTTCGCGCCCGCGGCCTCGGCTTCGTAGCCCTCCGGCATGACCATGCGGGCCTTGGCCCACTCGATCTCGCTCGCGATCTCCGAGGACTGGACCGCGGCCTCGGCGCCGTTCCGAGTGTTGAGCATCGGGGCGACGATCCGGGCCTTGCGCTCGAGGAGCTTGGGCATCGGCCGATCGCGCTCGGTGGCCCGCCGGCGGAGCTGTGCGAGCGCGATCGAGTGGAACGTGCCCGCGGTCAGCTGCTCGCGGACCCCGAGCTTCTCGAGCCGTTCCACGAGCTCGCCGGCGGCCTTGCGGGTGAAGGTGACCGCGAGCACGTGGCGGGAGTCGATGG
Organism: Actinomycetes bacterium; assembly: GCA_025463865.1. Taxonomy (GTDB): domain Bacteria; phylum Actinomycetota; class Acidimicrobiia; order IMCC26256; family Chersky-534; genus Chersky-534. Next base: position 33,092 of record JAODBH010000284.1, on the reverse strand, counting down.
TGCCCTCGCGGGACTGGAACGCGATTCGCCGCGTGAGCACGCGGGTCTTGCCGGAACCGGCGCCGGCCAGGATCGCGAGGGGCTCGGCGGTGGACGTGACCGCTTCGAGTTGCGTGGGATCGAGCGCGTCGAGGAGACGGTCGGGGCGGGTCGCGGCGGTCACGCTCCGACCATACCGGGCGGGTCTGACACCAACCGCGATGCCCGTGGCGAGGCGAGCTCAGCCAGGGGAGACAGCCGGAACGCGACGAAGCCCCGAGTAGTCTCGGCCGCAAGCGGCTCTGATCTCCTCGGGGCTTCGTGTTCGCACATCCGCACCTTCCGCACCACACCCGAAGGTGTCGCGCTTCCGGTGCGTCCCCGCAACCTTGCGGTTGCCGCAGAACGCGAGCGGCGGTGCACGATGCCTTCGCCCGAAGGCTGCGGCACCGTCCCAACTCGCTTCCCGTTGCTCCGAGGTTCGCCTTGCGGCTTGCCTTGGGACCGTGTTCGGCGGGCTGGTAGGGAGCAACTTAAACGGGCGCGGCGCGGTCGTCAACAACTTTCTTCGCGTCCCGCGAACCGCGCGCGTTTAGCGTTCCCGGCATGCAGGGATTCGCGCTGTGGGCAGTCGGTTCCGACCGTCCCGGGATGATCGCGGGGTTGAGCGGCGCGGTGGCGTCGGTGGGCGGAAACCTCTCCGACTGCTCGATGACGATCCTGTCGGGCCAGTTCGCGATGGTGATGATCATCACCGGCCCCGACGCGCTCGACGCGGACGGGATCGAGCGCGCGGTCGCGCCCGCGGTCGCCGCGTTGGGACTGACGGTCGAGGTCCGCGCGATCGAGCTGGACCGCCCCCCGGAGGCTCGGAGCGTTCCGCACGTCGTGTCGGTCTACGGCGCCGACCGCCCGGGCATCGTGCACGCGATCACCGCCGCGCTCGCGCGTGCCGGCGCGAACGTGACCGACCTCGAGACCCGCGTCGTCGGCGCACCCGAAGCTCCCGTCTACACGATGATGCTCGAGGTCAGCCTGCCGGTGGATGTCGTGCTCGACGATCTGCGGGCTGAGCTCGAAGCCAGGGCGGAGGAGCTCGGCGTCGACGTGTCGATCCACGCCGCCGACTCCGACGTGCTCTGAGCCGAAGGTGACCGTCAGGACCGTCCTCGAGCTACCCGATCGGTCGCTCAAGACGCTCACCCGCCCCGTCGGGACCATCGGAGCCACGGAACGCCGGTTGGCGGCCGACCTGCTCGAGACCATGGCCGTGTCCCCGGCGTGCGTCGGACTCGCGGCGAACCAGCTCGGTGTGCACCTCCGGGCCTTCTGTGTCGACGTCACCGGGCACAGGAAGGCCGACTCCTGCCACGGCCCGTTCGTGCTCTTCGATCCGGTGGTGCTCGAGGCTCGGGCCCCGGTGATGATGCGGGAGGGCTGCATGAGTGTCCCCGACCTCACGGGTGACGTCTCTCGGAGCAGCGAGGTGGTCGTCCGGGGGACCACTCCCGAAGGCCGGCAGTTGACCGTCGAGGCCAACGCGTTCGAGGCCCGGGCGGTGCTCCACGAGATCGACCATCTCGACGGGTTCCTGTTCCTCGACCGGGTCGCGCACGCACACGGTGTCCACCGCCGCCGGCGCTACACGTGATCCTCCGGCCCGGCCGCTCGCTACGATCCGCGCATGCTTCGCCGTCGCGACAACGTCTGGCGCAACTGGGCCGGCAACCAGGAGTGCGCGCCCGCCGCGGTGGAGACGCCGGAGAGCGTGCTCGAGGTGCGCGATGCGGTGCGTCGGGCGGGAGTCGCGGGCCAGCGGGTGAAGGTCGTCGGAACCGGCCACTCGTTCACGGCGATCGCGTGCACCGACGGGAGGCTGCTTCGACTCGACCGGCTCGACCGCGTGCTCGACGTCGACCCGGACGAGGGCACGGTCACCGTCGAGGGCGGGATGCCGCTCTGGAAGCTCAACGAGCAGCTCGCGCTGCGCGATCTCGCGCTCGAGAACCTGGGCGACATCGATCAACAGACGATCGCGGGCGCGATCGCGACGTCCACCCACGGCACCGGTCGCCGCTTCGGCGGTCTGGCCACGCAGGTGCGGGGCCTGGAGCTGGTCACCGCCGACGGCGAGCTGCTGCGCTGCTCACCCGCCGAGGAGCCCGAGCTGTTCCATTGCGCCCGCGTCGGACTCGGCGCCCTCGGGATCGTCACCCAGGTGACGCTCGCGGTGGTTCCGGCGTACCGCTTGCACATGGTCGAGCGGCCGGAGGACTTCGAGCGCGTGCTCGCCGGCCTCGATGCGGCGGTCGACACGCACGACCACTACGAGGTCGAGCACTGGTTCCCGCACACCGACGCTTGTCTCGTGAAGGAGCTCGACCGGACGGACGCGCCACTGCGCCCTCGCAGCACCCTGGCCGCGTGGCGCGACGACATCCTCCTCGGCAACTACGTCTTCGGCGGTATCTGCGCGATCGGCAAGCGGTCCCCGGAGCGCATCCCCCAGCTCGCCCGGTTCGCGACCACGCAGCTCGGCCGCACCGATCTCGTCGACCGGAGTGACCGGGTCTTCTGCAGCCCGCGCCTGATCAAGTTCGTGGAGATGGAGTACGCGATCAACCGCGCCGACGCCGCGCTCGCGCTGCGGCGGGTGCGCGACCTGATCGACGACGAGGACCTCAGGATCAGCATCCCGCTCGAGCTGCGGTTCGCCGCCGCCGACGACATCCCGCTCAGCACGGCCCACGGCCGCGAGACGGCCTACCTCGCGGTGCACGTGTACCGGGGCATGCCCTACGAGGAGTACTTCCGCGGCGTCGAGGCGATCATGGACGAGCTCGACGGCCGGCCGCACTGGGGCAAGCTCCACTGGCAGACCGCGGCCACGCTCGCGCCCCGGTACCCCGAGTGGGACCGGTTCGCGGCGGCGCGGCACCGGCTCGACCCCGACGGGACGTTCGCGAACGAGTACCTCGACCGGGTACTCGGTCCCGCGTAGGTGCGTCCGCGAGCGGAGTCGGCCGTGTCGCGACCGCACATCGGGCGAACGATCCGGGCCTAGGATTTCCGCCATGCCGTACCCGAAGCACCTCGTCAACGAGGGCGAGACCGTCGCACTCGACCTGCGCCCTCACTGGTGGTACTTCTCCAAGCACATCTTCACCGGGGTGCCCCTGTTCATCCTGTTCCTGTTCGCGGTCGGGGGTCTCGACAAGGGGACCGGCAAGAACGCGGTGCTCGTGCTGTTCGCGATCCTGTGGGTCGCGTGGGTCGTCTGGCTCCTCCTGAAGTACTTCCAGTGGACCTACACGCACTTCGTCGTGACCAGCGACCGCGTGATCTTCCGCACCGGGGTCCTCAGCAAGCGGGGCATCGAGATCCCGCTCGAGCGGATCAACAACATCAACTTCCACCAGGGGATGTTCGAACGGGTGATCGGCGCGGGCGACCTCGACATCGAGTCCGCGGGCAAGGACGGGCAGTCCCATTTCGACGACGTCCGCCACCCCGACGCGGTCCAGCAGGAGATCTACCGCCAGATGGAGGCCAACACCCGCAAGACCGCGGGCTACGCCGGTGCCGCCGCACGGGGCCCGTCGGCGGCCGCGCCTCAACAGTTCGCATCGGTTCCGGACCAGATCGCGCAGCTTGCGGCGCTCCGCGACGCCGGCCACATCACCCAGGCCGAGTTCGAGGCCAAGAAGGCGCAACTCCTCGACCGCATGTAACCGGCGGCCCCCGGAGCTGTCCGAGCGGTCCAGGGTGGCGCGTCAGCCCGAGGCGCGTGACGCGAGCGCAGCCAGCGAGGCGGCGAGCGTCGGCGCGTCGGGATCTGCGCCGAAGGCGACCGCTTCGCTGCGCAGGGCCTCGCCGGTGCTCCGGCCGCGCGCGGGATCCCGCACCGCGATGCGCACGGCTCGCCCGCGCGATCCGTCGATCCCGATCGGCCCGTCGACGAGCGACAACACGGTGCCGACGGGCTCGGCACCGTGGAGCGCCTGGATCCCGAATGCCGCGCCCTCCCCGTCGCGGGTGGCGACGATGAGCGCCTCGCGACCCGCTCCGGGCGCGGGATCCTCGTCGAGATGCGACCAGCGCGGCTCGTCGGTGGAACCGCGGAGCCGGCGCAGACTGGGAGTCAACGCGTCGTCGACCGATCCGATGGTGAACGGCCCGGCAGCAAGGATCAGCGCGCCGGGCGTGTCGCCGGGCTCGCCCCGTATTCCTCCATCGACGACGAGCAACGGCCCCTCGGCCGGTATGTGCAGCCGGAGCCAGATGCCCCCGTCGCGCGCCGACCACCGGGCCCACGCTCCCGGGCGTCCGAAGGCTGAACCCGCGCGCACGTTCCACGTTCCGGGCGCGTCGAGCGTGGCGATGCCGATGCCGTCGACGTCGATCGACGCACCGAACGGGCCCGCGTGCACGTCGGCGGCCGGCCAGCGCGCGCTCCACGAGCCGGTACCGAGCTCGACGTCGACGGTCCCGTTGCCGAGCGACCGGGTCACGCCGGCCCCGCGCCGTCGACCGCGCGGACGACGAACGCACGCGGCTCCAGCCCGGTCTTGGCGCTGTAGGCGCGGGCGACCTTGGCCGTCAGATCGTCGGCGCGGTTCCGTTGCACGAGCGCGACCACACAGCCGCCGAAGCCGGCGCCCGTGAGCCGCGCACCGACGGCACCGAGCTCGACGAGCAGCTCGACCAGCAGATCGAGCTCGGGCGTGGAGACCCGGAAGTCGTCACGGAGGCTGGCATGACTCGCCGCGAACAGCGGCTTGAGCGCGCCGACGTCGCCCCGGAGCAACGCGTCGGCGGTCGCGAGCACCCGCTCGTTCTCGGAGACCACGTGCCGGGCGATCGGGTCGTCGGCAACCTGGTCCGAGGTGGCGTCGCGCAGCGCGGCCAGTCCGAGGCGTGCAGCCGCGCCGGTCGCCGCCGCATGGCGTTCGGCGTACGCGCTCTCGGCCAACGCGCGCGGCAGGCCACTGTGCACCACGACGATGGCGTACGCGCTCGGCAGCGGCACCGGCTCGACCGTCAGCGTGCGGCAGTCGAGCAGGAGGGCGTTGCCCGCGACACCCCGGATCGACGCGAGCTGATCCATGATCCCGCTCGGCACACCGGTCCCGAGCCGCTCCGCCTCTTGACAGGCCACCGCGAGCTCGGCCGCGGGCATCGTCCAGCCGGCGGCGTCGAGCAGGGCGAGGGCGGTGGAGACCGAGAGCGCCGCGCTCGAAGACAGACCCGACCCGGTGGGCACCGTGGAACTGACGGTTGCGTCGATGCCGACTGCGGGCCGGCCGCGGACCGCGAGCGTTCGCACGACCCCGCCGATCAGGCGACCCCACGCCGGATCGACCGCGGCCGGGTCGACGGTGCCGTCCGCCGACACGTCGACCTCGCTCTCGAACCCGGCCGAACGCACGCGGACCCGGCCGTCGCGCGTGGGCCGGAACGTGACCCGGGTCTCGAGATCGATGGCCACCGGAAGCGCGAAGCCCTCGGCGTAGTCGGTGTGGTCACCCATCAGGTTGACCCGCCCAGGAGCCCGGACGACCCGCCCGGCGCGAGCTTTTTGTTGCGGTGGGCTCATGAGCCGACCGCCCACAGCCGATACCTTCTCATCGTCGCCCGGACCAGGGCACCGCTGATCGGAGCACCGACATCATGGGCAAGCTCAAGACCTCGTGGGCCCTCGCCAAGTCGTCCTGGGACGTCCTGCGTCAAGACAAGCAGCTGACGATCTTCCCGGTGTTGACGTTCGTCGGTTGGGTCGTCGTCGCCGTCTCGTTCCTCGGGCTGGTGCTCGTCACCCGCACCACGGACGCCGCCGGCAACAAGACCCTCGGCCCGATCGGCTACGTGCTCTTCGCGTTGGCCTACCTCGCGTTCGCGTTCGTCTGGACCTACTTCCTCGCCGCGCTGGTGGCCGGCGCGAACGAACGCCTCAGCGGTGGCGACCCGACGATCGCCAGCGCGTTCGCCACCGCGAACAAGCGCCTCCACGTGATCCTCGCCTGGTCGCTGATCCTGGCCACGGTCGGGCTGGTCCTCCAGGCGATCCGCGAACGGCTCGGCTTCGTGGGTGTGCTCATCGCGGGCGCGCTCGGGGCGGCGTGGGAGATCCTCACCTTCCTCACCGTGCCGATCATCGTGATGGAGGGCGTCGGACCGATCGACGCGCTCAAGCGCTCGGGCCAGCTCTTCAAGCAGACATGGGGCGAGAACCTGGTCGGGCAGGCCGGACTCGGGCTCGTCGGACTGGTCGCGATCCTCCCCGGGGTCCTGGTGATCGGCCTCGGTATGGCGACCGGCGTCACCGCGGTCGTCGTCGGCGCGGTGATCGTCGGCGGCGTGTACCTCTGCGTTGCGGCCGCGATCCTCAACACACTCACGGGGATCTACCGGGTCGCGCTCTACCGCTTCGCGACCGAGGGCAAGGCGCCCGCGGGCTTCGACGACGCGATCATGGTCTCCGCGTTCCAGCCGAAGAAGAGCAAGCGCACCGGGGGGATGTTCGGCTCGGCATCGGGCAACTGACAGCCGCCCTCCCATTCGCCGTCGCGGGCTTCGCCGGTCAGGCGAATGCGGGGAAGATCTCTTCGGCGAACCGGTCGATCGCGTCGGGGTCGAACGGAGCGCGCAACGCGAGGATGACCAGCTCGGCGCCCGCGTCACGGTAGGCACCGACCCGGTCGACGACCTCTTGCGTGCTGCCGCTGAGCACGCCCGGACCGATCCACTGGGCGAGGCTACCGAACTGCTCACCGAGTCGCTCCGGGTCCCAGGACAGACCCACGTTGACCGATCGCGTGATCTCGGCCGGGTCGCGTCCCTCGCGTTCGCAGTGCTGGTCGAGCACGTCGTTCTTGTGGGCCCAGATCTCAGGACTGAGGAACGGGACGTTCCAGCCGTCGGCGTACCGGGCCGCGGTGCGCAGCGTGACCTTCTCCCCGCCGCCGCCGATCCAGATCGGCAGCCGGGTCTGCACCGGCTTCGGGTCGCAACGCGCGTCGGTGAGCGTGAAGTACTTGCCGTCGAAGTTGGCGACGTCCTCGGTGAGGAGCGCCCGCACGCACTGCACGCCTTCGTCGAGCTGCGCGAGCCGCTCGGGGACCGAGGGGTAGGGGATCCCGTAGGCCTCGTACTCGGTGTTCAACCAGCCGGCCCCGTAGCCGAAGGTGACCCGGCCGTTGGAGATCTGGTCCAGCGTGGCCATGGTGTTGGCGAGCACCGCCGGGTGGCGGTAGCCGACCGAGTACACGAGGCTTCCGCAACGCACCCGGCTGGTCGCAGCCGCGAGCGCGGCGTGGGTGGCAACCGCCTCGAGGCACTCCGAGCCGCCGCCGACGGGATCCGCCGCGTAGAAGTGGTCCCAGATCGAGATCCAGTCGAAGCCGTCGTCCTCGATCCTGCGCCAGAGCTGCTGGAGCTCCGCGATCGACGTGAGCTGCAGGCCGGCGTGCACACCGAAGGAGAGGGTCACGGCGGTCGAGGCTAGAACCCCCCGCGCCCGGCCGTACAGTTGACGCGATGTCCCCGTCCTTCCGGTTCGAGCGTCGCCCCGAGCTCCGCGCGCCGGTGCTCGTCGTCGCGTTCCAGGGCTGGATCGACGCGGGGATGGCCGGTGCCGGCGCGGTGTCGTTGCTCGCGAACCAGCTGCCCGCGGCGCGGCACTTCGCCAGCCTCGACCTCGAGGACGACCTCGACTCCTCGCAGACCCGTCCGCAGGTGAGGCTCCGTCCCGACGGCTCGCGGCGGATCGACTGGCCGGCCGTCGAGCTGATGGCGGGGCGGCACGGGCCCGACGTCGTGGTGGCCACCGGCCCCGAGCCCTCGTTGCGCTGGCAGTGGTTCGCGTCGGAGGTCGTCGCGGTCGCGCAGGATCTCGGTGTCACCCGCGCGTTCCTGCTCGGCGGGCTGCCCGTCCCGGTTTCGCACCGACGCTCGACCGAGGTGCGCACCTCGGTATCGGGCCGACCCGAGGCCGTCGGCATTTCGCGGCTCGATTACCGCGGTCCCACCGGCGCGCAGACCGTTGTCCAGCACGCGCTCGGCACCGCCGGCATCCCCGCGGTCGCGTTGTGGGCCGAGGTGCCGAACTACGTCAGCGGCTCTCCCTGCCCGCCCGCGATGCGGGCACTGCTCCTCGCGTTGCGCGAGTACGGCGCGCTCGACGTGGAGACGGGCGACCTCGACGAGCTGTGCGATTCGTATCGTGAGCGGCTCGAAGACCAGCTCACCGGGCGTCCCGAGATCACCGCGCTGGTCGAGGCCCTCGACAACGCACCCGATCTGCCGTCGGGCGACGAGCTCGCGGCCGAGATCGAGCGCTACCTCCGCGGCAAGTAGCCCTTTCGGCTGTGCCGCGGCGCGGTGGCGCGGTGGTTCAGGCGCGGTCCTGCACGCGCTGCTGCGGGATGACAACGTGGGCGACGATCCGGTTCCCGGCCGTCTGCACCTCGACGCTCCCGGCGAGCGATTCGGCGATCGCGCGGGCGAGGGGAAGGCCGAGCTCGTCGTCGGAGCCGCTGCCGTCGATCGCGGCGCGCGCGTTCGGGTCGGTCCACACGACGTCGATCGCCACCGCGAGGCCGAGGTTGCGCCCGATGAGCTGCACGCGGACCTGGTCACCGAGTCGGGCGACGTCGGACAGCACGTCGGTGAGGATCTCGCGGACCTCGGTCGCGTGGGTCGTGACCATCAGGTCCTCGGCGCACTCGATCGTCACCTGTTCGGGATCGAGGTGACCGGCCATCTCGTCGCGGACGCGGATGAGCACGTCGAGGGTCCGCAGTCGCTGCTGGTGCTTCCGCCCGGTGGCGGTGGCACCGAGGCCCGACTCGGGCGAGGAGCAGTCGATGAGCTCCTCGATCACGGTCTGGAGCTCGCTGGCCAGCGACCGGGCCCGGCGGATGAGGTGCTGCGCCGGGGGAGTGGGCGCACCGGGAGGGGTGAGGCGGTGGAGGCTGAGGCGGTGCAGCGCCCGGGCCACGCTGTCCATCGGGACCTGCAGCTCGCTGACCATGCCGGCGCGCCGCGGCCGGTCGCCGCCGGGGATCTGGGCGCCGTCGCGCAGCGCCGTACCGGGGACGCGGGACGTCGGGCCGGCGCCCGTTCCTGTCTGGTCGTCGTGTGCGGTCGTCACGGGGATCCTTCCGGCCGGGGTCGGCCTTCCGGTGGTTTGTCGGCATCGGCAAGGGGCCAATTGAGCAGCTGGCCGATCCGCGCCCGCTCCGCGTGGCTCCGGTCCGCCCAGGGATGCGACGATGGCGGCCGTCCGCCACACGAGCGTCGGAGAGATCGCATGAGCATCGTCCGGATCAACGCCATCAAGGTCCCACCCGAGCAGTCGGCCGAGCTCGAGAAGCGGTTCGCCGCCCGCGCCGGCGCGGTGGAGGGGTCCGAGGGCTTCGAGCGCTTCGAGCTGCTCCGCCCGACCGACGGCCGCGACACCTACTTCGTCGTCACCCACTGGCGCTCGGTCGCCGACTTCGAGGCCTGGCTCGGGGGCGCGTCGTTCCAGCAGGGGCACAAGGCCCACAGCACGCAGGGTCCGGTGAGCACCGATTCCGAGCTCCTCGCGTTCGAGGTCGTCCAGGAGACGTCGACCTCGTCGTAGTCCGCGCCCCGTAGTCTCCGCAGCGTGTCGCTCCTCTTCGACTTCCACAGGACCTGGGGTTACGTCGCGATCGTGCTCAACGGCCTCGCGGGCATCTACGCGCTCCTCGCGTGGAGGTACCGCAAGCTGCGCAGCGTATGGGTGGTGCGGTCGACGATCGTCGCCGAAGCCGCGCTGCTCATCCAGGTGGCCGTCGGCATCATCCTGATCTCGAGCAAGGACTACACCGCGCCGCGGTTCCACATCTTCTACGGCTACGTCGCGTTCATCACGATCGGTGCCGTCTACACGTACCGCAAGGCGATCCGCCGCAAGCGCGAGCTCTGGCTCGGCCTCATCGGACTCTTCCTCATGGGCGTCGGAATCCGGGCCGTGCTGCAGGTGGTGCAGTGACCCCCCGACCGGGCGAGCCGCTCCGGGTGATGCTCCTGTTCGGTGGCCGTTCCGCGGAGCACGACGTGTCGCGCGTGAGCGCGGTCGCGGTCGCGGGAGCGTTGCGCGACGCGGGCTACGACGTCGTGCCCGTAGCGATCACCAAGGAGGGCCGCTGGCTCCTCTCCGACGACGCGCAGGCGATGCTCGACGCCCCGCCTGACCTGTCCCTGCCTCTGCAACTGCCGGCGTCGTTCGCGGCGACGGGGGAGGCCGTCGTGGAGATCGTCGATCCCACCCGGCCCGGTCTGGTCCCCGTCGACCGACCCGGCGCGCCGAGCATCGAGGTCGACGTCGTGTTCCCGCTGCTGCACGGCCCGTACGGGGAGGACGGCACGATCCAAGGACTCCTGGAGGTGGCCGGCCTCCCGTACGTCGGGAGTGGCGTCGTCGGCTCCGCGGTCGCGATGGACAAGGTGATGACGAAGCGCGTCCTCGCCGCCGTCGGACTCGCGCAGGCCGACTACCGGGCGCTGCGCGAGCACGAGGCGTCGCCCGCGGCCCTCGACGCGATCGCCGATGCCATCGGGTTCCCGTGCTTCGTGAAACCCGCCAACATGGGCTCTTCGGTCGGGGTGTCGAAGGCACACGACCGCGCGGAGCTCGCCGAGGCCGTCGAGCTCGCGTTCGAGTACGACGAGTCGATCGTGATCGAGGCCGGTCTCGACGTGCGCGAGATCGAGGTGGCCGTGCTGGGTGACGAGCGCCCCGAGGCCAGCCGTCCGGGCGAGATCATCCCGGGCGCGGACTTCTACTCCTACGCCGACAAGTACGAGGACGACACCGCGCGGCTCATCGCCCCCGCGCTGCTGACCGCGGAAGAGGAAGCCGAGGTCCGCGACCTCGCGGTACGCGCGTTCATCGCGTGCGGGTGCCAGGGCATGGCCCGCGTCGACACGTTCCTCCGGCGCGACGGCGGCGGCTTCGTCGTCAACGAGGTCAACACGATCCCCGGCTTCACGCCGATCTCGATGTACCCGAAGCTCTGGTCCGTCAGCGGCCTGCCCTACCCCCAGCTGGTGCAGCGGCTCGTCGAGCTCGCGATCGCGCGGCACGACCGCCGCGCCCGCCGCGCCGGACACCAGCGCCACTGACGCAGGTACAGCACTCTTGGGCTAGGGCTGGTTCTTGACCTTGACCTGTCCAAACCCGTTGCGCAGCAACGGGAAGGAGCTCAGCCGAGGCGGCGGGCGAGGGCGGCGAGCTCGGTGCGCATCGTCTCGGGCAGCCGGTCGCCGAAGGTGTCGAAGTGCTCCTCGATCATCGGGAGCTCGGCGCGCCACTCGGTGTCGTCGACCTGGGTGACCGCGGCGATCTTCTCGTCGGACAGGCCGAGACCGGTGGTGTCGAGCGCGCCATCCTCGGGGACGAGGCCGATGGGCGTCTCGACCGCGCCGGTGTTGCCGTTGACGCGGTCGAAGATCCAGGCCAGGACCCGGGAGTTCTCGCCGTAGCCGGGCCACAGGAACTTGCCGTGCTCGTCCTTGCGGAACCAGTTGACGCCGTAGATGCGGGGCAGCTTGTACGCGTCCTCGGCGGCGGCGCCGACCTCGAGCCAGTGCGCGAAGTAGTCGCCCATGTTGTAGCCACAGAAGGGCACCATCGCGAACGGGTCGCGGCGCACCTCGCCGACGGTCCCGGCAGCCGCGGCCGTCTTCTCCGACGCCATCGTGGCGCCGACGAACACGCCGTGCTCCCAGTTGAACGACTCGTACACGAGGGGGACCGTGGTGGCGCGGCGGCCGCCGAAGAGCACCGCGGAGATCGGGACGCCGGCCGGGTCCTGCCACTCGGGCGCGATGACGGGGCACTGCGAGGCGGGGGCGGTGAAACGGGAGTTCGGGTGGGCCGCGGGAGTGCCGGACCCGGGCGTCCAGTCCTGGCGCTTCCAGTCGGTGAGGTGCGCCGGCGGGTCGTCGGTCATGCCCTCCCACCACACGTCGCCGTCGTCGGTCAGCGCCACGTTGGTGAACACGCAGTTGCCGGTGAGCGACAGCATCGCGTTGGGGTTGGTCTGCATGTTGGTGCCGGGGGCGACGCCGAAGAACCCGAACTCCGGGTTGATCGCGTGCAGCTGGCCGTCGGGCCCGTACTTCATCCACGCGATGTCGTCGCCGACCGTCTCGACCTTCCAGTCGGGGATGGTCGGGACGAGCATGGCGAGGTTGGTCTTGCCGCAGGCGCTCGGGAACGCGGCGGCGATGTAGCGGCTCTCACCCTTGGGCGACGTGAGCTTGAGGATGAGCATGTGCTCCGCCAACCAGCCCTCGTCCCGCGCGATCACCGACGCGATGCGCAGCGCGAAGCACTTCTTGCCGAGCAGCGCGTTGCCGCCGTAACCCGAGCCGTAGGACCAGATCTCGCGCGTCTCCGGGAAGTGGACGATGTACTTGGTGTCGTTGCACGGCCACGGGACGTCGGCCTCGCCGTCCGCGAGTGGTGCACCCAGGCTGTGCAGACAGGGGACGAAGTCGCCGTCGCCGAGCACGTCGAGCGCGGCCTGGCCCATCCGCGTCATGGTGCGCATGCTCACCGCGACGTACGGCGAGTCGGTGAGCTCGACGCCGATGTAGGAGAGCGGCGAGCCGAGCGGGCCCATGCTGAACGGCACGACGTACATGGTGCGGCCGCGCATCGAGCCGGCGAAGAGGCCCCGGAGCGTGGCCCGCATCTCGGTGGGCTCGGTCCAGTTGTTGGTCGGGCCCGCGTCGATCTCGCGCTCGGAGCAGATGTAGGTGCGGTCCTCGACCCGGGCGACGTCGGACGGTGACGAAACGGCCCAGAACGAGTTGGGGCGCTTGGCTTCGTTGAGCGGCGTGAAGGTCCCGGCGTCGACGAGCTGCTTGCAGAGGAGCTCGGCCTCGGCGTCCGATCCGTCGCACCAGTAGACGTCGGCGGGCTCCGTGAGGGCGGCGACCTCCTCGACCCAGCGCAGGAGCCGATCGTTGGTGGTCGGAACCTCGGACGTCACGCTCGCGGTCATGGCCTCACCTTGGTCGCATGGACGAAGTCGGTCCTGACCGGCCGGGGCCGGTATGGATCTTCCATGGTATCGGCGCGACCCCAATTCGCCTCAACTCGGCCCGTGGTCGTCTCGACCGCGGTCGGCGGTAACGTGCCGTCATGAGCGTCGTCGGTTGGATCGTCGTGGGGCTGATCGCCGGCGTGCTCGCGAAGGGTGTCACCGGCGTACAGGGCACCGGGTGCCTGATGACGATGGTCATCGGCATCCTGGGCGGCCTGGTCGGGGGCTTCCTGTTCCAGCAGGTGACGGGCACCGGGATCGGCGGGTTCGGGCTCCGCTCGATCGTCGTCGCGTTCCTCGGAGCGTGCCTGCTCCTGCTCTTCTTCGGTGCGCTCTCGGGTCGGCGGCGCGCGTAGCCACGCCCCGCGTCGCTACACCGCGCCTGGAGACACCGCGGGCTCAGACCCGGGCGTCCGCGATGCCCATGTCGGCCTCGGCGCCGGTCCGGATGTTGACGGCCTGCTCGCGGCCGTTCAGCTCGAAGACGACCCGCTGGCCCTGACGCAGGACCCGGAAGATCGAGCCCTGGAGCGCGTCGGCCGCGACGACGTACTCGCGGCGGTCCGGACGGTCGCTGACCACGATGCCTTCCGAGGTCTGCGGATCGAAGGTGCGCACGACGCCCTGCATGCCGACTCCCGGGTCAGGACTTCTGGATCTTGCCGGCCTTGAGGCAGGCGGTGCAGACGTGGATCCGCTTGGGCGCACCGTTGACGACGGCCCGCACCTTCTGCACGTTCGGGTTCCAACGTCGGTTGGTCCGCCGGTGGGAGTGGCTGAGGCTCTTGCCGAAGATCGGCTTCTTGCCGCACACGTCGCAGACGGATGACATTTGCTGACCAACTTCCGAGTGGATCGCCGTTTCAGGAACCGGGAGAGGATAGCAGCGACCGCGAACACACCTCCTGCGGTGGCGGTCCGGACGTCTAGCATCGCCGCGATGACGGTTCTGGCCGAACTGGGTGCCCCGGAGCTCCGGCGGGTGGTGACCCTCTACCGGGACGTCCTGCGCGCGCACCAGGAGGAGCTCAACCTCCTGAACGTGTATCCCGTCCCCGACGGCGACACCGGCACCAACATGGCGCTCACCCTCGAGTCGGTCAGCGCCGAGCTCGCCGGCGCCCCCGATTCCATGGCCGACGTCTGCAAGGCCGTGGCCCACGGGTCGCTCATGGGTGCCCGCGGGAACTCGGGCGTCATCCTCTCCCAGATCCTCCGCGGGCTCGCCGACACGTTCCGCGAGCTCACCGTGGCCGGGGCCGACGATCTGTCCATCGGCCTTCGCCGCGCCTCCGACGCCGCCTACGAGGCGGTGATGCGGCCGGTCGAGGGCACGATCCTCACGGTCGTGCGGGCCGCGGCCGAGGCGGCTGAGCACATGGGCTCCGACCTGGGTGCCCCCTCGCTGCTCAGCGTGTTGGAGCGTGCGTCGGAGGCCGCCCGCGACGCGGTCCTGCGCACCCCGGAGCTCCTGCCCGTGTTGAAGGACGCCGGGGTGGTCGACGCCGGCGGCCGCGGCTTCTCCCTCTTGCTGGATGCGTTCCTCGAGGTGGTCGACGGGCGTCCCGTTCCCGAGCCCGAGGCCGTGCACGCACCGGCCGCGGTCGAGCGGCACCTGCAGGGCGGCGGCGACGCCGACGACGTCGCGTCGCTGCGCTACGAGGTCATGTACCTGCTGGAGGCCGACGAGACCACGATCCCCGGGTTCAAGGACGCCTGGGGCTCGATCGGCGACTCGATCGTCGTGGTGGGTGGCGAGGGCATCTGGAACTGCCACATCCACACGAACGAGATCGGAGCGTCGATCGAGGCGGGGATCGACGCCGGCAAGCCGGTGAAGATCCGGGTGACCGACCTGTTCGAGCAGGTGGAGGAAGAGGAGCGCTGGGTCCTCGATCACACGACGCCTTCCAACCCGCGGGACGCGGCCCCATCCGTCGCGGCCGACGACACCGGCGTCGTGCAGGTCGTCGCGCCGGCCGACCCCACCACCACGGCGGTGGTCGCGGTCGGCGTCGGGGCCGGCATCCGCCGCCTCCTCCGGAGCCTCGGCGTGCAGGCGATCGTCGCCGGCGGGCAGTCGATGAACCCGTCGACCGCGCAGATCCTCGAGGCGGTGCAGGCGTGCGCGGCCGAGGCCGTCATCGTGATCCCCAACAACAAGAACATCGTCCCGGTGGCCCGCAGGGTCCAGGAGCTCACCGACATCCGGGTCGAGGTCGTACCGACGACCGCGGTGCTCGAGGGCCTCGCGGCGATGATGTCGTTCGATCCCGACGCCGACATCGACACCAACGTCGCCGCGATGGACGAAGCGGTCTCCCGGGTGCGCAGCGGTGAGGTCACGCAGGCAGTGAAGGACAGCGTCGTGGAGATCGGCCCGATCACGAAGGGTCAGTGGATCGCGCTCGACGACACCGGCGTGTGCGCGGCGACGAAGACCGCGTCCGACGCCGCGATCGCGCTCGTCGACCGGCTCGTCGACGACGACAGCGAGCTCGTCACGCTCCTCGTCGGCACCGAGGCGCGCGGCGCCGAGACCGCCCGGCTCGAGGAGCACCTGAAGCTCGCCCACCCGCAGGTCGAGGTCGAGGTGCACGACGGGGGCCAGCCGCTCTACCCCTACCTCATCGGCGTCGAGTAGGCGCGTGGCGCGCACGTTGCGCGAGGTTGCGGCGATACCCACCGGCGACCTGTCCGGCGTCTCGGCCCGGTTGCTGGAGCGACTCGACATCATGGGGCTGACATCGGTGCTCGACGTGCTGCAGCACTACCCGCGCCGCTACATCGACCGCACGAAGAAGGCCGACATCGCCGAGCTGAAGGTCGGCGACGAGGCGACCGTGTTCGCCGAGGTCAAGCGCATCTCGTCGCGCCGCATCGGCGGACGCCGGTCGATGGTCGAGGCGAGCATCTTCGACGGCACGTCGTACCTGTCGATCACGTTCTTCAACCAGCCGTGGCGCGAGAAGCAGCTGTCGGTCGGCACCGAGGCCGCGTTCTTCGGGAAGCTCGAGATCTTCAACGGCGCCCGGAAGATGACGAATCCCGTGGTCGACGTGGTCGATCATCTCGGCGACAAGACCGGGGTGATCGTGCCGATCTACCCGCAGTCCGGGAAGGCCGACGTCAGCACGTGGCAGCTCCGGCCGGTCGTGACCGCGGCGCTCGACGCCGCGGGTGCGCTCGCCGAGCCGATCGACGGGAGCATCCGCCGCGAGCTCAAGCTCATCGACCGCACCGCGGCGTACCGGCACGTCCACCAGCCCGATGACGACAAGCAGCGCTACCAGGCCGAGCGCCGGCTGCGCTTCGACGAGTTCCTCCGGATGCAGGTCGGGCTGGTGGCGCGCAAGCGGGCACTCGCGAAGAGTCCGGGCATCCGCCACGTGATCGACGGCGAGCTGGTCGGTCGCTTCCATGCCGCGCTGCCGTTCGCGCTCACCGGCGACCAGCAGCGCGCGATCGCCGAGATCGAGGCCGACCTCGCGGCGCCGGCACCGATGCACCGGTTGCTGCAGGGCGACGTCGGCTCCGGCAAGACCGTCGTCGCGCTCAGCGCCCTCCTCGTCGCGGTGCAGGGCGGATACCAGGGCGCGCTCATGGCGCCCACCGAGGTCCTCGCGGAGCAGCACTACCTCGGCACCGTGCGGATGCTCGACGGGCTGGAGGTGCCGGCCGGGGAGTCGTCGCTGTTCGGCGAGCGCCCGGTGCGCGTCGCGCTGCTCACCAACAAGACGACGGCCGCGGAGCGACGCCGCATCTCGGCCGGTCTGCTCGACGGCGAGATCGACATCCTCATCGGCACCCACGCCCTGCTCTACGGCGGCGTCGAGTTCCACAAGCTGGGTGTGGTCGTGATCGACGAGCAACACCGCTTCGGCGTGGAGCAACGCGCGCTGCTGCGAGCGAAGGGCGACGATCCCGACCTGCTGGTGATGACCGCGACCCCGATCCCGCGCACCGCGGGCATGCTCATCTACGGCGACCTCGACAAGAGCGAGCTCCGCGAGCTGCCTCCGGGTCGGACCCCGATCACGACCGAGCTGATCGGGCCTGATCCCTTCGCCCGTTCCGCCGCGTACGACAAGCTCAAGACCGAGATCGCGGCCGGGCACCAGGCGTACATCGTCTGCCCGCTGGTCGAAGGCTCGGAGAAGACCCAGGCCAAGGCGGCGACCGAGGAGTTCGACGACCTCAGCGGCGGGGAGCTCTACGGCCTGCGGCTCGGCCTGTTGCACGGCCAGATGCCGAGCCGCGAGAAGGAAGCCGTCATGGCCTCCTTCCGGGCGGGCGACCTCGACGCGCTCGTGGCCACGACCGTGATCGAGGTGGGCGTCGACGTGCCGAATGCCACCGTGATGATCATCGAGGACGCCGACCACTTCGGGCTGTCGCAGCTGCACCAGCTCCGCGGCCGCGTGGGCCGGGGTGGCGACCGGAGCTGGTGCTTCCTGTTCGCCGAGCCGACGACCCCCGACGGCGAGGCCCGCCTGAACGCGATGGTCGACTCGACCGACGGCTTCCACCTGGCCGAGCAGGATCTGGCGATCCGCGGCGCGGGTGAGGTGTTCGGCGAGCGTCAGGCCGGCATGGGCGACCTGAAGCTCGGCCGCATCCCGCGCGACGAGAAGTACGTCATCGCAGCTCGCGCCACCGCGGAGCAGATCCTCGACGCCGACCCCAACCTCGACCGCAACCCCGCACTCCGCGAAGAGGTCGAAGACCTCCTCGGCGACGACGTCGACTTCCTCTTCAAGAGCTGAGCTCGACGTCGTGGTCCGGACCCGGCGTCCGCCGATGAGTTCGCGGCCGTCGTGCGGTCGATCCTGGAGAAGGTGAGGAGGTCCATCATGGCCAAGCTGATCTACTCGGCGATCACATCGCTCGACGGATACGTCGAGGACGCGAAAGGGAACTTCGAGTGGGCTGCGCCCGACGAGGAGGTCCACGCGTTCGTCAACGACCTCGAGCGCACGATCGGTACGTACCTCTACGGGCGCCGGATCTACGAGACCATGGTCTATTGGGAGACATCCGGCACCGGACCGGACCAGTCGGCCGTGGAGCGCGACTACGCGGGCATCTGGCGGGCGGCCGAGAAGGTCGTGTTCTCGACGACCCTTCGGCAGGTCTCGAGTGAGCGCACCCGCATCGAGACGACCTTCGACCCCGCGGCGGTCCGCGGACTGAAGGCGGACGCGTCGGCGGATCTCTCGGTCGGAGGCGCCGAGCTCGCGGGCGAGGCGATCCGGGCCGGGCTGGTCGACGAGATCCACCTGTTCGCGCACCCGGTGATCGTCGGCGGCGGCAAGCCGTGGCTCCCGGATGGCGTCTTCGTGGAGCTGGAGCTGCTGGACGAACGCCGCTTCACCAGCGGCGTCGTCTCCGCGCACTACCGGATTGGGCCGTCCGACGGCTCGTAGGTCGCGATGATCACGCCGGCGGTCCGCCGCGCGTGTCTGTCCATCCGCGCGACCTCCTCATTCCGGGGCGTGGCAGACCGCCTCGACGTTGTTGCCGTCGGGGTCGCGCACGAACGCGCCGTAGTAGCCGGGGTGGTAGATCGGCCACTCCTTCGGCTCGTGCAGGCGTTCCGCGCCGGCTGCGACCGCGGCATCGAAGAACGCCCGGACGGCGGCGCGGTCGGGCGCGACGAAGGCGATGTGCGACTCGCGGAATCCGTCGCCGGTCTGCTGCGGGCCGAGCCAGAAGTCGGGCTTGTTGCCGACGCCGAAGCCGACGACCTCGCCGAAGTCGAGCACCCGGACTCCACCGACCGGAGCGAGGACCGCGTCGTAGAACGCGGCGCTGGCACCGACGTCGGCGCACTGGATGGAAATGTGATCGAGCATGCCGTCCATGTTGGCGCGCACGGGCGACGTCCGCTCGAGCGGCGTGGGACGATCGTCGGCGTGTCGACGGGTTTCCGGGTCATCGCGGGGGAGGCGGGCGGGTTGCGTCTCGTCGCGCCGAAGGGCGACGCCACCCGGCCGATGACCGGTCGGGCCCGGGAAGCGCTGTTCTCGTCGCTCGACGCCAAGGACCGTCTCCGCGGCGCCCGGGTCCTCGACCTGTTCGCCGGCACGGGCGCGCTCACCATCGAAGCGCTCTCCCGCGGTGCAGCGGACGGCGTGCTGGTGGATGCCGACGACCGTGCCCTCGAGGCGATCCGCACCAATCTCGACACGACCCACCTCGCCCGCCGGGCCCGGGCGGTGAAGTCACGGGTGGCCCAGTTCCTCGACGGCCGGCGGGAGTCGGCCGGCGGTGGCTGGGACCGACGGTTCGATCTGGTCTTCGTCGCGCCTCCCTACGCCCTGCCCAACCGGGAGGTCGACGCCGCCCTGGCGTCGCTGGCGGAGGGGGCCTGGCTCGCCCCGGGCGCCACCGTGGTCATCGAGCGGACGCGACGCACCGGCGAGCCCGAGCTGCCCGACGGATGGCTCGTCACCTGGTCACGGGCGTTCGGAGATACTCTCGTCGTGGTCGCCGCAACGCCGGCCGCGACCGGCGGATCGTGATCGGACCGTCCCCGTCTCTGGCACGTACATAATCGCCAAGGAGCCCCCGCCGCGTGTCCATCGCCTTGTGCCCCGGCTCGTTCGATCCCGTCACGCTCGGCCATCTCGACATCATCGAGCGCACGTCGCGGCATTTCGACGAGGTCATCGTGGCCGTCATCCGCAACCCGCAGAAGTCGAAGTCGCTCTTCACCCTCGAGGAGCGCCAGGAGATGCTGAGTGAGGAGACCGCCCACCTCAGCAACGTGCGCATCGCGTTCTTCAAGGGACTGCTCGTCGACTTCGCCGCCGAGCACGGTGCCGACGCCATCGTGAAGGGGCTCCGCGCGGTCTCCGACTTCGACTACGAGCTCCAGATGGCACAGATGAACCAGCGTCTCAGCGGGATCGACACGTTCTTCATCTCGACCAGCCCGCAGCATTCGTTCCTGTCGTCGAGCCTGGTCCGGGAGGTCGCGAAGTACGGCGGCGACGTCTCGAGCATGGTTCCGGCCAGCGTGGCCAAGCGCATGGCCGAGGTCTTCGAACGGGGAGACATGGGATGACCGAGCCGACGGCCGTGTCCTCGTACGACGTCGAGGAGATCCTGCTGCGGGTGCGGGAGCTGGTCGAGGCGGGTCGATCCATGCCGATGTCGGCGTCGGTCCTAGTCAATCGGGACGAGATGCTCGATCTCCTCGAAGCCGCGCTCGAGGGGTTGCCCGAAGAGCTGCGCCAGGCGCGCTGGCTGCTGAAGGAGCGCGACGAGTTCCTCTCCGAGGCCCGTCGGGACGCGGAGGACATCCGCGAGAAGGCCGCGGCGACCGCTTCCCGCATGGTCGAGGAACGCGAGATCGTCCGCCAGGCCGAGGCGACCGCGCGGCAGATCCGTTCCGATGCCGAAGCGACGGCCCGGCAGCTGCGGCACGAGGCGGAGGACTACATCGACACGAAGCTCGCGTCCTTCGAGGTCGTGCTCGAGCGGACGATGCTGGCGGTGCAGAAGGGTCGCGAGCGGCTGCAGGTCGTGGTCGATCCCTCGGGCGACTCCGAGGCCGAAGACGACGAGGACAGCGCGTTCTTCGACCAGGACGACCTGTAACCGTCCCGGCGGCGACGGCGCGAAACCTCCCTTTCCGGGCACCCAGTGCGAATTCGGAGCGGCGCGGGCCTCCGGCCCGGTTCCGACGACCTGGGAGATACTGGGAAATGGCGGATCCTGCTAGCATCGCCCGGCGCCGAATAGGCGCTGACCTGGCCGAACCGTCCTTCGGCGTGTACGCAGGCCTTCAGCCACTCCGGGCCTTCCGTCCCCGAGTGTGGACCGCAGAATACGGACGCGATCACCCATGACCGGACTCCGCACCAACGTCGCAGATCTCCTCCACCACCCGGGCGCGCGCCGTCCGGTCGTGATCGAGGCGCCCGTCGCCGGGTTGGCGGCCGGTGTCGCGCGCGTGGCCGAGTCCGATCCGCTCGTCGTCGACGTCGTGCTCGAGCGGGTGCCGGAGGGCATCGTCGTGCGCGGCCAGGTGAAGGGCCACTGGACCGGCGACTGCAGCCGCTGCCTGCGCGCGATCGACCGCGAGCTCGCGCTCCCGGTGAACGAACTGTTCGAGACCGAGCCGCTCGAGGGGGAGACGTACCCGCTCGAGGGTGACGTCATCGACCTCGCGCTCCCGGTCCGGGACGCGGTGCTGCTCGAGCTGCCGCTCGCGCCGCTGTGCACCGACGACTGCGCCGGGCTGTGCCCCGTGTGCGGCAACGACCGTAACGAGAAGCCCTGTACTTGCGAGGCGGCACCCAGCGACGACCGCTGGGCGCCACTGCGCGAGCTCAGGCTCTGAGCCCGACGCACCCGAGGAGCAACCGCAGACCATGGCAGTCCCCAAGCGCAAGACCCCCCGAGCGAAGACCCGCCAGCGGCGCGCGTCGAGCTGGGTTCTGAAGGCCCCCGCCCAGTCCGTCTGCCCCAACTGCGGCGCGGCGAAGCTGCCGCACATCGTGTGTGGGAACTGCGGCTGGTACCGCGGCCGGCAGGCGATCGAGGTCGATTGACGCCACTGCACGACCTCCTGGCATGACGACCGTCGTCGCGATCGACGCCATGGGCGGAGACCGCGCGCCCGGGGCGATCGTCGCCGGAGCGATCGCGGCCATCCGGGAGGTGCCGGACGTGCACGTCCTGCTCGTCGGTGACAGCACCGCGATCAAGTCGGTGCTCCCCGAGGGCGGACTTCCGCCGGAAGTCGAGATCCTGCACGCGTCGGAGACCATCGCGATGGCCGAGGAGCCGGCGGCCGCGGTGCGCACCAAGAAGGACTCGTCCATCGTGCGGGCGGCCGAAGCGGTGCGCGACGGCAAGGCCGACGCGATGATCGGTGCGGGCAACACCGGCGCCACCATGGCCGGCGCGCTGCTCCGCATGGGTCGGATCAAGGGCGTCGCCCGCCCGGCGATCGCGGTGCCGATCCCGGTGCCCGGTGCCGAGCGTCCGCAGCTCCTGGTCGACGGCGGCGCGACGGTCGACTGCCAGCCCGAGTGGCTGGTGCAGTGGGCCCACCTGGCCGTCGCCTACGCCCGATTGCGGCTCGGCGTCGACGCGCCGACGATCGGACTGCTCTCGAACGGCGAAGAGGCGGGCAAGGGCGACGCGCTGCGCAAGGCCGCGTTCCCGCTGCTGCAGGGCATCGAGGGCTTCACCGGCAACTGCGAGGGCCGGGACCTCATCTCGAACTCGCCCGACATCGTGCTCACCGACGGATTCACCGGCAACGTCGCGCTGAAGACGATGGAAGGCGCGATGCAGCGCATCGCGGCGATGGTGTTCGACGTGCTCTCGAGCACTCCCGAGGCGGTGGAGGCGGCCAAGGTCGTCGCCCCGCTGCTGCTGGCCAAGGCCGGCGAGCTCGACCCCGACGCGACCGGTGGCGCGCTGCTGCTCGGCATCGACGGCATCTGCATCATCTCCCACGGGTCCTCCGGCGAGCGCGCGGTGGTCAGCGCGGTACGGGTCGCCCAGAGCTGCGTGCGTGACGACGTCATCGCGCGCAGCAAGGAGGCGATCGGGCGTGCCGGCTGAGACGCACATGGGCAACGGCGAGCCGTTGGATCCCGACGAGGTCTTCGCGCTCGTACGTACGCAGCTGTCGGAGATCCTCGAGATCGACGAGGGCTCGATCCGGCTCGATTCCGCGTTCGCCACCGACCTCGACGCCGACTCGCTCGCGGTGATCGAGCTGGTCGAGGCGCTCGAGGACGAGCTGGGGGAGCGCACCGTCGGCTTCACCGTCGACGACGACGACCTGGTCGAGCTGCAGACCGTGCGCGACACCGTCGAATACGTGCTCGCACGCATGGGCGCACCGGGAGGCGACGCGTGATGCCCGCACCCGCACGGCCGCCGACCGACCTCGAGGTCCGCCTCGGTCACGGATTCGACGACGACGTCCTCATGCGGCGCTCGCTCACGCACCGCTCCTACTGCGCCGAGCACACCGACGCGGCGTCGAACGAACGACTCGAGTTCCTCGGCGACTCGGTGCTCGGGCTCGTGGTCACCGAGTACGTGCACGACCGCTACCCCACGTTGCCCGAAGGCGAGCTGGCCAAGCTGCGGGCGGGCGTGGTCAACGCCGAGGTGCTCGCGGAGCTCGCGCGCGAGGTCCACCTCGGTGAGCACCTGCTGCTCGGCAAGGGCGAAGACGCCTCGGGCGGCCGGGAGAAGCCATCGATCCTCGCCGACGCGATGGAGGCCGTCATCGGCGCCCTCTACCTCGACGCCGGGTGGGAGACCGCGAAGCGCTTCGTTCTCGAGCTGCTGCGCGACCGGATCACCGAGGACGCCGTCGGTCCCGGTGGCCAGGACTTCAAGACCCGTCTCCAAGAGCTCGCCGCGCGCCGGCTCGAGCAGATGCCGCGCTACAGCGTCCGTTCCGAGGGCCCGGACCACGCCCGTCATTTCTACGCGAGCGTCCGGCTCGCGGGGGAGACACGCGGCGAAGGCGAGGGGCGCTCGAAGAAGCACGCCGAGCAACAGGCCGCGCGTGGAGCGTGGGAGTGGCTCGTGCAGCAAGCCGACCAGCCCGAGGACGTGGGCGTGTCGGTGGTGACCGCTGAACCGATCGGTTCGGACGGCGCGTCGAACGGGGGGCTAGATGCCGGAACTACCTGAGGTCGAGGTGGTGCGACGTGATCTCGAGAAGGAGATCGTGGGCAAGAGGATCAAGAGCGTCGAGGTCGACGGCATGCGGTCGATCCGGCGTTACAAGACCCGAAAGGCGTTCACCGACCAGCTCGACGGCCAGAAGATCGTGGGCGTCGCCCGCAAGGGCAAGTACCTGCTGATCAAGCTGGAGGAGAAGAAGGTGCTCGTCGTGCACCTCGGGATGTCGGGCCAGCTCCTGCGGGCCAAGTCGTCGCGGGAGGAGAAGGCGAAGCACAACCACGTCACGATCACGTTCACCCAGGGCGGACAGCTCCGCTTCGTCGACCCGCGCACCTTCGGCGAGATGTTCGTGACCAACTTCGAGGACATCGACAAGGACGTCGAGGAGCTCGCGCACCTCGGGCTCGACCCGCTCGAGACCGCGATGAGCTGGGACCGCTTCGGAGCGTTGCTCACGAGCCACAAGACCAAGCTCAAGCCGCTGATGATGGACCAGAAGTTCCTCGCCGGCATCGGCAACATCTACAGCGACGAGATCCTGTTCGCGGCGGGTCTGCGTTGGGATCGTCCGAGCGACTCGCTCAGCGACCAGGAGACGCGGCGCCTCTACCGTTCGATGGTCGAGGTGCTCCAGGACGCGGTGAAGTACCGCGGCTCCTCCCTCGCCGACGAGCAGTACGTCGACCTGTTCGGCAAGCCGGGCGAGTACCAGCTCCACCACAAGGTCTACGCGCACGACGGCGACCCCTGCCGCCGGTGCCGTCGCCTCATCGTCCGTCAGAAAATCGGCGGCCGCAGCACCTTCTTCTGCGAGGCGTGCCAGGTCTGACCCCCGTGCGTTCACAGACGACCGTATGGGTTGTCTGTGAACGCACGGAGATCTGGTGAGCGGCGTGGGTCCTGAGCCGGAGACGGTGCGGGTGCGGACGGTCGTGAGTGGGCGGGTCCAGGGTGTGTGGTTCAGGGACTCGTGCCGGAAGGCGGCGATCGCGGCCGGAGTGGCGGGGTCGACCCGCAACCTGCCCGACGGCCGGGTCGAGGCGGTGTTCGAGGGCACGAGCGACGCCGTCGAGAAGATGGTGGCCTGGTGCGCCGAAGGGCCGCCGCGGGCCCGGGTGGTGCGGGTGGAGACCACGCCCGAGATCCCGCGGGGCGAGGCCGGTTTTTCGATCCGCTGACCTGCGGACACGCCCGGATGTCCGCGGATCCGGGGGAGGGGCTGGCTACCATCGGAGGCCGAGGAAGGGGTCCGTTTGTTCCTGAAGTCGCTCACCCTGCGCGGGTTCAAGTCGTTTGCCGACAAGACCGTGCTGGAGTTCGAGCCCGGGGTCACCGTGGTCGTCGGACCCAACGGCTCGGGGAAGTCGAATCTCGTCGATGCCGTCGCGTGGGTTCTCGGCGCCCAGGGCGCGCGGGCGTTGCGCGGCTCGAAGATGGACGACGTGATCTTCGCCGGCACCCCCCAGCGCGCCGCGCTGGGGCGGGCCGAGGTGTCGCTCACGATCGACAACTCCGCGGGCATCCTCCCGATCGAGTTCACCGAGGTGACGATCACCCGGACGCTGTTCCGTACTGGTGACTCCGAGTACCAGATCAACGGCGCGCCCTGCCGCCTGCTCGACATCCAGGAGCTGCTCTCCGACTCGGGCATCGGCCGTCAGCAGCACGTCATCATCGGCCAGGGGCAGCTCGACGCCATCCTGAACTCACGGCCGGAGGACCGGCGGGCGATCGTCGAGGAGGCCGCCGGCGTCCTGAAGTTCCGCAAGCGCCGCGAGAAGGCGGAGCGGCGCCTCGAAGCCACGGAGGGGAACCTCCTCCGGCTGCACGACACGCTCCGCGAGGTCCGGCGCCAGCTCACGCCGCTCGCCAAGCAGGCCGACGCGGCCCGGCGCCACGACGGCCTCGCCGACGAGCTGCGCGCGATCCGCCTGCACCTCGCGGGGCATGAGCTCGCGGGCCTGCAGGCGCGCGGGCACCGCATCGCAGAGACCCGGCGCGAGCTCGCGGCCCGCGATCAGGAGCTGCGCGACGGTCTCCAGGTGCTCGACCTCGCGGTGCTCGACGCCGAGGAGTCGCTGGGCGCGCACCGCAACGACGAGCTCGCCGAATGGCTCGTCCGGGTCGAGGCGCTCCGGGAGCGTGCGCGCGGCCTGCACGCGCTCGTCGCCGAGAAGCAGCGCGGGCTCGAGCGCGAGCTCGCGAGCAACGCCGACGAAGGGGTCGTGGAGACGCTGGTGGCGGACGCCGCGGGCATCCGGGCGGAGCTCACCGCGATCGCGGGCGAGGTCGCCGCGCTGGCGCCCGAGCTCGCCACCATCCAGGAAGTCGAGCGGGCGATCACCGCCGACGCGGCGGCCCTCCGCGCGCCGGTCGGACCGGGGGCTACCGCCGTGGGCCCCGCTCCGGCTGAGGCGCTCGCGGTGTTGCGCCGCGACCTGAGCGCGCGACGCGAGGCCGTCGACCGCAGCGATGCGGAGGTCGCGCGGCTCGACGGCCGCCGGTCGAAGATGCGCCAGCGGGTCGACGCGCTCGCGGCTGAGCAGGCCCGCCTGCAGGCGGAGCTCGCGCGCGC
Source organism: Actinomycetes bacterium (assembly GCA_025463865.1). Lineage (GTDB taxonomy): Bacteria > Actinomycetota > Acidimicrobiia > IMCC26256 > Chersky-534 > Chersky-534. The sequence continues at coordinate 6,785 of JAODBH010000284.1, read as the reverse complement.
CGAGAGCGCGAAGCCCGACGTCGAGGCCCGCTACACGGTGGCGGCCGAAGCCCACACGCAGGCCGAGGAGGCCGTGCGCCGCACCGACGAGGAATGGCGCGCGGCCGAGGGTGAGGCGGGGCGTTGGCGCGCCCGCGCCGACGCGCTGGGGCTCGCCCTGGAGACGGCGCGCGCCCATGCGGGGGCCGACGCGCTCGCCGGCCTCGACGGTGTGGTCGGTCCGTTGGTCGACCACGTCGAGATCGAGCCCGGTCTGGAGCCCGCGGTGGTGGCGGCGCTCGGTGACGCCATGCAGGCCGTCGTCCTCAGTGATCCGAGCGCCGCGCGTCCCGCGCTCGAAGCCCTGAAGCACGGCGCCACGGGTGCGTGGCTGCTGCTCGCCGACGATTCCGAGCGCGCACCGCGGGCGTCCGTACCCGGCTGTCGCGCGCTCACCGACTGCGTGCGCGCGCGCACGCCCGGTCTCGACGCCGCGCTGACCCGCCTGCTCGCAGGCGTCGTGCTGGTCGACGGCGACTGGCGCCGTGCACTCGACCTCGCGCTCGAGCACCCGGGCATCGTCACCGTGACGGTCGACGGCGACCGGTTCGGCGGCCGCACGCCGTGGCGCATCGGCGGGGACCAGGGCCTGACCGCCACCCTTGCGGCGTACGAGGAGGCGGTGCTGCAGGCGGAGCGGTCGGAGGCGGCGCGCGTCGCGGCAGAGCAACGGATCGGCTCGGGACGCGAACGGCTCGAAGCCGCGCGCAAGGAAGAGGCTGCGGCCGAATCCGATCGCCGGGCCAACCTCTCGCGGTTGCAGAACGCCGCCGGCGCGCTCGAGCGCATCGAACGCGAGCGGGCGGAGCGTGCGGTGGAGTCCGAGGGCGTCGAGCGGGAGCTCGCGGAGCTCCGGGCCCGGCACGAGGCCGACGTCGCCGCGGCCACGCAGCTCGCGGCGCGCCTTCCCGACCTGGAGGCGGCGGCCGCGGGCGAGGCCACCCTCGAGTTGGAACGGCGGCGCGTACGCAGTGAGCTCGACGCCCGGACCGACGAGATCGCGACCCGTCGGCGCGGCTACGAGAAGCAGACGACCACGCTCGAAGCCCGCAAGGTCGCGCTGGAACAGCGACTCGCGGGCGTCGAGGAACGGCTCGCCCGGCACCCCGAGGCGCAGGCCGAGGCCGAGCGGCAGCGCGCCACGTTGATGGCCCGCTCCGTCGCCTACGACAGGCTGGCCCGTCACGTGCTCGACCGGGTCGAGGCCGTGGGCTCGCTGCACGAGCGCCTGCGCGAGCAGCGGCGGATCCAGGGCGAGGCGCTGCGAGGCTCCGCGGCCGAGCTGGAGCGGCTGCGGCGCGAGCGCGCCGCGCTGGAGCAGGAGTTGGCCGCGGCGCGCGAGCGGGCAACGCGCGCCGAGATCGACGACGCCGAGACCCGTCTCCGCCTCGAAGCGGCGGTCGAGACCGTGCGCAACGACTTCGACTGTGAGCCGGAGCTGGCGATCGCGGCGCCCGCACCCGACGTCACCGGCGGCAGCCTCTCCGGCCGGGCGCGCGAGCTCGATCGTGAGCTGCGCCTGCTCGGTCCGATCAACCCGCTCGCCCTCGAGGAGTACGACGCGCTGCAGGAGCGCCACGAGTTCCTCCAGCAGCAGCTCGACGACGTGAAGGGGACGCGCAAGGAGCTCGCGCGCGTCATCCGGGCCGTCGACCTCGAGATCGTGACCATGTTCCAGCTGGCGTTCGCCGACGTCGCCGAGCACTTCACCGCGCTCTTCGCCACGCTGTTCCCCGGTGGCTCGGGCCGGGTGTTCCTCACCGATCCCGACGACCCGCTCAACACGGGCATCGAGATGGAGGCCCGGCCGTCGGGCAAGAACGTCCGCCGCCTCTCGCTCCTTTCGGGTGGCGAGCGTTCGCTCACCGCGATGGCGTTCCTGTTCGCGGTGTTCCGGGCCCGGCCGTCGCCGTTCTTCCTCCTCGACGAGGTCGAGGCAGCGCTCGACGACGTCAACCTGCACCGGTTCCTCGATCTCGTGCGCGAGTTCCGCAACGAGGCCCAGCTCGTGGTGGTCTCGCACCAGAAGCGCACGATGGAGGCGGCCGACTGCCTTTACGGCGTCACCATGCCGCCGGGCGGGTCGAGTCGAGTGGTCAGTCAGAAGATCCAGGACGTCGCGCTCCACGGGGCCTGATCGCGGATGACGGCGGGTTGGATCGCGGCGGCACCCGTGCCCATCGAGGACCCACGTGTGATCGCGTGCGGTCCTCGCAGCAGCGAAGGCTGGCTCTGCGGCCAGACGTTCCGGGTCACCAACAGCCGGTACGCGGCCGAGATCGCCGACACCTTGTCGAAGCCGATCCACATCCTCCTGATCCTCTTCCTCGCGTTCCTCGCGGTGCGCGTTGCCCGGCTCATCCTCAAGCGCACGGTGCGGCGGTTGCAGCGTCTGGAGACGTCCGATCGGCTCAGCACGCTCCGGCGCCGCTCGGGCCTGGGCCTGCTCGACACCCACGAGACGCCCACCGTGCGGCGGGTGCAGCGGTCCGAGACCATCGCCGGCGCGCTGCGAAGTGTCATCAGCTTCGTCGTCTGGGTCGTCGCCGCGATTCTCATCCTCGAGGACCTCGGTGTGCGCCTCGGTCCGCTGCTCGCGGGTGCGGGACTCATCGGGGTCGCGCTCGGCTTCGGTGCCCAGACCCTGGTCCGCGACTTCCTGGCCGGGACGTTCATCGTGATCGAGGAGTGGTACGCGGTCGGTGACGTGATCGACGTCGGCGAGGTCGTCGGCGTGGTCGAGTTCATGAGCCTGCGCGCCACGACGATCCGTGACGTCAAGGGCGTCGTCTGGCACTTCCCCAACGGCGAGATCAAGCGGGCCGGGAACAAGAGCCAGCAGTGGTCCCGGGCGCTGCTCGACGTCGCGGTGGCCCGCAACACCGACGTTCCCAACGCGGAACGCGTGATGCGCGAGACGGGCAGCGCGATGTTCCACGACCCGCAGTACCAGAACGCCATCCTGGGCGAGCCCGAAGTGTGGGGCGTCGAAGACCTCGGCGCGGACCGGATGCTCATCCGCATCGCCGTCAAGACCGCCCCCGGGGAGCAGGACGCCGTGGCCCGTGAGCTCCGAGCGCGGCTCAAGGCCGCGTTCGACGAGGCCGACATCGAGATCCCGCTGCCCGCGCAGACGATCACGTACCGCTCCGCGGGCGGCGCGCCGCCGTTCTCCGGCGGGGCGCAGGCCGAGGGCGGAGGCGCCGCCGGCGGCAACGGTCCTCCGACCGACGCCCGGTAGGATCTGAGTCCCCCATGGACCTGATCTGGATCATCCTCATCGCGGTCTTCGTCGTGATCGTCGCCTTCGGTGTCGTCGCGGTCGGCGTGACCCGTCGGGCGACCCGCCGCACCCGCGAGATCGCCGAGCAGTTCGGATCGTTCCCCGAGGCGCCGACGAAACGCCGTCCGCCGACCCGTGCGCCGCCGCCTCCGCCACCTGCACCCAAGCCGCTGCTCCCGCGCGAAGCGTTGCCCCAGCAGCCGACCGCGCCCATGCGACCCGGTACCGCCCGGGCCCCCGAGGTGCGGACCGTCGCACCGGCTCCCACCGAGGCACCCGAGGCCCCGGCCGAGGAGCTCACCCCGGTCGAGCCGGCGCCGGTCGAGGTCAGGCCGCGGCTGCGCGACCGGCTCGGGCGGACCCGGGCCGTCTTCGCCGGAACCTTCGGCCGTACCACCCTCGACGACGCGGCCTGGGACGAGCTCGAGGAGTCGTTGATCCTCGCCGACGTAGGCGTCCGCACCACCGCGACGATCATCGCCGACCTCCGGGCCAAGGCCGAGGCGCAGAAGATCGGCAGCGGCGAGGAGCTCCTGGCGCTCGTGAAGTCGGAGCTGGTCGAGCAGCTCGGCGGGGCGGACCGCTCCCTGAAGCTCGTGCCCGGTGTGACGGTGTGGATGTTCGTGGGCGTCAACGGTGTCGGGAAGACGACCACGATCGCCAAGCTCGCCCAGCAGGAGGTCGGCGCCGGGCACAAGGTCGTGCTCGCCGCCGCCGACACGTTCCGCGCCGCCGCGGCCGATCAGCTCGAGCACTGGGCCGAGCGCACCGGGGCCGAGATCGTGCGCGGTCAGGAAGGAGCCGATCCCGGCTCGATCGTGTTCGACGCGATGGCCGCCGCCACCGGCCGCGACGCGGATCTCGTGCTCGTCGACACCGCCGGTCGTCTGCACACCAAGGTCAACCTGATGGAGGAGCTGAAGAAGCTCCGGCGGATCGTCGACCGGACCGACGGCGCCCTGCAAGAGGTGCTGCTCGTGATCGACGCGGCCACCGGGCAGAACGGGCTCACGCAGGCCCGCCAGTTCGCGGAGGCCGTCGACGTCACCGGCGTGGTGCTCACCAAGCTCGACGGCACCGCGAAGGGCGGGATCGTGCTCGCGATCCAGGCCGAGCTCGGGATCCCGGTGAAGGTGATCGGGGTCGGGGAGACCGCCTCGGACCTGATCGCGTTCGACCCGGTGGAGTTCGTGGACGCGCTCTTCGGGGCCTGACGGGCGGCCCGGAGCCGGGACCGCCGCTCGGTAGACTCTCCGGACCCCCGAACGAGCAGGACTCTCCGTGTTCGACGCACTTTCCGACCGTCTCGACGGCATCTTCACCCGGCTGCGCAGCAAAGGCCGCCTGTCCGAACAGGACATCGACGAGATCGCGCGCGAGATCCGCCTCGCGTTGCTCGAGGCCGACGTCAACGTCGCGGTCGTCCGGCACTTCATCGCGCGGGTGAAGGAACGGGCGCTGGGCGCCGACATCGCCCAGAGCCTCACGCCGGGTCAGCAGGTCATCAAGATCGTCAAAGAGGAGCTCGTCGAGACCCTCGGAGGCACCACCGGCAAGCTGACGATGAGCTCGAAGCCGCCGACGGTGATCATGCTCGCCGGCCTCCAAGGCTCCGGGAAGACCACCGCGGCCGGCAAGCTGGCCCGTCACCTCAAGGCGCAAGGCCTGGGCGTGCTGCTCGTCGGCGCCGACCTGCAGCGCCCCGCGGCCGTCGAGCAGCTCCGTGTCCTCGGCCGGCAGGTCGACGTGCCGGTCTACTCCGAGGCCACCGACCCCGTCTCCGTGGCGAAAGGTGCGCTCGAAGAGGCCGCGCGCCTCGGCCGCAACGTCGTCATCGTCGACACCGCGGGCCGGCTCCAGATCGACGCCGACCTCATGGACCAGCTCCGCGACGTGCGCGACGCCGTGAAGCCCGACAACACCCTCCTCGTCATCGACGCCATGACGGGCCAGGAAGCCGTGAACGTGGCGTCCGCGTTCCACGACGCGGTCGGGCTCGACGGCGTGATCCTCACCAAGATCGACGGCGACGCGCGCGGCGGTGCGGCGCTCTCGGTGAAGGAGGTCGTGGGCAAGCCCATCCTCTTCGCCGGTACCGGCGAGAAGCTGAGCGACTTCGAGCCGTTCCACCCCGATCGCATGGCCGAGCGGATCCTCGGCATGGGCGACGTGCTCAGCCTGATCGAGAAGGCCGAAGCCACCTTCGACCAGGCGCAGATGGCGAAGACCGAAGCGGCGATGCGCAAGGGTCGTCTCACCCTCGACGACTTCCTCGACCAGATGCGCCAGGTCAAGAAGATGGGCTCGTTGCAGAGCGTCCTCGGGATGATCCCCGGCATGGGCAAGCAGCTCAAGGGCGTGGAGATCGACGATCGCGAGATCGACCGCATCGAGGCGATCATCTGCTCGATGACCATGGCCGAGCGGGTCGACCCCTCGATGATCAACGGCTCCCGCAAGCTGCGCATCGCGGCCGGCAGCGGCACGAGCACCACCCAGGTCAACGCGCTGCTGAAGCAGTTCAAGCAGGTGCAGCAGATGATGCGCCAGATGGGCGGCGGCGGCGCGGGTGGCGGCGGTGGCCGCAAGGGCGGCAAGAACAAGAAGGGCCGCAAGGGTGGATCGCGCCAGCCCGTCGGCGGGATGGCCGGCGGCCTGGGCGGAGGTCGTCCGGGCGGCGGATTCCCCGGCGGCGGCTTCCCGGGCGGTGGATTCCCCGGCGGCGGGCCCGGCAACGGGTTCCCCGGCGGTGGATTCCCCGGCGGTGGCCTGCCGGGCGGCAACTAGCCGCGGGCTGCGTCCGGTTCCACCCGGTCTCGCTCCCCGCGGCGCGAGGCAGTACCCTGAAGCGCTCGTGTGCCGCGCGACCATCGCGGCGGCGCCGAGGTGCGATCCGGTTCCTACCGGAGCTCGCACCACCCTGACCGAGAGGAAGCATCACCCCGTGGCCGTCAAGATTCGCCTCATGCGCGTCGGCAAGAAGAAGCAGCCGAACTACCGCGTCGTCGTCGCCTACGGCAGCTCGCCCCGTGACGTGCGCTTCATCGAGATCATCGGCAAGTACGCCACCCGTCATGAGCCTTCGTTCATCGACATCGACGGTGAGAAGGCGTTGGCGTGGCTCGCGCAGGGCGCGCAGCCGACGGAGCAGGTCCAGAAGCTCCTCACCGCCACCGGCGTGTGGGAAGAGTTCGCCAAGACGAAGAGCGACGCCGGCAAGTTGCGCCTGCCGAAGCCGAAGGTCGCGAAGACCAAGGTCGCGGCGGCCGCGCCGGTCACCGAGGAGATCCCGCCGGTCACGCCGATTCCGGCGGCCGAGGCGCCGGCTCCCGAGTCTGCGGATGATGCCGTCGAGGCGGCCGAATGACCGACGACGTCGACGACGACTTCGATGACGACTTCGACGACGACGACGACGAGATCGACGCCGCCGAAGCCAAGGCCGAGGAGCGCGCAAGCGTCG
>JAODBH010000259.1 GCA_025463865.1 Actinomycetes bacterium | reverse complement strand
TCGGCCGCGTCGACCACGGCCTTGGCCGCGCGCATCAGCTCACGTGCCGCGTTGACGACGTGCTCGAGCACCGCCGGCGCGGCCTCGCCGAGCTGCTCGAACAGCGCGTCCATGCCGCGCGCGGCGTCGGCGCCGTTCGCACCCACGGGTTCGTCCGACGCCGGTCGAGACCCCGAAGCAACTTCCGGCTCCGGCTCGGGAGGTGTGCGGGGTTCCTCGACGGGGTCGCTCGGGGCCGGCTCGGGCCGCGGACCACCGATGCGGCCGCTGCGGGGTCCCGTCGGATCAGCCACCGACGGGCTCCCGGAACGCGACCTCGAGGCGGTCACCGTGGAGATGCGCTCGCGCGACCTCGCGGCGGGCCAGGGCGTCGGGGAGCACGATCGAGCGCCGATACGCGCCGAGGGCGAGGAAGAGCTCGTCACCGCGGCGGACGAGGTCGATCTCCGCTCCGGTGGTGAACGGCAGCAGCATCGAGAGGATGATCTCGGCGCCGCGGGGCTCGACCCGGAAGGGCTCGAGCTCGACGAGGCGCGCGGTGCAGTCCGCGCCGCGGTAGAGGGATTCGGCGAACGCCTCCAACCGGGCGGGGCCGATCAGCTCCTCCGGCGCGAGGTCGGCGCAGAGCAGCGGCACCGGCTCGAAACCGATGCGGATCGCGGTGAGCTGCTCGCTCTGCACCGCCTTCCACGCGTCGAACCAGGGGTCGGTGATCGCGTCGGGGAGCAGCCGGTTCACGATCACCGCGTCGACGTGGTAGCCGAACAGCGAGAGGTAGGTGAACGTACGCCGGGCCTCGGCCACCACGAGCTGCTCGGGATTCACGACGAGGCGCGCGCTCGTGACCGCCCCGTCGGTGAGCAGCTCGCGCACGCCGTCGAGCCGCGCGTAGAACCGGCGCACCGCGTCGAACACGCCGTCACCCGCGACGGGCATGTCGACGACCCTGCGCAACAGCGGCCGCACGGCGCGCGTCAGCGCGCGTTGGGCCGGGAAGACGCGATGCATGTACCAACCGAGCACGTCGGGCAGTGAGAGCAGTCGCAACGTCTCCGCGGTGGGTGCGCAGTCGACGACCACGAGGTCGTAGTCGCCGGACTCGGCGAACTCCTTGATGTCGGCGAGCGCGAACACCTCGTCGAGACCCGGGATCACCGCGAGCTCCTCGGCCTCGATCCCCTCGGCGCCGGCCCAGTCGAGCAGGGCGACGAGGTACTGCCGGACCTCACCCCACGCGGCCTCCAGCCGCTCGCGCGCGTCCAGCTGTTGGGCGTGGAGCGAGCCGCGGGATTCGGCACCGACGCCGGGGATCGCCGTGGGCGCCGAGCCGATCGGGCAGGCGAAGGCGTCGGCGAGCGAGTGGGCGGGGTCGGTCGAGCAGATCATCACCCGGTTCCCGGCTTCGGCCGCGCGCACCGCGGTCGCGGCGGCCGTCGTGGTCTTGCCGACGCCGCCCTTGCCGGTGAACAGGAGGATGCGCATCGCGCGGCGAGGCTACCGGACCCCCGCCGGCGGTTCTCGGGCCGCTCGGCCGGCCGTCAGGTTGCGACTACGAGTCGCGCCCGACGGTCGAATCCCGCTCGACGGCCTTCTTCAGCTCCTTCAGCGCGTTGCCGGTGATCAGGCCCGCGGCCCGGCGCTTGATGAGGCCGGGCAGCGGCATCGTGATGTCGACCGCGAGGTCGTAGGTGACCCGGGTGACGTCACCGTCGGCCTCGAACGAGTAGCTGCCGTCGAGCTGGCGGAGCATGTCGCCCTCCACCAGCTTCCAGCCGAACGACCGCGGCGCGTCGCTGTAGTCGTACTCGAGCACGTAGTGGATGCTCCGGCCCATCGCGGCCACCCGGAACTCGGCCCGCGCCGGCCGGCCATCGGCGTCGAGGTCCACGACCTTGGCTTCCTTCACGTCCTTGGCCCAGTCGGGATAGTGCGCTACGTCCACCGCGACGGCCCAACACTGCGCCGGGGTCGCCCGGATCTCGATCCGCTCGTGCGTCTGCTCTCCCATCGCCTCATCCCATCGCACCGGGCGCGGAGGAGCAAGTGGTGATGCTCGAGGGCTCAATGCCGCCGGGCCAATTACGCCACGTTCTGTCCGAGCGCGATCGAGATCCCGAACAGAACGATTCCGACCAGCCAAAGGGCGCCAGATGGACACCGTGAACAAGACGGGCCGGTTCAGCCAGCCGGTGGACCACGAGAACGCCGGGTTTGCGACCGCTTCCTGAGTGGCGCGGTGCTGGAAGTACATGGCCAGGGGCAACACGATCGGGATCAACGGCGACGCCAGGGTCAGGACACGAGCTCGTGGCCCCGATGGCGGGAGAGCTCGACGAGCCGTCACAACATCTCCCGGAGCGCGATCAAGGTGAACGCCGAGACGACACCAAGAAGCCGGGCGGGGGCGCCGATGCCGCCGAAGGGAGTTTCGAACGGTGTCTCATCAGAATGGTGTCTCATCAGAAGTGACCGAAAACATAGTTGTCGCACCTCGCGACGATGATGGATGCATGTTCAGGGAAGAACTTCTTGAGACAGCGTGCTCGGCGCTCGAAGAGTTCGTGCAGGGTATCGACGCGACGGGTTCGGGCCATGAAGCGGTTGCCTTGCTCGAGAAGGTGGCGAAGGTTCACCACCTCGCCGACGGTGCGACCGCGAAGTTGTCGAAGCGGGTCGCGGACACGAAGGTGTTCGTCGCCTACGGCGACCGCACCCCCGAAGAGCTGTGCGCCCGGATCATTGGCGTCGGCGTGGGTGAGACGCGGCGGGCGATCGAGAGCGCGGCCCAGCTCGAGTCACTCCCGGAGACCGATGCGGCGGTGCGCGCCGGCCGACTGTCCGGTCAGGAAGCCGCGCTGATCAGCTCGGTCGCGGTGCTCGATCCTGCGTTGGAGGGCGAGTTACTCGCCGCCGCGGGCAACGGGCTCTCCCCACTGCGCGACGCCTGTGTACGGGCCCGGTCCGACATCGAAGATCCCGACGCGCGGGCGAAGCGGCAACACGCAGACCGGGCGCTGAAGATCTGGAACAACATCGACGGCATGGTCGAGGGCCACTTCCGTCTCGCCCCCGAAGTCGGCGGCGCACTCCGAGCCGCTATCCAGCAGCAGACCCAGAAGATCTTCCGGGCCAAACACCGCGCTGGCATCCGCGAACCCCACCACGCCTATGCCGCGGATGCGCTCGCGCAACTCGTGACGGGCGAGCCCGGCGCCGCGAAGTCCGCAGTCGGCTGCACGACTCATATCGTGATCGACCACGCGGTCCTGATTCGAGGCGCCGCCCTTCCGGGCGAGACGTGTGAGATTCCCGGAGTCGGACCGGTCAACGCACGATGGGTTCACGAGCAGCTGGGCGAGGCGTTCGTGACTGCGGTCATCAAGAAGGGCCGCGACATCACGACCGTCGCGCACTTCGGGCGGCACATCCCGGCTGAGCTGCGCACCGCGCTGCTGGTCGGCGGCGGCCACGAATGTTGCGTCGATGGGTGCACGCGGCGCGAGTACCTCGAGCTCGACCATTCCGAAGTCGACTACGCGAAGGGCGGCCCCGCCGCGTGGTGGAACCTCGAACACCTCTGCTCGGTGGACCACCGGCGGAAGACGCAGGGCTGGAAACTCGGTCCGCCCGATCTCGTCACCGGGAAACGAAAACTCGACCCATCCGGAGGAGCGCGCGCCGCCTGACCCGACAGGACGGCCGCGTCGGCGCGGGCGCGCACCGGTCACGCGCCGGCGGTTGGCGCCTAACGTCGGCGGACCACGCGGCGCTTCGGGTACTTCTGGTACTTGGCGTTCCACAGGCCCATGTACGCCAAGGGCAGGAGCGGGACCAGCGTGGTGGCCGGGTTCTCCATCGCGGTTGCGACCGCGATGACCAGGCTGACGACGAGTGCGCCGTAGAGGTTCCAGCGGACGGGCTTCGGCGCGCTGGCGCGCAGGATGAAGAGGTCGCCGACGTTGATGTCGTCGTCGCGGGCGGTGCGGGCCAGGCTCTTGAAGAAGGCCCAGCCCCACACGACGATGCTCAGGAGCAGAACCGCGACGCAGATGCCGGCGGCGACGGGCTCGAGGTCCTTCGCCCCGAGCGCGACCGGGATCGACGTGACCGCGACCGCGAAGTTGGCGACCCAGGCCCAGACGACGAGCTTCCGGCCCGGCCACGCGGGCGCCCGGGTCACCCCCGGATTGTCGATGCTGGGGTCGGGACCATCGTCGGCGGGCGCCACGCCGCGGAGCCTACGCGGGGTCGGGCTCAATCAACGACGCGAGCGGCGTCAACGAGGCGAGGTCGCCCCGTGCCACCGGGAGCAGCCGGGTGACGAGGTGCTCGTACGCGAACCCGGCGACGGCGCGCTCGCGCGCCGCGGCCCCGAGTGCGTCACGGCGGGCCGGATCGTCGAGCAGGCCGGCGATCGCGGCCCGGACGGCGTCGACGTCACGCGGGTCGACGACGAAGCCGGTCTCCCCGTCGACCACGGCTTCGTGCGAACCACCGCTGCGACCGGCGACCGCGGGAACCCCGCACGCGGCGGCCTCGAGGAACACGATCCCGAAGCCCTCGGCCTCGAGGCCACCCCACCGGTCGCGGCACAACATCGCGAACACATCGGCGCTCCGGTAGAGCGCGGGCAGCGCCGCGTCGGGCACCCGGCCGGTGAAGCGCAACCGGTCGCCGAACCCGAGCTTGCGCCCGATGCGTTCGAGACGGGCGCGGTCGCGACCCGCGCCGCCGATCTCCACGTCGCAGTCGAGCGGGGCCGCGGCCTCGAGGAGCACGTCGAAGCCCTTGCGCGGTACGAGCCGGCTGAGGCCCAGCACCACCGGCCGGGCCGACGGATCGCGCGCGGCCTCACCGTCCGCCGGCTCGGGTGTGAACCGCTCGACGTCGACGCCGGGCGGGACGATGAGCCCACGCAGCCCGGGGCTCGCGACCCGCTGCGCTTCGCGCGCCGGATACTTGCCGGCCGCGACGATGCCTGCGCTCGCGTCGAGCACGCGCCGCGCCAGCGCGCTCGAGCCCGGAAG
>JAODBH010000248.1 GCA_025463865.1 Actinomycetes bacterium | reverse complement strand
ACGCGTCGTGTCTTGCCGCCAACCGGTGACGCGTCCCCGGGATGGTCGGCCCGTCTCTGCGGCCGAAGGGCAGGAATGTCACACTTTCGGGATCGACATGACCGAACCTGACCGCCTGCCCGCCGGGGCCGACCCGGGCGGCTCGGACGCGCCGTTCGACCTCGGGTCCGCGAGCGACCTGCAGCTCGTCGTCGCCATCGCCCGCTACGACCAGGATGCGCTGGCGGAGGCCTACCGGCGCCACGGTGGCGTGGCCCTCGGCCTCGCCAAGCGGCTCGCCGGCGACCACAGCCTCGCCGAAGAGATCGTGCAGGAGGTCTTCCTCCGGATCTGGAACGAGCCGGCGAAGTTCGACGCCTCCCGCGGATCGCTCCGCTCCTACCTCCTGGCCCAGATCCACGGCCGCTCGGTCGACCTGGTCCGTTCCGAGTCGTCCCGGCGCAACCGCGAAGCGCGGGAGGCCCGACTCGGAGGCGGCGACACCTACGACCTCGAGCGCGAGGTCTGGGACCTCACGCTCGCCGAGCACGTCCGGGACGCGCTCGTCGAGCTTCCTCCCGACGAGCGCAGCGCGATCGAGCTCGCCTACTTCGGCGGCCACACGTACCGCGAGGTCGCGGTTCTCCTCGACGCACCCGAAGGTACGGTCAAGAGTCGTATCCGGTCGGGCCTCGGCCGTCTCCGACTGATACTCACGGACGGTGGAATCGGGGGGTCATGGGCGACATGAGCACCACCCCGAACCCCGATCCGCTGCACGAGCTCCTCGGCGCCTACGCCCTCGACGCGGTCGACGGCGACGAGCGGGCCCGGGTGGAGGCCTACCTCGCGGCGAATCCGGCCGCGCGCGCCGAGGTCGACGAGCTCCGCGAGACCGCGGGATGGCTGGCCCAGACCGCGGTCGAGCCGCCTGCCGAGCTTTGGGACCGGATCGCGGCGAACCTCGGGCCGGTCCCCGCCCGTCCCGACGCCCCCGCGCTCAGCGCACCGCAGCCGCGGGTCGCCGCCGCCGCAGCCGGCGTCGCCTCCCTCGACGAGGCTCGCTCCCGCCGCCACGTCGTGTCCCGATGGGTCACCGCCGTGGCCGCGGTCGCCGCCGCCGTCGTCATCGTGGTGATGGGCGCGCAGATCATCAGCCAGGGCGACAAGGTCGACCGGCTGCAGCAGAGCATCTCCAGCCCCGATGCCGTCCGCCGAGCCGCGGAGGCCGCCAAGCTCGCGCCCGGAGCCAAGACGGTCGCGCTCACGTCGAGCACCGGTGACGAGGCGGCCACGATCGTCTACCTGCCGAACGGCGTCGGCTACCTCGACGAGAACAACCTCCCGACGCTGCCGCCGGGCCAGACCTACCAGTTGTGGGCGATCATGGACGACGGCCAGCAGTCCCGCGTCGTGTCCGCCGGGGTGTTGGGTCGCAAGGCCGACGTCAGCCCGTTCCACACGAGCGGCAAGGTCCTCAGCTTCGCGGTGACCGCCGAGAAGACCCCTGGAGTCGTGCAGTCGGCGAACAAGCCGGTCGTCTCGGGCCAGCTGTCCGCCTGAAGCTGCGTGCGCGTCCTCGGCCGCGCGACACCTGCGCGACCATGGTGGAGTGACCGACGGCGTGCGCAACCCCGATGCAACGGACGCGCGACCGCGGCCCTACGGCGTCTACGTCCACGTCCCGTTCTGCACGCACCGGTGCGACTACTGCGACTTCGCGACGTGGACCGACCGTGAGCACCTCATCGACGACTACGTCGACGCCTGCGTCACCGACCTCGGCCGTCGCTACGCCGGTGGCGCCCTACCCCTGGCGACCACGGTCTTCTTCGGCGGGGGGACGCCGTCGCTACTGGACGCGTCGCAACTGGGCCGGATCCTCGACGCCATCCCACGCGGGCCGGGCGCCGAGGTGACGATCGAGTGCAATCCCGACGCGGTCGACGCCGAGAAGCTCGCCGGATATCGCGCTGCCGGCGCGAACCGGCTGTCCTTCGGCGTGCAGTCCATGGCCGCGCACGTCCTCGCGTCGCTCGGTCGCACGCATCGGCCCGAGAACGTCGAGCGGGCCGTCCGCGCCGCGCGTGACGCGGGGTTCGAGCGCATCAACCTCGACGTCATCTACGGCGCCGACGGCGAGAGCGTCGCCGATTGGGAGCTCACACTGCGTGCGGTGCTCGAGCTCGCGCCGGAGCACGTGAGTGCCTACGGCCTGACCGTCGAGCCGCCGACCCCGCTCGCGGCGCGGGTGCGCGCGGGCGAGGTCCGTCCGCCGGACGACGACGATCAGGCCGAGAAGTACGCACTCGCCGACGCGGTCCTCGAGGCCGCCGGCTACCGCTGGTACGAGATCTCCAACTGGGCCAAGCCCGGCGAGGAGTGCCGGCACAACCAGATCTACTGGCGCGGCGGCGACTACCTGGCGATCGGCTGCGCGGCACACGGCCACACCGGCGGGCGTCGGTGGTGGAACGTCCGCACTCCCGAGCGGTACCTCGCGGCGATCGCCGCGGGCGAGGATCCCGGCGCGGGGGAGGAGATCCTCGACCCCGGGGTCCGGGCCGAAGAGACCTTCTCGCTCGAGCTGCGCACCGGTGACGGCACCCATCTCCCGCTCGAGGGACCCGATCCCGACCCGGAGCTGCTCGCGCTCGTGTCCGATCTCGTGGCCGCGGGTCTCCTCGTGCGCGAGGGTGTCCGCGTCGTCCTCACGCCCACGGGGCGCCTGATGGCCAACGACCTCACGGCGCGCCTGCTCAACGCAGGAGCGGCGCGTCCCTTCATACCTGCTGGCACTCGGTAGGATTGAGTGCCAAATCCGCCGCCGGGGCTCCCCGACGGCGGCCGGCGGTGCCCC
>JAODBH010000235.1 GCA_025463865.1 Actinomycetes bacterium | reverse complement strand
CGCCGGCGTGTTCGAGCAGTTCAGTCTCGAGGGCCGGGTTTCGGACGGCGGTCTCCGCGATCAACGCGACCTGCTGCGCCGAGAGTTGACCGGCCCGGAACGCGGCTTCGGTCTCGGGCAGTGACTCCAGCCGATTCGCAGTCGCGAGGACCCGCTTCGCCTCGTCCGAACCCACCCCGAGCACGCGACCACAGAACTCCGCGGCGCTGCGATCCCCGTGCACCACGAACGACTGCGTGTCCGCGATGTGCTGCAACGCTCGCGCGGTGAGCACGTCGGTGCACCGACGGATCCGGCCGAGCTCGGCCATGACCTCCTCGGAGTCGGAACCCGGCTCCCAATCACGCGCGACCGCCTCAAGCGTGTCACCCGTCGCCGTCAACTCATCCGTGAACATGTACCCATCATCGTCCGAGGGTGTGACAGGTATTCGTGGCCCACGATCTCGCCACGCGGCCGGCGGCACCTCGTTCTCTCCACGGTCCTTCGAACATCTCGATGAGGTCGCTTTGCAAACGTTCTTTGATCACGTCGAGGACCTCTCGGATCCGGTCGTACTCCACCATCAGGGCGGCCCACTCGTCGTCGGAGTACTCGTGCTCCTGGAGCTCACGTGTGATCGCTTCGAACATGTCGAGCATCACGGACAACTCGTCGGTGTACATGCACCCATCGTCCCGGATGGGTGTGACAGCTACGCCGGACGCAGCCGCCAGCCCTCAACCTTCAGGGGTGCAGGACGATCTTGCCGATGACGTCGTTGGCGTCGAGGCGGTCCTGCGCGTCGGGGAGGTCGGCGAGGGGGAGCTCGACGTCGACGACGGCGGTGAAGTCGCTGACCCAGTACGACTCGAGCATGCGGGCGAACTCGGCGCGGGAGTAGGTGTCGGAGCCGAGGAGGCGCAGGCCGAACTGGTACGCGTACGGCAGGCTGAACGTGGCCATGGCGCCGGTGGTGGTACCGCAGAACACGAGCCGGCCGCGCGGCCGCAGACACTGGATCGACGCGTCGAACAGGGCCGGGCCCACGTGGTCGAACACCATGTCGACGCCGCGCCCGCCGGTGACCGCGCGCACGGCGTCGATCCATCCCGGGTCACGGTTGCTGACTGCGAACTCGGCCCCGAGCGCGAGCGCGAGCTCCAGCTTGGGCTCGGTCCCGGCGGTGGCGATCACGCGCGCGCCCATGCGCTGCGCGAGCTGGATCGCGGCGGTGCTGACCCCACTCCCGGCCGCGTGCACGAGCATCCACTCGCCGACGCGGAGATCGCCGGTCTCGACCAACGCGCCCCACGCGGTGCTGTGGATCGTGGGGATGGTGCAGGCCTCGGTGAAGCTCATCGTGTCGGGGATGCGGTGCACGTGGGTGTGCGGCACGACGACGCGCTCGGCGAAGCCGCCGGGCGCGTTGGCCCCGACGACCTGCTTGTTGGGGCAGAACGCGTCGTCGCCCGCGAGGCATGCGGGGCACACGCCACACTCGATCGACGGGTTGACCAGGACGCGGTGACCGAGCTCGACGCCGACGGCGGCGGGCCCGACCTCGACCACGGTGCCCGCGATGTCCATCCCGGCGATGTGGGGCAGCGTGAAGCCGGGAAGGAGCGCGGGCCCCTTGCGCTGCAGCACGTCGAGCCGGTTGAGCGCGGCCGCGGCGACCTGGACGACGACGTCGTCGGGTTCCGGGCGCGGTTCGGGGATGTCGACGAGGCTCAGGACGTCGGAGGCGCCGAAACCGGTCTGTACGAACGCCTTCACCTCAGACCATTCTCGCCATCATCTGGTCTTCGACGTGGTCGAGGTGGAGCTCGGCGGTGGCGATCGCGTCGGACCAGTCGCCCTTGGCGATGGCCTTCGCGATCCGGCGGTGCATCGTGGCCGCGGTGCGGATGACGTCGCGCACGACGTCACGGTTGGTGCGCGCGGTGAGCAGCTGGTCGAACTCGGCCGAGCCGAACAACGAGTCGAGGACCTTGCCGTAGAGCTCCAACAGGGTCTCGTTGCCGGACGCGCGCGCGATCGCCCAGTGGAACTCGTGGTCGAGCTTCCGGAACGCTTCGAGCTTCATGTCGGCGTGGAACTGCTTGGCGAGCTCGGTGATGCGGGCCCGGTCCTCGTCGGTGGCGCGTGATGCAGCGAGGCGGGCGAGCGGGATCTCCACCACCTGACGGACCTCGAACAGCTCGCGCACGCGTTCCTTGCGCCGGTCGGTGCCGTCGAGCGCGAACGACACGTCGGGCATCGACTCGGTGACGAACGTGCGGTTGCCGCGCCGCTCGAGCACGCCGAGGGACACGAGACCCTGGATGCCCTCGCGCACCGACGTGCGGGCCACGCCGAACTGCTCGCACAGCGCGCGCTCAGACGGGAGCTGGCTGCCCGGGATGAGCAGGCCGTCCCGGATGCTCGCTGCCAGCCGCTCGCGGACCTCGACCGAGATCGTGCGCCGCTCGACCGGCTCGAACTTCACGTCACTCATCTTCCATCCTCTGGATTCTCGCCCGGACGGCACACGTTCCCACGGCCGAGCGGGCCGCGGCGGGATCTCGAACGGTCACGAACGCGCCGCCGCGGCCGTGAGCATGAACTTGCGGATCTTGCCGACCGAGGTGCGCGGGAGCTCGTCGACCACGTCGATCCGGCGGGGCCGCTTCGACGGCACGAGGTGGCGGGCGCAGTGTTCCATCAGCTCGTCGACGTCGACGGTCGCTCCCGGCGCCGCGACCACGAACGCGATCGGGACCTCGTCGCGGATGGGGTCGGGCGCGCCGACGACCGCGGCCTCGAGCACGGACGGGTGCTCAGCCAGCACGGCCTCGACCTCCACAACGGAGACGTTCTCACCCGCGACCTTGAGGATGTCGCCCCGGCGGCCTTCGAAGCGGAACCCGCCGTCGGCGTCGATCCGGGCGAGGTCGCCGGTGCGGAACCAACCCGCCCGGAACGCATCCTCGGTGGTGGCCTCGTCCTCGAAGTAGCCCGCGAAGAGCGTGGTCCCGCGCTCGCCGCCGACGACGACCTCGCCGGCCTCGCCGTCGGGCACCGGGTCGTCGGACTCCGGAACCCGCAGCTCGACCCGACACCCGAGCGTGGGGATGCCCATCGCGGCCGGTTGGCTGCCGAGCGCCGGGTTGGTGAGGACGGCCGGAATGGTCTCGGTCATCCCGTAGAGCTGGCGGGGCCGGCAGCCGAAGCGACGGCTCAGATCCTCGTACTGGTCGTTGGTGATGTTCTGCGCGTACCAGAGGTGGCGGAACGCGAAGCCGGGGATGGCCGGCGGATCGTGGGCGAGGATCATCCTCATCGGCGCGGCGAACAGGCTCCCGTGGGTGACCGAATGGCGAGCGCCGGCTTCGAGGTAGCCGGTGGCGCTGAAGCGGGGCATGAGCACGACCGTGGCTCCGACCGAGATCGCCGACGCGAACGAGTAGTACTGCGCGTTGGCGTGGAACAGCGGGAGCACGACGTACTGGCGGTGGCTCCGGTCGAGCGAGGCCGCCGCCGCCATCACGTCGCCGGCGAAGGCGTAGTTCGCCTGCGTGACGACCACGCCCTTCGGCTCCGACGTGGTGCCGGACGTGAACATGATCGCGGCTGCATCGTGCGGCGCGACCTCGACGGCCGGGGCCGGTGCGATGTCGTCCGGTGCGAGGCCGGCCAGGACCGCGTCGTCCTCGTCGACGACGATCACGACGCAGGACCCGCACGCGCCTTCGCGGTAGACCTCGGCGCGTTCGGCGCCGCACACGCCGACCGCGGGACGGGTGCGCTCCATCTGGCGCCGGATCTCGACCGCGGTCGACTGCGGATCGCAGGGCACGAGCACCGCACCGAGCCGCGCGGTCGCGAGCCAGAGCGCGACGAACGCGGGGGAGTTGGCCAGGACCGCGTGCACCTTTGCGCCGTGGACGACGCCCTGGCTGCTGAGCATTCCCGCGACCCGCTCGACCAGTGCGTCGAACTCGGCGTACTTCCAGGCGCTGACGACCCCCTCGCGGTCCTCCCACACCAGGAACTGCTGCTGCGGAACCGCGTCGACCGCGCGTCGCCAACGGTCCGCGAAGGTGGCGCGGGTGATCGCGCTCACTCGGAGGAAACCCCGGCCGCGATCGCGGGACCGCCCTTCGGTGGGGTGCCGTAGCCGCCACCACCGGGAAGCTCCATGCGGACGATGTCGCCCGACTCGAGATCGATGCGCTTCTGGGTCCGGACCGGTACGCCGTTCACGAGGAACGCGCCGACCTGCCCCGGGTCGCCGCCGAACAGGCCTGCCGGCGCGTGGGCGAGACGGCTCGCCACCGCGTTGAGCGTCCACTTGCGATCGTTCTCGACGGTGAACTCGACGACCTGTCCGAGACCACCGGTGGCCTGGCCCGCACCGGCTCCGGCCGAGTCGCGGCGGAGCTCCTTGCGGAGGAAGCGCATCGGTGCCATCGACTCGACCACCTCGATCGGCACCGCACTGACCCCGGTGGGATACGCGGTCGCCGACAGGCCGGCTTTGTGGGCCCGGGCGCCGACGCCTCCGGCGTAGTTGAACATCGACGTGATGAACGGCCGGCCGTCGGCGCGGGTGCCGTTGACCTGGCAGGTCCACACCGCGCCGGCGCCCTCGGCCATCACGGCCTCGGGGAGGAACTCCGACAGCGCCCGCAGGAGCGGCATCGGGAGGAACATGCCCACGACGTGGCGTGCGGTGCACGGCGCGGGCGAGACCGCGTTGACGATGCTGCCGAGCGGTGCCTCGACCAGGATCGGCGCCAGGCTGCCCGCGTTGTTCGGGACGTCGGGGTTCAGGACACTGCGGATCGTGAAGGTCGTGTAGGCGTGGGTGTAGTTCTTCACCACGTTGATGCCGGCCGGGCTCGCGGCCGACGAGCCCTCGTAGTCGACGAGGATCTCGCCCTTCACCGGGTCGACGGTGATCGCGGCGGCGATGGTGATCTCGGAGCCGTCGGCCAGGTCGAGCACCGACGACGCCCGGAAGGTTCCCGCGGGCAGTGCGCGGATCGCGCGGCGGGTCGCCTCCTCGGACCGGGAGATCACCTCGTCGGCGAGCGCCTGGATGTCGTCGAGGCCGTGGGCGTCGAGCAGCTGGTTGAGCCGGAGCGCCCCGATCTCGGCCGACGCCATCTGCGCGTGGAGGTCACCGGCGACCTGCTCGGGCTCGCGCACGTTGGAGAGGATGAACTTCCAGACGTCGGTGTTGCGCTCGTGCTGCTTCATCAGCTTGCAGATCGGGATCCACAGGCCCTCTTCGAACACGTCGCGCGCACCGGCGCCGATGCCGTAGCCGCCGACGTCGGTGTGGTGGATCGTCGAGCCGAAGAAGCCGATCACCTGCTCGTTGCGCCACACGGGCGAGAGCACGGTGACGTCGAGGAGCTGGCCGGCCGTCTTGTACGGGTCGTTGGTGATGAGCACGTCGCCCGGTTCGAGCGAGGCGATCGGGTACTCCTTCAGCATCTCGCCGGCCGCGACCGCGAGCGAGTTGATGTGGCCGGGGGTGCCGGTGACGGCCTGCGCGACCATGCGCGCGCTCGTGTCGAACAGGGCGTTGGCGAGGTCGCCGGCCTCACGGACGATCGGGCTGAACGCGCTGCGCTGGAGCGCCTTGGCCTGCTCGTTCACCGTGCTGATGAGGCTTCCCCACAGCACTTCGAGCTCGATGGAATCCATGCTCACTCCGCTCGCGTCGGTTGCCGGAAGGAAGGTCGAGAGCTCATTGCACCCGCTCGGCGACCAGCGACGAGTCGCCGTCGACGGTGGCGACCCAGGTGGGCCGGAGCACGGCGGTGGTCTCGCGCTCCTCGATGATCGCGGGCCCGACGATCCGGGCGCCGACCTCGAGCGCGCTGCGCTCGTAGACCGGGACGTCGACCGCGGGAGCGGTGCGGGAGAAGCGCACCGGCCGGCTGCCCTTCGGTGTGGGCACCGCGCCCGTCGGCTGGAGTCCGTGGAGCGTCAGCGCGGGATCGGAGCCGAAGGCCGAGATGCGCCAGGTGACGACCTCCACCGCGACGTCGGGGATGGTCATGCCGTACATCGTGCGGTACTGCTCCGAGAACTGCGCGAGGAGCTCCTCCGAGGTGGTCGGCCACGACTCACCCGTGCCGACCCAGAGCGTGATCTCGTTGCCTTGGCCCTGATAGCGGGCGTCGACGCCGTAGCGGAACGTGACGTCGCTCTCGGCCACGCCGGCCGACGCGAGCACGCGCCGGCCCTCGGCGCGCATCTCCTCCAGCAGCGCCTCACGGTCGGCGTCGGCGACGTCGTCGAACTTGCGCACGAAGCTGCGGGCGAGGTCCATGCGGACCGGGGTGACCAGCGCGCCGAACGCCGACAGCACACTGGCGTTGGCCGGGAAGATGACGCGGGGGGAGTCGAGCAGCTCCGCGACGCCGCACGCGTGCACAGGTCCCGCCCCGCCGAACGCGATCAGCGACACCCCGCGCAGGTCGGCACCCCGCTCGACCGCGTGCATGCGTGCCGACGCGGCCATGTTCTGGTCGACGAGCTCGATCACGCCGCCGGCGGTCTCCACGATCGACGTCTCGAGCGAAGCCGACACCTTGCCGATCGCGTGCTCCGCGGCCTCGAGGTCGAGGACCATCTCGCCGCCGAGGAAGAAGCCGGGGTCGAGGTTGCCGAGCACGACGTCGGAGTCGGTGACGGTGGGGTTCACACCACCGCGTCCGTAGCAGGCCGGGCCCGGCTCGGCGCCGGCGGAGTCGGGGCCGATCTTGAGCAGGCCGAGGTCGTCGACCCGGGCGATGCTGCCGCCGCCTGCACCGATCTCGACCAGGTCGATCGAAGGGACCGTCACCGGGAACCCGGAGCCCTTCTTGAACCGGTACATGCGGGCGATCTCGAAGTCGGTGGTGAGCTCGGCGTCGAAGTCCTCGATGAGGCACGACTTGGCGGTCGTGCCGCCCATGTCGAAGCAGAGCAGCCGCGGCTCGTCGAGGCGGCGGGCGTACCAGCTGCCCGCCAACGCACCCGCGGCCGGGCCCGACTCCACCATGCGGATCGGGTTCTTCGCCGCGACGTCGGCCGAGACCACACCGCCGTTCGACAGCATGATCAGCAGGCTGCCGCCGAAGCCCTGTTCCGCGAGCCAGGACTGGAACTCCTCGAGGTACGGGCCGATCACCGGCATGGTCGACGCGTTGCACGCGGTGGTGACCATGCGGGGGTACTCGCGGATCTGCGGGGCGATCTCGTTCGAAGCGCAGACCGGCACGTCGAGGAGCTCGGCCAGGCCGGCGGCGACCGCGCGTTCGTTCCCCGGGTTCGCGTAGGAGTTCAGGAAGCAGATGGCGACGGCCTCGGCCTCGACGGCCTGCAGCTCCGCGGCCAGGCGCTCGATCGCGGCGCGGTCGGGAACGGTGAGCACGGTGCCGTCGGAGGAGACGCGCTCGTCGATCTCGAACGTGCGGTCGCGCGGGATCGGCGGCGGCGGGAACTCGATCTGCAGGTCGTACATGTCGTAGCGGTGCTCGTTGCGGATCAGCAGCGTGTCGGCGAAGCCGAGCGTGGTGACGAGCGCCGCGTTGGCGATCTTCCCCTCGATCAGCGCGTTGGTGACGAGGGTGGTGGCGTGCACGATCGGCGCGCGGATCTCCTCCGGCGTGATCCCGGCCCGCGCCAGCGCGCCGAGGACACCGCGCTTGACCCCTTCCAGCGGCTGCGACGGGGTCGAGAGCGTCTTGTCGACGACGACCCGACCCGACTCGCCGTCGATGAGGACCGCGTCGGTGAAGGTGCCACCGATGTCGACCGCGAGCCTCCAGTCAGCCACCGCGGTACTCCTCGCGCACGGGCGAGAAGATGTCGACGATCCAGACCTCGCCGTACTCCGGGTCACCGATGAAGTAGCTGTCGCCGTGGGGCGTGCCGAGCGGCGCGTGGTACACGTCGCCGGGGCCGAGCTTGATCCGCTCCTCGGAGTCGAGGCGGAAGTCGAGGGTGCCCTTGACGATGAGGCCGAACTGCTCGTTCTGCGGGTGGCCGTCGTAGGGGGTCGGCCCCGATCCGTCGGCGATGCGCCAGAAGCACAGGCTCAGGGTGTCGCCGTTGATGATCCGGCGACGGAACCCGGGCTGCGTCTCCTTGAACGCGTCGTCGTCGAAGAAGTAGATGAGTGAGCTCTCGTTCGCCACGTTCCCCAAGATGCCGCCAGTCATGTCGCGTCCCCTGCGGTCGCCAGATCGTCTGATTCGGTCTCGTACCGTTCACGATCGGCCGCGATGTCGAGCGGGCGGATGATCGCTTCATGCTCCTCCGCGCCCCAGTGGGCCGCGGGGGTCAACCACATCACCTCGAACTCCAACCCGTCGGGGTCGGCGGCGTAGAGGCTCTTGTTCACCGCGTGGTCGCTCGCGCCGACGAGCGCGCCCACCTTCTCCAGCCGGACCCGCATCTCCTCGAGCTCCGCGAGCGTGGGCACCTCCCACGCGATGTGGTAGAGCCCGACGGTGCGCCGACCGGCCTCGGACGGGCCCGCGGCATCGCCGATGGAGAAGAACGCGATGTCGTGGTGGTTCTCCGACGCGGGCGCCCGGAGGAACGCGAAGCGGCCGAGCTCGTCGTCGACGACGACCGAGAAGCCGAGGACCTCCTGGTACCAGGCGGCGCTGCGGCGCGCGTCCCGTACGTAGAGCACTGCGTGGTTCATTCTGGTGATCGGCACTGCCTGCTCCGCGGTTGGTTCTATGGTCAGTCCATCGGTCCGACAACCCTACGGCTGAGGATCGGGCCGGACAATCTCAAAGCGTCAGAAACCGAGGTTGACGTCGATGCTCTTCGGGGCCTGATAGGCGCCGACGCCGGCCAGGCCGGTGCCGCTCTTGCGGCGGGGGGTGCCGCGCGGGATGTGGCTGTCCGCCGAGTAGTGGTGGTTGATCTGCACGTTGCCGGCGACGAGGCGGTCGGCGAATCGGAACGCGCGCTCGATGTTGCCGGTGAACACCGACGCGCTCAGCCCGTACTGGGTCGAGTTGGCCCGGGCGAGGGCCTCGTCCTCGGTCTCGAACCGCTGGGCGGCGATGACCGGGCCGAAGACCTCGTTCTGCTCGATCTCGGCGCCCGCGCCGAGGTCGCCGAGGACGGTCGGGGCGACGAAGGCGCCGTTCAGGCCGTCGGGCACCGTGCCGCCGCCCACGAGCGTCGCGCCACCGTCGCTGATGGCCCGCTCGACGAACCCGCGGACCCGGTCGGCATGCTCCGCGTTGACGAGCGGCCCGATGAAGGTCTGGGCGTCGAACTGGTCGCCGATCGGCAGGCCCGACGCGGCGCCGGCCACGGCCGCGACGACGTCATCGTACGCCGAGGCCTCGACGAGCAGGCGGGTTCCGGCAACGCAGACCTCGCCCATGTTGTTGAACGCGGCGAGCATCGCCCACGTGGCGACCGCGTCGAGGTCGGCGTCGGCGAAGACGACGACGGGGGCCTTGCCGCCGAGCTCCAGGTTGACCCGTTTCATGTTGCTCGCGGCGATCTCGTAGACGCGGGTGCCCGTCTCGACCGAGCCGGTGACGCTGACGAGGTCGACCCGCGGGTCGCGGATCAGGCGGTCGCCGACGGTCTCGCCCCGGCCCAGCACGACGTTGAAGACGCCGTCGGGGAGGCCGGCCTCACGCATGATGGCGGCGAGCTCGACGAAGCTCGCGGGGGACTCCTCCGACGGCTTGGCCACCACCGAGCAACCCGCGGCGAGCGCGCCCGCGATGCGCTCGCTGCCCGTGTAGAGGGGTGCGTTCCAGGGCAGCAGCTCGGCGACGACCCCGACCGGCTCGCGGTTGCGGATCGACAGGATGCGCGGCCCGTCGCCCGGGAAGAGGCCGGGCGGGAACGCGGCCTCGCGCACCTCGCCCGCGGCCTCGCGGATCGTGGCGGCCGCACCCATGAACGCGTTGTAGGCCTCGTAGCCGTCGTAGCCGATGCCGCCGAGGAAGACCTTGCCGGTGCTCACGCAGTCGAGCCCGATGAGCTCGGGCACGCGGTCGCGGATCGCGTGCGCGACCCGCTCGAGCACCTCGGCCCGTCGCGCCGGCGGCCGGCGACGCCAGACGCCGTCGTCGAACGACGTGCGGGCCGCGGCCAGGGCGCGGTCGACCTCGTCGTCGGTGGCCTCGAGCCAGCTGCCGACCTGCTCGCCGGTGCCGGGGTTGACGAGCGGCATCCGCATCCCGTCGCCGACCTCAAGACCTGCGATGACCTGCGGATACGGGTCGGAGCGGACCCAACTCGGATCGAAGACCGGCGGGGCTGCGGTGTCAGTCATTCGGGCCTCCAGCCAGGCCCGGGAGCCTGGGTCGATGGGGTGCAGGCAGCGTTCGGAGCCGCGGTCGGAGGGCGGTGCCGGCGCAAGTGGAGCGGTCAGCCGTGGATGGCTTCGCGGAGGCGGGTGACCAGCTTCGCCGGGTCGGGGGAGCCCCAGACGTTGCGGCCGATGGCCACCCCGCAGGCGCCGGCGTCGACGATGCCCTTGGCGAAGTTGACGATGTCGTCCTCGTTGTCGACCCGTGGTCCACCGAGGGCCACGACCGGCACCGGGCACGCCGCGACGACCTCGCCGAAGCCCTTCGGGTCACCGGGGCACACGGTCTTCACGACGTCGGCGCCGAGTTCGGCCGCGATGCGCGCGGCGCGGGCGACCGTGTCGAAGGTCCACTCGATCTCCTGGCCGAAGCCACCCGGCAGCGCCTCGGCGATGACCGGGAGGCCGACCTTCTCGCACTCGGCGCAGAGCAGCGCGAGCCGTTGCAACGAGACCTCTTCGTCCTTCGTCCCCGGGAACGCGAGCACGACCACGGCGTCGGCCCCGACGCGCAGGGCGTCGTCGACCGACGCGAGCAGCGTGGAGACGTCTGATGCGGCGAACGATCCGAGCTCCGACATCCCGCCGTCGACCCGCAGGACCAGCCCGGCCTCCGAGAGCTCGATCGCGCTGGACCGGGCGACGTGCCAGGTGGCGAGCACGCCGTCGGGGCCGCCCCGCGCGATGTCACCGATGACCGAGAGCGGCGGGCCCTGGCCCATGTATGCCGCGTGGTCGACCGCGACGAGGAGCGACCGGCCGTCGGCCTTGATGAAACGGCGGATTCGACGCTCTTTTCCCGCGCCGACGGCGGAGTACGAAATCGACATTGGTCACCTCGGGCAGGGGGGATGCGGTCAGCGATGGCCGCGCGCACTTGGTCTGGTGGTCTTACCATACGGATCGGCGGTACGGATCGCAACCGGAACCCGGTGAAGCCTCCCGCACCGCAGCGCTACACCGCGAACCACGGTTGTTACGGCCGCGAGAACAGGGCGACCGCGGCATTTCGGTCCGATGGTCTGACCGATAGTCTCGCCGGCGTGATGAGCAGCCAGCCTCGCGATGCCCCCCGGGTCGGCGGCGGACCGGTCCGCATCGACGTCGAGCGTGTCCTGGCCGACATCGCCGAGTTGGCGGCCTATCGCGAGCCCGACGAGCCCGGTTCCACCCGACGGGTCTTCCGCGACGCGCACCGGTCCGGCCGGGTCTGGTTGGCCGCGCGGATGGCGGAGGTCGGCCTCGAGGTCGAGACCGATGGCGCGGGCAACCTGATCGGCACGCGCACCGGTCGCGGGGCGCCGGGCGCGGTCGTCACCGGTTCCCACACCGACACGGTGCGCGGCGGCGGACGCTACGACGGGGTCCTCGGCGTGCTCGGCGGCCTCGAGGCGGCCCGGGCCCTGTCGGCCGCGGGCATCGAGCTCGAGCACGATCTCCAGGTGGTCGACTTCCTCGGCGAGGAGCCGAACGACTGGGGTCTGTCGTGCGTCGGGAGCCGGGCCGTCACCGGTGGGCTCGCGCGGGCCGACCTCGAGCGGACCGACGCGCATGGCCGCACCCTCGCCCGTGCACTCGCCGACTTCGGCCGCGACCCCGAGACCGCGCTCACCGGGCGGTGGCCCCTGCCGCACGCGTTCGTGGAGCTGCACATCGAGCAGGGTCCGGTGCTCGAGCTCGCGGGCCGGGCGATCGGCGTCGTCACCGGGATCGTCGGCGTGCACCGGGTGCTGGTCGAGTTCGCGGGACGACGGGACCACGCGGGCACGATGCCGATGGACCAGCGCCACGACGCCGCGTGC
Source organism: Actinomycetes bacterium (assembly GCA_025463865.1). Lineage (GTDB taxonomy): Bacteria > Actinomycetota > Acidimicrobiia > IMCC26256 > Chersky-534 > Chersky-534. The sequence goes on along the minus strand of JAODBH010000235.1, from coordinate 31,894 downwards.
GCGGCGGCGGAGCTGATGCTGGCGGTCGAGGCCCTCGCGCAGGGCGGTGGCGGAGTGGGCACGACCGGGAGGGTGGAAGTGGAACCGGGCGCGATGAACGTCGTACCCGACCGGGCCCGCGTCTGGATGGAGCTCCGAAGCATCGACCCCGCGTGGGTCAGCGAACGACGGGACGCGGCGCTCGCGGCCGCGGCCGCCGCGGCCTCCCGTCGGGGGGTCGGGCTCTCGGTCGACGTGCTGTCGGACGAGCCCCCCACGCCGATGGACCCGCAGGTGCGCGGCGCGATCGACGCCGCGGCCCGCGCCGCCGGCTACGACCCGCTCGAGCTCGCGAGCGGCGCCGAGCACGACACCCGCCAGATCGCTCGCATCGCCCGCAGCGGGCTGATCTTCGTGCCGTCGCTCGACGGGCGCAGCCACTGCGCCGAGGAGTGGACCGACCCGGCCGACCTCGCCGCGGGGATCGGCGTGCTGGCCGCGACGATCGTGGGGCTCGACCGTCTGCCGCCCCCGAGCCCTGGAGCCGTCCGATGAGCTTCTCCGCCCTCGACGATGCCGCCTACGACGACCTGGTGGCGTTCGTGGCCCAGCTGCGGTCGGAGACCGGCCCCGCGGATCCCGAGCTGCTGGACGTCGCGGCCGCGTTCCTCGCGCGCGAGGCACGCCTGCTCGACGACGGCGGCTACAAGGCATGGCTCGAGCTGTTCACCGACGACTGCGTCTATTGGATCCCGTCGACCGCGCCGATCGAGGACCCGCGGCGCGCGGTGTCGTACCTGCTCGACGACCACCGTCGGCTCGAGGACCGCATCGCGTTGCTCGACACCGGCTGGGCCCACGCGCAGATACCTCCGGCGCGCACGCAGCGGGTGATCACCAACGTCGAGGCCTGGCCGATGACCGACGGCGACCTGCGGGTGCGCGCGAGCGCGGTGATCTGGGACTGGCGACGCGAGCACCTCGTCGCGCACCCGGCCACGCTGCTGTACCGGCTCCGCCCGGACGCCGGCGGCTGGCGCATCGCGATCCGCGTGATCCATCGCCTCGACATCGACGGCCCGATGGGCAACGTCGCCTACATCCTGTGATGTCCGACTTCGATCAGCACAGAGGAGCGCTTCCATGGTCCGCATGATCCGCAGGTCCCAGATCGACTCCAGCGACGGCGCCCTCGTACGGGCGTGGATCGCCGATTACACGGCCGGCCTCAACAAGTTCGCGCCCGAGAGCATGACGATCACCGCGTGGATGCAGGCGTACGGCGAGTACGGAATCGCGCACTGGATCTTCGACGCGCCCGACATCGCGACGCTCGACGAGTTCCTGACGACCCACGCGCAGCACGAGGAGATGGGCGCCATCCTCAAGCGCGGCAGCACGCTGTTCATGACCGGCTACACCCGTGACCTGCTCCTCAGGGAGATCCCGGCTTCCTGAGGCGCTTCGGGAAGCGGGCTCGGCGACACGGCGTCATCGACCGCGGACGGCAGCGGCCGCCTCGGTGAGCGCGGCGATGTGGGCGTCGAGGTCGCCGGCGAGGCCCGTGGTGCTCAGCAGCACGCGCCGCGCGCCGGAAGCGGTCCAGGCGTCGAGCTCGGTGAGCATCGCGTCGGGCTCGGTGGGACGGACGGCGACCGAGCCCTCGAGCTCGATGCGCGAGGGATCGCGGCCGGCGTCGCGCGCCGCCTGATCGACGATCGCCTTGGCCGCGTCGAGCTCGCCACCCACGGGGATCGCGGGGATCCAACCGTCACCGATCCGGCCGACCCGCGCGAGCGCTCGGGGCGCGTCGGTCGTCGCGATCGCAATCGGGATCGGCTGTTGCACCGGGCGAGGGTTGATGCCCGCTCCGTCGAGCGTGTGGAAGCGGCCGGAGAAGGTGACGACGGGCTCGGTCCACAGGCGACGCATGACGTCGATCTGCTCCTCGAAGCGGTCACCCCGCGTCGCCATGTCCGCGCCCATCGCCTCGAAGTCGACCGGGCTCCAACCCAGGCCGACGCCGAGTCGGAAGCGACCGCCGGTGAGCCGGTCGATCTCCGCGGCCTGCTTGGCCACGAGCGCCGCGGGACGGGTCGGGAGCACGACGATGCCCGACGTGAGCTCGAGGCCGGTGAGCGCGCTCAGATAGCCGAGCAGCACCGCGGGCTCGGTCGAGCTGCGGCTGAGGTCGAACGGTCCGGGCCAACCCGGGTGGCTGGCGCGGTCGGCCCCGACGACGTGGTCGGACACCGAGAGATAGCCGAACCCGGCGGACTCGATCGCCTGCAGGTACGCGCGGGCCGCGCCGCGATCGGAGCCGACGAGACCACTGGGAAACCCCGCGCCGAGAAGGACCGTGGAACCGGGCGAGCTGCTCATGGGCGCTTGCTTCCGTTGCGGCCGGGCCGTCACTAGAGTGTCCGAATGTCAGACCATACGGCACCCGCGCTCCGGGGCGCCGACCTCGTGGAGGCCCCGTGACCGAGATCATCAACCCGCCCCGTACCTGGTTCACGGCGATGAAGGACAGCACCCAGGAGGACTGGGACGCCCTGCGCGAGGAGGACGTCGCCTTCCGCGACGCGCTGCCCGACCGGATCCTCGACGCGCTGCGGCTTCTCGACGACCAGGGCTCGAGCTTCCACGTCACCCGGCTCGAGCACAGCCTGCAGACCGCGACCCGGGCCTACCGGGCCGACCGGGACGACGATTACGTCGTGTGCGCGCTGCTCCACGACATCGGCGACACGCTCGGCATCTACAACCACGCCGACCACGCCGCCGCGGTGGTCAAGCCGTTCGCACGGCCCGACCTCTACTGGATGGTCGAGAAGCACGCGATCTTCCAGGGCTACTACTTCTTCCACTACGTCGGCGGCGATCGCAACGCCCGCGAGGAGTTCCGGGGCCACGAGTACTTCGACCTCACCGCGGAGTTCTGCGAGGAGTTCGACCAGCCCGCCTTCGACCCCAACTACCCGAACCTGGCGCTCGAGGACTTCGAGCCGGCGCTCCGGAAGTTCATGGCCACGCCGATCAAGCCCGTCGTCGGCGGCCTCTCGGGCCTCAGCGCCAAGTAGCCCGCACGGAGCGAGCGTGGGTCAGGTGATCGTGGCGACGATGGCGTCGACGTCCGCGACGAGCGCGTAGTTCGCGGCCATGGAGCGGAGCGCCCCGGTGTGCAGCTCCGGCGGCCACGCCGCGCACGCGTCCGCGGCGACGACGGCGCGGAAGCCGAGCTCGAAGCCGCCCCGCACCGTCGACTCGACGCAGCACTCGGTCGACAGCCCGCACGCGACGAACCACGTGACACCCATCTCCCGGAGCATGCTCTCGAGCGGCGTGTCGAGGAAGCCGTTGTAGCGGTGCTTGTCGACGACGAGCTCGCCGTCGCCCGGTGCGACCCCGAACCAGTCGACGCTGCCCGTACCGGCCACGCAGGGCCCGTGCTCGTCGCCCTCGTAGCCGCGGAACCAGTCGGAGGCGTGCCACGGGCTCTCGCGGTGCTGCACGAGCCGGACCCACACCACCGGGACGCCGGCACCGCGTGCCGCGGCCACGAGCCGGTTGGCGCTGCGGATGGCGGCGTCGATCTCGCCGATTGACTCGGGGGGTACCCAGGGCAGCAGCTCCGGGTCGGCGAAGCCGCGCTGGATGTCGACGACGAGCACCGCCGCCTCCGAGGCGGGCCCCGGAGCCGCGCGCCGGTCGAGCGGGCCTTCGAGCAGGCGGAGTGGGGGCGCGTCGCCCGTCGCGGCGGAAGTGCCGGCGTACGGTCGGCTCACAGCCACTCCGTCGAGGCGCCGTTCCTCACGACGCGGTCCCTCACGACGCGGCCCCTCACGACGCGGTCCCTCACGACGCCGGCAGGTCCCGCCGGCGGCGCAGGTCCGGGTCGACGAGCGCGGGCGGGTCGTACTGACGGTCGGCCGGGTTGAGGTCGACGCCGGGAGGAACGATCGCGTCGATGCGGTCGAGGATGTCGGCCGAGAGCCGCACGTCGGCGCCGGCGAGCACGTCGCTCAGCTGATCGGCGGTCCGGGGGCCGAGGATCGCGGAGGTGACGGCCGGGTGGGCGAGCACGAACGCGTGCGCGAGATGCGTGAGCGGCACGCCGATCTCGCCGGCGAGCGCGGAGAGCTTCTCGAGCGCCTCGAGCTTCCGGGCCCGCCACTCCGACTCGAAGTCGAAGTGATCGGGCTGGCGCGCGGCGCGGGATCCTACGGGCGCGTTGCCGTCGAGGTACTTGCCGGTCAACCAGCCGCCGTTGAGCGGAGCCCAGACCATCACGCCGAGGTCGTAGCGCTGTGCGGTGGGCAGCACCGCGCGTTCGACGCCCCGCACGAAGATCGAATACGGGGGCTGCTCGACCGAGAACCGCTCGCGCCCACGCCGCTCGGCGGTCCACTGCGATTCGACCATCAGCTCGGCCGGGAAGGTCGACGAACCAATCGCCAGGACCTTGCCCTGGTGCACCAGGTCGGAGAGCGCGCCCAGCGTCTCGTCGATGTCGGTGTCGGGATCGGGGCGGTGCGCGAGGTAGACGTCGATCCGATCGGTGCCGAGGCGGCGGAGGCTGTTCTCGACCGCCTCGAAGATCCACCGGCGGGAGTTGCCGCGATGGTTGGGATCGTCGTCGACGGGGTTGTGGAACTTGGTGGCCAGCACGACCGAGTCGCGGCGGCCCTTGAGCGCGGTGCCGAGCAGCTCCTCCGAGACGCCGAAGTCGTAGACGTCGGCGGTGTCGATGAAGTTGACGCCCGCGTCGAGCGCGAGGTCGACCATCTTCGTGCAGTCGGCCTGATCGGTGTCTCCCCACGCCCCGAACATCATGGTTCCGAGGCAAAACGTGCTGACCGAGATCCCGGTGCGACCGAGGGGGCGGTGTTCCATGGTGGCTGTCCTTGCATCGGTGTGACGCGGCGTTGCACGAGGGCAAACCGGCGCGCGCGAGCCGCGCGCCGGTGGCGTCAGGTGAGACCGCGTTCGAAGGGCTTGGCGAGGGCGGCGGGAGCCTGGTTGCGCTTGGCGAAGAAGCACATCGCGAGGATGGCGAAGAGGTAGGGGAGCACGATCAGCAGTTGCGGCTGGATCGAGTATCCGAGCGCGGGGAGCGCGAGCCGCAGCGCGTCGGTACCGCCGAAGAGGAAGCAGCCGCCGATGATGCCGGCGAGGCGCCACCCGCCGAAGATGACCGCCGCGTTCACGAGGAAGCCGCGTCCGGCGGTCATGTTCTGGTTGAACAGGCCGACCTCGGCGACCGAGAGGTAGGCGCCCCCCAGACCGGCCATGAAGCCGACGTAGTAGAGGCCCTGGCGCCGCCGCTTGTTGACGTTGATCCCGCTGACGTCGGCCGCCTGCGGGTTCTCGCCGCACGCGCGCAGCTCGAGGCCCCATCGGGTGCGGTTCACGAGGTACCACGACAACGGGACGATGATCAGCAGCAGGAACATCGGCCAACGGTTGGTGAAGAGCGCTTCGCCGACGATCGGCAACGAGTGGAGCAGCGGGACCTTGATGATCCCGGCCTGCAGCGACACCGGATTCATGGTCTCGAGCAGGTAGCTCGTGAGGCCGAGCACCAGGACGTTGAGGGTGAGGCCGACGACGAACGTGTTGGCGGTGAGTCGATGACTGAGGTTGGCGTGGATGATGCCCAGCACCAGGCCGGCGACCGCGCCCGAGACGAGGCCCATGAAGACGTTGCCGAAGGCGGACGTTCCGACCACGCCGAAGAAGGCGCCGCCGAGCATCATCCCCTCGAGCGAGATGTTGAGGGTGCCGCCGCGTTCGGCGACGTACTCCCCGCTGGCCGCGAAGGCGAGCGGCGCGGTGAGCCGCATGGTGCTGCCCAGGATCGTCGTGACCGGGTTGGCCATTACGCCGCCACCTCCACCAGATCGGCTCCGGCCACCGCGCGCTGGGCCGAACGCCTCGCGACCCGGAGCGATCGCCGGTTGTCCCAGACGTGCAGGATCACCGGCGGCATGATCGCGGCGAGCACGACGAGGCCTCGGATGATGTCGACGATGTTGGTCGGCACCCCGGTGGTGGCGAGGTAGCCGCCGCCCGAGTGGAGCATGCCGAAGAAGATCGCGATGGGGACCGTGGCGATCACGCTCCGCCGGGCGATCAGCGCGACCAGGAGGCCTTCACCGCCGAGCCCACCCTCGAAGCCGGGCGTGAGCCGGAGGCCGATGCCGGCGAACCAGACCCCGCCGGCGAGGCCGGCGAAGGCGCCCGAGAGGATCAGCGCGCCGCCGCCGAACAAGGCCATGCTCACGCCCGCGGCCTGCGCAGCGGTGGGGTTGAGCCCGAGCATCCGCACGCGGAAGCCCCACTTCGTGCGGGCGAGCACGAACGCGACGGCCACCGTGAGGGCGATGGCGATCAGCACGCCGCTCGTGACGCTGAACCCGGGCAGGTGGCCGATGCGCGGGAGCCGCTCACCCGTCGTCAGCTGGGCCGACTGCGGCGGCTTGGGGCTCGTCGGCACGTTCTCCTGCAGCAGGAAGATCTTGTTGAGACAGAAGTCGACGAGCTCGAGCGCGACGAAGTTGAGGAGGAGCGTGCTGATGATGACGTCGACGCCGCGGGTGTAGCGCAGCAGCGCGGCGATACCGGCCCAGATGGCACCACCGATCGCGCCGCCCACGAGGCACAGCGGCAGCGCGACGGGGACCGGCAGGCCGAACTTGAACATCACGAAGCCGGCCACGAGGCCGCCCATGAGGAACTGACCCTGCGGGCCGATGGTGAACGTGCCGGCGCGGTTGGCGATGACGACGCCGATGGCCACGATCAGGATCGGCGTCGCCTGCTCGAGGGTGAGGCCGATGGCGGCCCAGCCGCTGACGCTGCCCGTGTAGAGCGCGTGCATGACGTCCCACGGGGACGTGGTGGTGGTGGCGAGGATCAGGATGGACACGAGCAGGAACGCGGCGGCGAATGCGACGATGTAGAGCCCGACGTTGATGGCGATGTTGCCCGCCCGCGTCTTGCCGACCTTCGGGCCCATGAGCATGGGCATGATCTCTTCGGACTGGGTGACCTGGTCGGGAACCGTCACAGCTCCTGGCCTCCCATCATGAGCCCGATGCGATCGAGGTCGGCCTCTTGCCGGTCGAGGGTGCCCATGATGCGGCCCTCGTTGATGACGGCGATCCGGTCCGACAGGGCGAGGATCTCCTCGAGCTCGGTGGAGATGAGGAGCACCGCGACGCCCTCGTCGGCGACCCTGCGTAACTGCTCCGTCATGTACTCCACCGCGCCGACGTCGAGGCCGTGGGTGGGTTGCGCGGCGACGAGCACCTTCGGGTTCCGACTGATCTGGCGGGCGAGCACGACGCGCTGCTGGTTCCCGCCGGAGAGGAAGCGCATCGGCGTGTCGGGCGACGGGCACATGATGTCGAACTGCTGGATGAGCCGGATCGCGTTCTCGCGGATCTTGGACGACGAGACGAGGCGCCCGTTCGACACGCGGTCGAGGTCGTCGAGGACGAGGTTCTCGGCGACGGACATGTCGAGGACGCAGCCCGCGGCGTGGCGGTCCTCGGGGATGACGGCCACGCCGGCCCGCGCCATCGCTCCGGCTTTTCCGGCCCGCACCGCTCGACCGGCGACCTCGACCGTGCCGCTGTCGACGTCGGTGAGACTGCTGAGCACGTTCGCCAGTGTGACCTGGCCGTTGCCCTCCACCCCCGCGAGACCGAGGATCTCACCCTGACGGATCTCGAGGTCGAGGTGGTCGAGCAGGCGCACCCCGCCGGGTCCCTTGACGGTGACATCGTCGATCCGGAGCGCGACGTCGCCGGCCGGGGTGGCAACGGCGTCCGCGGCCTCGACCGCGATCTCCTCCGCCTCCTGGATGAGGCCGAGGGCGACGGCCTCCCCGCGCAGCGAGACCTCGCGGCCCACCATCTCGCGCGCCAGGCTGCGCGCGTCGGTGGCCGCGGTCTCGAGCTGTGCCACCACCAGCCCGCTGCGCATGATGCAGACCTGGTCGGTGGCATTGAGGATCTCGTCGAGCTTGTGGCTGATCAGGACCACGGCGCGGTTCTCGTCGCGCACGACGTAGCGCAGCGTGCTGAACAGCTCTTCGGATTCGGCCAGCGTCAGCACCGAGGTCGGCTCGTCGAGGATGACGATGCTCGGGTCGCGGCGCAGGCACTTGATGATCTCGACCCGCTGACGCTGGCCTGCGGTGAGGGTTGCGATCTTCGCGGTGGGATCGACGTCGAGGCCGTAGCGCTCGGAGATCGCCCGCACACTCTTGATGGTGGCCGCCTCGTCGAGCCGGCCCTTCTCGCCCAGCACGACGTTCTCCCACACGGTCAGCGCCTCGATCACGCTGAAGTGCTGGTGCACCATGGCGATGCCGAGCTTCGACGCCGCGTGCGGGTCCTTCACGATGCGGGGCACGCCGTCGATGGAGATGACGCCCGCGTCGGGCGTGAGCAGGCCCGTGAGGACCTTCATCAGGGTCGACTTGCCCGCTCCGTTCTGGCCGAGGAGCCCGTGGATCTCGCCCCGCTGCACGACCAGGTCGACCCGGTCACACGCGACGGTGGACCCGAAGCGCTTGATGATCCCCCGCATCTCGACCGCCGGCACGACCGGGAAGCCCGAGGGCTTCCCGGTCGCGATCGTCGACGATGTCGCATCGCTCATCGCGTGTTTCCTTCGTCGACTCGGCCGGTCAGGTCACTTGCTGTTCTTGACGATCTTCGCCGGGTTCACCTTGCCCGAAGCGATCTGCTTCATGAACGTGTTGACCTTCGTCTGGATGGCCTTGGCGTTCGGGGCGGTCGGACAGACCTTCACGGACGGCACCTTGTCGACGCCGACCTTGAACACGAGCGACGAGCCCATCTTCACCTTGCCGGCCGACCAGTCCTGGAGCGCCTGGGTGAAGTAGTCACCCGGAGGGAACAGCGACGACACCACGAACGACTTGTCGGAGCACCGGTCGGTACCCGGAGCAACGGAGAGCACCTTCGCGGCGGCACCCGCCTTGGCCACGGCGTCGGTCGCCCCACCCATGTACGGGTAGAGGATCTGCGCGCCGTTGGCGAGCTGGGCCTTGGCGGCTTCCTGGCCGAGAGCCGAGTCGTCGAAGTCGCCGGTGAGGGTCTTCGACGTCGTGGCCTTCGGGACGACGAGCTTGATGCCCGCGGTCCAGCCGTTGAACGCCTGGGTCACGAAGTCGAGGTCGGGGCCGCTGATGTACGCGCCCTTCGTCAGCTTCTTCGCCTTCATCACGAGGCCCGTCGCGTAACCGGCGGCGACCTGCGATTCGTTGATGCTGTCGGTGGTGTTGAACACGTACGGGGTGAGCTTCGCGTTCCCGTTGATGTAGAAGACCACGCCCTTGCAGACGGGCTCCGCGGCAACCGGGATCGCGTCGGTGCTGGCACTGTCGGCGAGCGCGACGAACTTCACGCCCTGACGGCAGAGGCTCCGGGCGTCCTCGGCGGCGGCCGCAGGTGCGACCCGGTCCGTGACGCTCAGGGTCCAGCCCTTCTTCTTCGCGTACGCCTTGGCCGAGACGATGAAGCTCTCGTAGTAGCCGTGGTCGTTGGTGTCACCACCGCTGAGCACGCCGATCTTCACACCCTTGCCCGTTGGCGCCTTCGGTGTGCATCCCTGGGTTCCCGGACAGGGTGCCGCCTGCTTGGGGGTGGACGGCGATGCGAATGCCGCTTCACTCACGAACGCCGAAGCGATGAGTGACAGCACCAACATCGGGGCCACCAATGACAATTTTGTCCGTTTGCGCATTCTGGTATCCACCTTCCCAGCCTTGGAGATCGGTTCGTGCGGAAATGGTGCTCGTGTTGCCCCCGGCCGCAGGTTCACGGCCCTACATGACCAGATTTGGACGGATCTGTGAACGGATGAATATACGCGCCATTATGGTCAGTCCATCGGACCGTCCGCAGGACAGGCGGCGAGAAACGGCACCGAGGTCACGAGATGCGGCCCGGAAGGATGCCCGACTCGAGGTGCTCCTCGTAGCTGATCCGCTCGAGGCCGAACAGCGCGTCGCTCGCGGCGGTGAAGTAGGGCAGTGCCATGCGGCCGATCGGTTGCAGGGCCGCCTGGTCGATCTTGAGGTCGGGTGAGCAGACCGACTCGTCGAGCACGATGCACACGACCTCGGCGACCACCAGGTGCACCGTGGAGTAATGGACCTCGTCGTCGCCGAAATCGACGACCTTGCGGAGGCGGCACTCGAGGTGGGCCGGCGACTCCGCGATCGACGGCGCCTGCACCTTCTGGGACGGCACCGCGTGCCAGCCGACGACTTCGGACTCGCTGACGTGGCCTGGGAACTCGATCGCCGCGACCTCGATGTGGTCGCTCATCGACTCGGTGGTCACGTTGACGACGAAGTCACCGGTGCGGTTCAGGTTCTCCCACGTGTGCTTCGGCGTACCGTCGCCTTCCCGTCGGCCGCCGATCGTGACCGCGAGGAGCGGGGGGCTGCCTGTGACCGGCATGTAATAGCTGTAGGGGGCGACGTTCACGAGGCCGTCAGCATTCGCGGTCGAGACCATGGCGATGGGCCGGGGGACGATGAGGCTCGACAGCATCCCCTGGCTCTTGCCCGGGCTGTGTTCGGCAGGGTCGAAGACGATCAAGCGGCTTCCTCGGAGAGCGGATCACGGTCGAATGGTCAGACCATAAGATCGCCGGAGCGCCGGATCAATACGGAGGTGGCGATGAAACACGCGGTTCACGTTCCGGTGCCGGTCCGGCTGGGTCGGAGGGCAATGGTGACCGCGGTCGACCAGCTCGCGTCCGCGGCCGGGATCACCAGCCTCCATAAGGGTGGATCGGCCGCCGACGCCGCGGTCGCGACGAGCGCGGTCCTGTCCGTGACGACCCAGCACCTGTGTGGGATGGGCGGCGATCTCCTCGCGTTGGTCGCCGAACCGGGGTCGGATCCGGCGGCTCTGGTCGCCGCCGGGCGGGCCGGATCGGGGGCGGATTCCGGGAGGCTCCGGGCGGAGGGTGCGGTCGTCATGCCCTTCCGGAACGACATCCGCAGCGTCCCGGTTCCCGGCTGCGTCGACGGCTGGCTCGCGCTCCATGAGCGGTTCGGGCGCCTCCCGCTCGCCGAGGTCCTCGCGCCCGCCGTCGCCTACGCCCGCGACGGGTTCCCCGCCTCGCCGTTGCTGGCGGATCGGGCCCGGCTGATCGCCGATCTTCCCGGCGGCGAGCCGTACCGGGGTGTCGAGGCCGGGACCATCGTCCGCCGGCCCGGCGTCGCCCGCACCCTCGAGTCGATCGCGCGGGATGGCCGGGACGGCTTCTACCGCGGCGAGTTCGGCCGCGGCCTGGTCGAGCTCGGTCGCGGAGAGTTCACCCCCGACGATCTGGCCCGCCCGCACGCCGAGTGGCGCGCGGCGATCGGGATCGAGGCGTGGGGTCACCGCATCTGGTCGGTTCCCGCGCCTTCTCAGGGCTACCTGACCCTCGCCGGCGCCTGGATCGCGTCCGGCCTCGACCTCCCCGACGATCCCGACGATCCGCAGTGGGCCCATCTCCTGATCGAGGCGGCCAAGCAGGCGGGGTACGACCGCGAGGAGCTGCTCCACGCCGACGCCGACGTGACCGCGATGCTCGACGAGTCGCGACTGTCGGCCCGCCGCGCCGCGATCGGCGATCGGTCCTCCGCGCTCGAGGCACCGGCCGCGCCGGGCGGCACGATCCACCTCAACGTCGTCGACGGCGACGGGCTCACGATTTCGTGCACGCAGTCGAACGCGGCCGGGTTCGGCGCCCACATCGTCGAGCCCGGCACGGGCATCTTCCTGCAGAACCGCGGCCTGGGGTTCAACCTCCGCGACGGCCACGCCGCCGAGTACGCGCCGGGACGGCGACCGCCGCACACGCTCTCACCCGCCATCGTGACCACCACGACCGGCCGACCCGTGATCGCCTTGGGCACGATGGGCGCCGACAGCCAGCCGCAGATCCTGTTGCAGCTCCTCGCCCGGATGCTCGCCGCGGGACAGCCGCCGGAGGTGGCGGTCGCCGCGCCGCGTTGGATCCTTGCGGGGGACGAGGATGCGTCGTTCGCGGTGTGGCGCGGACGGCCGGCGTCACGGGTCAAGGTCGAGGCCAACGCGCCTCCGGCCTGGATCGAGGGGCTGCGGGACCGCGGGCACGTCGTCGAGCTCCTCGACGAGTTCGCCTACGACGCCGGGCACGCCCACGCGATCGTCGTCACCGAGCCCGACGCCGCCGCGGACACCACCCTGCGCGGCGCGTCAGACCCACGCGTCGCGACCGCCGACGCGATCGGCTGGTAGCCCCTCGTCAGAACTGGGGTGGGGTCAGGGCTCGAAGTCGCGTTTGCGGATCTTGCAGTGCACGCCCTTGACGCGGTTGACGGCCTGGCTGATCTCGAAGTCGGCGGCGGCGCTGAGGTAGGCGTACGCGAGGTGGGGCTCCATCCCGAAGCGCTCCTCGAGGAAGCGGACCGCGTTGCGGGTGGCGTGGACGAGCGCCTGGTCCAGGTCGGCGTCGATCCCGATCGGGATCCAATGCTCGTCGGTCTCGACCAGCGGTGACCCGATGAGCCCGCCCAGGGCCCGGGCCTCGGCGCCCCGCAACACCGCGAGGCGGACGTCGCCGCGCAACGAACCTTCCAGCGCGGTGAGACACACCTCGCCGTTCCCCTGGGCGAAGTGGGGATCGCCGGCGTAGAAGCCCGCGCCCGGGATCTGCACCGGGAGGTAGAGCCGCGACCCGCACTGCAGGTACTTCACGTCGATGTTGCCGCCGAAATCGCCCGGCGGTGTGGAGCTCACCGGCCCGGCTGCCCGGGCGATGCCCATCACGCCCATGAACGGCGCCAGCGGGAACCGGGCCAACTTGCCGTCGCCGTATGCGATCGCGCCCGACCCGGGCTCGCGGGTCGACGACTCGGCGTCGACCGGCCCGGTGCCGTTGGTGCGCGCGAACACGCTCACGGTCGCGATCCGGCCGTCGGCACCGGGTAACGGGTACTCGTCGGAGAGCACGCCCATCCCGTGCCGGTTCGAGATCACGCCGTACGGGACGCGCGGCACGACGTCGAGGACGTCGACAACCAGCACGTCGCCCGGTTCGGCCCCCTCGACGTGGATCGGCCCGGTGATCACGTGGGGTCCGGCGCCGGGCGGATGGACCGCGTTGGTCGCGATGTCGACGGCATCGTGGAGCACTTCGTCGCGCGGGACTCCGTGGGCTCCGAACCAGCCGACCGGATCGCGGCCGAAGTCGTCGAGCACGCCTTCGTGCGACACCGTGTCGATCGTGACGGTGTCGCCACTCCGGACCCGCGTCCGCGGCTCCGATTCGGCCGTCGGGATGATCCCCCAGGAGATCGTCTCCGCGGTTGCGGGAAGGTAGTGGGAGGAGCGGATGGGGCCGGTGCCCGGCTGCAGGATCACCGGCGGATCATGCCGCGACGTACGCGAGGGCCTCGATCTCGATCTCGAGACCGAGCAGGGCGAGCCCCGCGACGCGCACCGCGGTGGCCGCCGGCCCCGGGTCGGCGATGTACTCCATCCTCACCGCCGTCATCATCTTGTAGAACTCGTCGTTGCCCTCGGGCGGCCCGTCGTAGACGTAGTAGGTGTTGAGCTTGACGATGTCGGCGAGGTCGCCTCCGGCCTCGCGCAGCACGGCCCGGATGTTCTCGAACACGACGCGGATCTGCGCGGCGATGTCGCCCGGGTGGAGCACCACACCGTCGGCGTCCTGGCACACCTGGCCGCCCACGAACACCCACGGCCCGATCTTCCAACCCTGCGACAACGTCACCGACAGGGGCCAGTCCCAGTGGCCGGCCGGCATGATCCGAATCTTCTCCGACGGTTCGTTCACGCTTGGTCCGCCACCTTGTAGCGCTCGAGCAGCCAATGGTTGAACTGGGCCAGGAAGATGTCGCCGGCGGCCAGCTTTCCGCGCGGCGCGAAGCGCGAACGCAGACCGATCTGGGTGGCCGTGTTGGCCGGCAGGTCCTGGTCGTTGAAGAGCTGCACCGCGGCCTCCTGCAACGCGAAGAGGTGCTGGAACATCTTCAGCTCGGTGGTGCTGCGCGGGTGGATGTACGACATCTGGAGATTGTGGGTCTCGGGCCCCGTGGGGGTGACCAGGAACCAGAACGCGGAGTCCGTGCTGAGCCCCACGAGCAGTGTCGGCGGCACGAACATGAAGACCATCTGCCACCGCTCGTCGGCGGTGAGCGTCTCGACCGGCGGGAAGAAGCCGCGTTGCGTCGCGTTGAGCCCGCGATCCTTGAACGCGGTGCGGGCGGTTCCGATGAGCACGCCCTCGCCCGGCTCGTAGTCGAAGCCGAGGTGGCCCTTGGTCATCTTCTCGTTCGCGGGATCGTCGCCGATCGAGAGGTCGTAGAGGTCGTGGTGCAGCCGGTCGTTGTGGTACCCCTCCATGAAGTTCTCGACCATGAGCTTCCAGTTGAACGGAAGGCTCTCGATGGTCTCGGGCGGGGTCGAGACCATGTCCTCGAGGTGGTAGTTGGCGAGGATCTTGTCGGCCTTCTGCAGCGTGGGGCCGAGCGGCGGTGCCTCGGCGTCGAAGTTGGCGAAGACGAAGCCCTGCCATATCTCGACGGCCAGTTGCGGCAGCGCGATCTCCGACCGCACGAAGTCCTCGCGGTGGTTCATGTCGGGCGCGCCGATGAGCTTGCCGTCGAGGTCGTAGATCCACCAGTGGTACGGGCACTTGAAGGTCCGGGTGTTGCCTGCGGCCTCGGGCGGAGGCTCGAGCCACTCCTCGCGCGGGCGGCTCGGCGGCGCGGTGATGCACATCCCGCGGTGTTGGCAGACCTCGGACATCACGTTGATCTGGCCGTCGGCGTTGCGGACGACGATGACCCTCTCCCCACCCGCGAGCGTGGTGGTGTAGTAGTCGCCCGGGTTCGGGATCTGGTCGACGCGGCCGACGCACATCCAGCTGTGGTCCCAGATGGCGCGCTGCTCGAACTCGTAGAACGCCGGGTCGGTGTAGGCCTTGGGCGGGAGGGTGATGGCCCGGTCGAGCTGCACGGCCGACGCCTCGAACGCTTCCAGCGGCAGCGGGGAACGATTCATGTCACGCCCTTTCGTGGTCTGACCATCACACCGTAAGATACTGGCGTTGCCGGGGCCAGCAGCCGTCGGAGAACGCCCGAGACGAAGTCCTGACCGGTTGATGACGAACGCGACGGAGAGCGCATGACCCCCAGCGGTGGCAACCCCCTCGAGGCTGCCGTCGGCGCGCAAACCGTCGATCTCCTGATCAGCGGCGGCGACGTCGTGACCATGAACCCCGACCGCGACGTCCTCGTGAGCGGGACCGTCGCGATCGCCGGGAACCGCATCGTCGCGGTGGGCGGGACCGCTGCGCTCCGCCGGGCGCATCCCGACGCGGCGCAGATCGACGCGCGCGGCTGCGTGGTCACGCCCGGGATGATCAACGCGCACCAGCACCACACCGGTGACCCGCTCGTGAAGAGCTGCATCCCCGACCTCCTGCCGCCCGGTGCGTCGATCTTCGAGTGGTCGGTGCCCATCCACGGCGCGCACACGGGCGACGACGACGAGATCTCCGCGACGCTCGGCGCGCTCGCGTCGTTGCGCCTCGGCGTCACCACCGCGATCGAGGCCGGAACCGTGGCCCACCCCGACCGCGCCGCCCAGGCGTTCGTGCGCGCGGGCCTTCGGGCGACGATCGGTCGTTGGGGCTGGGACATCGAGGGCGTTCCCTACTCGGCGCCCCCGGCCGAGTCGCTCGAGCTCCAGCGCGAGGTGCTCGACGCGTGGCCCAAGGGTGGGCTCGTCGAAGGTTGGGTGACCCTCGTCGGCCACAACCTCGCGAGCGACGAGCTGCTGGCAGGCGCAGCTGATCTGGCCCGGGAACGCGGCACCGGGATGACGATGCACATGTCTCCCACGAGCTCCGATCCCGAGGCGTACCTCGAGCGCACCGGCCGGCGTCCGCTCGCGCATCTCGACGACCTCGGCGTGCTCGGCGAGCACCTCCTGATCGGCCACGGCGTGTGGCTCGACGACGAAGAGGTCGAGCTCGTGCTGTCGAGCCGCAGTGCGATCGCCTATTGCCCGTGGGCGTACATGCGCCTCGGCCAGGGCGTCACCGGGCACGGGCGCCACGCCGAGATCGTCGAGCGGGGCGGCCGGGTCGCACTCGGGTGCGACGCCGACAACGCCGGCGACATCCCCGATCTGCTGCGCACCGCCGCGCTGGCGGCCGCCATCGCCCGGGACACCCGCGTCGAGCCCGAGCGCTTCGGCGCCGACCTCGCCTTCGAGCTCGCGACGATCCGCGGTGCAGAGGCGATCGGCATGGCCGACCGCATCGGCTCGCTGGAGCCGGGAAAGCTCGCCGATGTGGTGGTGCACGACGCGACCACGTTCAACTGGACGCCGCGCGGCGACGTGTCGCTCCAGCTCGTCTGGGGCACCGACGGTCGCACCGTGCGCGACGTCGTCGTCGACGGCCGGATCGTCGTCCGCGACGGCGTCTCCACCACCGTCGACCTCGACGCGTTGCGGCTCGAGGCGAGAAGCTCCGCCGACGCGCTGCTCGCTCGCGCCGGGATCACCGTTCCCCATCTGTGGCCCCACATCGATGCAAGCTGATTCAGGAGAACAGGCATGAAGATCGCCGTCGTCACCGCCCCCGGAGCCGTCGAGCTGCGCGACGAGCCCCAGCCGGAGCTGGGTGCGGAGGACGTGCTGGTGGAGGTGGGCGCCTGCGGCCTCTGCACGATGGAGCGCCGGCTGTACGCCGGGGAGAAGCAGATGTACCCGGTCGCGCCCGGTCACGAGGCCGCCGGTCGGGTCGTCGAGGTCGGGTCCGCGGTGGCCGGTCTGCCGGGCGTCCCCGAGGTCGGCGACCTGGTCACGGTCGACCTCCTGACCCGCTGCGGCGCGTGCGACGCCTGCCGCCGCGGCCACACCGCGCTGTGCAAGCGGCCGCAGGGCGACAAGCTGCACGACGGCACGATCTCGGTGGGCGCGGGTCTCGCGGAGTACGTGCGGGTGCCCGCGCGGCAGGCCTGGACCGTCGGCGACGCGCCCATGGCCCACGCCTCGATGGGCGAGCCGGTGGCCTGCGTCGCGCACTCGTTGCGGCTCTCCGGTCTGCACGCATGGGACCGAGTGGCGATCATCGGTGCCGGTTACATGGGCCGTCTGCACCTCGCGCTCGCGCGGGTCGCGGGCGCGGCGCCGATCGGCATGATCGACGTGAGCGATCAGCGGCTCCAAGAGGCAGCGGCTGCCGGCGCGGCGTGGACCGCCACCCCCGACACCGCGGTCGCGACGGGCGGCAAGCAGGACGTCGTGTTCGTGACCGCCGGCGCGCCGGGTGCGCTGGAGCTCGCGCTGCAGCTCTGCGACGACGGCGGCGCGGTCGTGCTCTACGGCGCGTTCCCGAAGGACCTCTTCGCATCGGTCGGCCCCGACGCGATCCACCACCACGAGCACTCCATCATCGGCGTCTACAGCCAGGAGCCCGAGGACTGGCGCACGTCGGCCGGCCTCATCCGCTCCGGTGCCATCGCGGCCGACCTCGACGCGCTGGTGACCGGCACCTACAGCCTCACCGACGTGAACGACGCGTTCGAGCTGGCCGCCAACAACCCGGTCTTCCGGGTGCTCGTCGGCCCGAACGTCTGAGCCCGTCCCCACCATCAGCGACCAGAGCACCAGCGACCAGCGCAACGGCGACCATCCACCACCCAGCGTTCACTGCGACCCCAGCCCGGGAGGCCGAACATGCCCAACCCCGTCATCTTCGTCGACTTCCCGACGCCCGACCCGGAAGCGACGTCGGTGTTCTACGAGACGCTGTTCGGCTGGAAGTACAAGCGCCGTCCTGCGGGTGAGTTCCACGAGGTGCTCCCCGGTGTGAAGCCGAACCTCGGCATCCACCTCGAGACCGAGCCCGTCACCGGGCCCGTCCCGCGCGTCTACGTGCTGGTCGACGACCCGCCCGCCTACCTGCAGCAGGCGCTCGACCTCGGGTCGACCACGCTGTGGGAGGAGACCGAGTGGCCCGAGTTCGGCGCCCGCTACGCCGCGTTCCGCGACCCGTGGGGCAACGAGATCGTGCTCTGGCGCGACAAGGGCACCTATGTCCCGGGCGCACCATCGGAGAAGTAACGCCATCCGAGAAGTAGCGGCCCCCTCCATCACGTTCCGGAACCCGAGAGAAGGACGGCAACCATGACCAACACGCTGATCTTCGTCGACCTCCCCGTCGACGACGCCGAGGCCGCGCACAAGTTCTACGAAGAGCTCTTCGGCTGGACGATCAACCCCCGTCCGCCGGGTGTGTTCCACCAGATCGTCCCGGGAGAGGGACTCCACCTGGGGCTCTACGAGAACAAGATCCAGTACCCGAACCCCACGCCCGACCCGGAGCTCGCGAGCAAGCCGCGCGGGCTGCAGGCGCGCACCTACATCCTCATCGACAACGCGGTGAGCCACTACCTCGACAAGGCCGTCGAGCTCGGCGCCACGAAGCTCTGGGACGAAGGCTGGTGGAGCGAGTTCGGCGGCTGGCACGCGGCGTTCCGCGACCCATGGGGCAACGAGATCGTGCTGTGGGAGAACGTCGGCACGCGCGCCAAGCGTCTCGGCATCCCCGAGGACGAGGTCGAGCGCGGCTAGTGGCTGACGTCGTCGTCGGCATCGATCTCGGGACCGGGTCCGCGCGCGCGGTCGCGATCGATGCCGACGGCGCGGTGCTCGGAACCGCGAGCACCCCGTACGAGGGCCGAGAACACTGGGCCGTCGGCCACGCCGATCCCGAGGCGTGGCGCGCCGCGGTCCAGAGCTCGCTCGAGCGGCTCGCGGTCGATGTCCCGGAGGCGGCGGCGCCCGCGGCGCTCGCGGTCGGCGGGCAGAGTCCCGCCGTCGTCAGCTCCGACGGCCTCGACGCGCTCACCGTTCTGCATGCGGCGGCCGACGGAGCCAGCCCGCACGCCGCGCACCAGCAGCTGTGGGACGTGCTGCGGCCCGACCATCCGGACGCGGTGCCACTGCAGGCCTGGGACTGGATCCTCCACGCCTTGGGCGCGCCGCTGCAACAGGGCCGCTGGCCCGGATCGCCCGACTTGGAGGGCTTCGGCCCTGTGACCGTGACCGGCACGCCGGCGGGTGTGGCCTCGGGGAAGTGGGGAGTCGCGGAAGGCACGTTGCTCGTGCCGGGCGGCGCCGACGCCTACATGGCGTTCTGGTCCGCGGGGGTCGACACGCCGGGCCGAGGTCTCGATCCGGGCGGCCGCACCGGCGGCATCGGCGTCGCCGCGCCCGCGGCTGCCGACGACCCCACCGACTACGGCCTGCGCTCGGCGGTCACCGGGGTCGACATCGTGGGCGGCCCCACCGCCGCCCACGGCCTGGCCGTGGAGTGGTGGGCGCGCATGACCAGCCGAACGGTCGAAGACCTCCTCGACGCGGCCGCGGCGGTGCCGCCTGGAAGCGGCGGTGTGCTCGCGCTCCCGTACTTCGAAGGAGAGCGGGCGCCGCGTTGGAACCGCAACCTCCGCGCCGAGCTCTCGGGCATGGATTCCGCGACCGACAGCGCGCAGGTGATGCGCGCGCTCCTCGAAGGATGCGCCTACGGCCTGCGCCACATCGTCGATGCGCTCGCCGCGGAGGGGACGGTCCTCACCGAGATGATGGTCGCGGGCTCACCGGCTCGGAGCCCGCTGTGGTGCCAGATCAAGGCCGACGTGCTGGGTGTGCCGGTCGAGGTGCCCGCGTTCCCCGATCTCGCAGCGCTCGGAGCCGCGTTCGCCGCCGGGGCTGCCGTGGGTTGGTGGCCCGCACCCTGTGTCGGGAAGTCGGGTGACTGGCCGCTCGGCGAGCGCACGGTCGTCGAGCCCCATCCGAACCCCGTGTACGACGAGGGCTACGCCCGATGGGTCGAGCTCGGTGACGCGCAGGTCGACCGCACCGCCCGGTGGAGCGCCGAGGAGCACGCCTGATCGACCACCGGCGCCGACGGCGCGGAGCGATCAGACGTACGGGTTCGCGCTGCCGGCCGCGCGCTCGGCCGAGCCCGTGGAGCGCGCCGCGGCGAGGTGGTCGCGCACCGTCGCCCGGAAGATCGACGCGTCGGTGCCGACGGTGCACATCTGGAACCCCTGCTCGGCGTAGGCGCGCGCCTGACTGCCGCCACCGGTGTGGATGCCGATGAAGCGGCCCCGGGCGAGGCACACCGACTTGATGTGGGCGATCGCGTCGACGTGCGCGGCAGCGATGCCCATCTCGGCCAGCGGCACCCCGAGACTGATGGCGAGGTCCGCCGGCCCGATGTAGACGCCGTCGACCCCCGGGGTGGAGCAGATCGCCTCCGCATTCTCGAGCGCGGTGACGGTCTCGATCATGACGAGGCACATGACCTGTGCGTTCACGGTCGCGGGATCGGAGCCGAGCAGGCCCGACGACCGGACCGGTCCGTACGACCGCAACCCGACGGGCGCGTAGCGGCAAGCGGCGGCGGCCCTCTCCGCGTCTTCCCGCGAGTTGACCATGGGCACGATCACGGCCTCGGCGCCGGCGTCGAGCGCCTTGCCGGGCCATTCGGTGCGGTTCACGGGCACCCGCACGACGGGCGTCGCGCCGGTACCGCGCAGAGCCTGGAGCATCGGCCACATCGCGTCGTAGTCGATGAGCCCGTGCTGGGTGTCGATGCACACGTAGTCGTAGCCGGTCTCGCCCAGGATCTCGGCTGCGAAGGGCGACGCCGTGCTGCACCATCCGCCCAGCGCGACCTGGCCCTGCTCGAGCTTCTCGCGCAGTCGGTTGGTGCTCATCGGACTCCTTCCCGGCGTCCCGGAGGGTGGGACGGGTGTCGGCCGCACGCTATGCGAAGGTTGGCTGCGCGGCCGTTTAACCTGGCCCGATGGAGCACATCTACGAAGGAAGCCCGATCCCGCCGTTGCCCCGTGGCACCGTCGTCACCGTCGGCACGTTCGACGGCGTGCACCGCGGCCACGAGCGCATCCTGGCGGAGACGACCCGGCTCGCCCACGAGATGCGGTGCCCGTCGGTGGTGATCACGTTCGACCGCCATCCCGCGAGCGTGGTGCGGCCCGAGTCGGCGCCGCGCATCATCACCACGATGCAGCAGAAGTTCGACCGGTTCGCGACGCTCGGCGTCGACATCGTCTACGCGGTGCGCTTCGACGAGGCCCGCTCGCTCACCTCCGCCCCCGACTTCTTCAACGAGATCGTGGTCGGGCTGTGGCGGGCGGCGGCGATCGTCGCGGGACCCGGGTTCCGCTTCGGCCACCGCCAGAGCGGCGACATCGCGCTGCTGGAGGAGCTCGGCGCACGCGAGAACGTGAAGGTGGAGGAGGTCGAGCTCCTGCGCGACGACGTCACCGGCGAGCCGGTGTCGTCGCAGAGCATCCGCGACGCGCTCGCCGCGGCCGACATCGTCACCGCGGCGCGCCTGCTGGGGCGCGACCCCGAGATCGAAGGCGTGGTCGAGCACGGCGACCAGCGCGGCCGCACCATCGGGTTCCCGACCGCGAACGTCGCGGCCGCCGGCGACATCCAGCTCCCGGCCGACGGTGTGTACGCGGGCTGGTACGAACGGCCCGACGGCACGTTGCACCGCTCCGCGATCTCCATCGGCCGTCGGCCGACCTTCTACGAGGAGAACGGCCTGCTGCTCGTGGAGGCCCACCTCCTCGACTTCGACGGCGACCTCTACGACGAGATCGGCCGCGTCCGCATCCAGGAGTGGATCCGCGGCCAGCTCCGCTTCAGCGGCCCCGACGAGCTCGCCGCGCAGCTCAAGGCCGACGTCGCCCGCACCCGCGAGCTCATGCCGGAATAGTCGCGCCGAGGCCTCGGTACGCGCGGTGGGGTTAGCGTCGGCGCGTGGCTCGGGTGCAGCGGTGGTCGGATCGGGAGCTCACGGTCTCGTTCCTCGAGCGGCAGCTGCTGCTCGAGCGCATGCCGATGCCCGCGGCGCGAGCCGTGCAGCGCCTCGGCGCGTTGCAGGCGCAGTACTCGCCGTCCCCGTACGTCGCGCTCCACGCCCGGGTCGCAGGTTTCCGGGTCGAGGATCTCGAGTCCGCGCTGCGCCGCCGGACGGTCGTGAAGTCGACGCTGATGCGCGGCACGTTGCACCTCGTCAGCGGGGCGGACTACGCGGCGTTCGCGTCCGCGTGGGCAAGGCAGTGGTTCCCGGCCGTGAGCAACCGCCACCCCGACCTGAAGCCGAGGGAGCCCGAGATCGCGGCCGCGCTCGCGAAGTTCACGTCGGAGCCGCGCACGACCGACGAGATCCGCGCCGCGATCGACGACCTGTCGGGCCTGACCATTGGGGGGAGTGACCGCCTCGACTACGCGCGGGCGCTCGTCCCGCTGGTGCACGTCCCCCCATCGGGCTTCTGGCGCTTCCACGGCAAGGCGTCGTTGCGTCGGTGGCCCGAGCCGCCGGTGCCCGAGCCGGTGGCCACCGCGCTGCTCGTGCGCCGGTACCTGCGCGCGTTCGGACCCGCGACCCGCAAGGACATCGCCGCCTTCACCTACCTGCCGTACAAGGTGCTCGACCCCGCGCTGGCTTTGCTCGAGCCCCTCCGGCGCGTGACCGACGAACAGGGTCGCGACCTCCTCGACCTTCCCGGCGTGCCGCGCGTGCGCGAAGACGTCGAGCCGCCGGTCCGCTTCCTCGCGCGATGGGACGCGGCGTTGATCTCGCACGCCGACCGCACCCGCATCCTCCCGTCGGGCTTCCACGAGCACATCGTGCAGTCGGTCAACGGCCAGGTCCTGCCCGCATATCTGGTCGACGGACGGGTCGCCGGGCTCTGGACCGAGGAGCAGGTCGACGGAGCTGCGGTCCTCCGACTCCATCCCCTCGGATCCGGCGCTCCCGCGCGGTTCCCCTCAGACCTCGAACCGGAGGGCCTCCGGCTCTTGGAGCTGCTCGCGCCGGACGCGACCGACCGCCGGGTCGAGGTGTCACCGGGCGTACCCGCCGACGGCTGAAGCATCTCATCCGGCGCTGACCTGCACCTCTGGGTACGCGACGGTCGAGCCCGCGCGATTGCCTCCGCGCGCGGGGTTCGGCTCGATACGGTGCAGCGGTGATCGTGATCGTGGCTGCACTCAAAGGCGGAGTCGGGAAGACCACCACGACGGTGTATCTGTCGGCGGTGTCGGGAGCGCGGCGGGCGACGACCCTGGTCGACGCCGATCCGCAGGCCAGCGCGGCCGACTGGCTCGAGCACGCGGCCGACGAGCAGCTGGAACGGGTCACCGTCGTCGAAGCGCCGACCGAGCGCCTCCTGGTGAAGGCGCTGGCCAAGATCGCGCCCGACGACATCGCGATCATCGACACACCGCCGGGCCAGGAGCGGGTGCTCTCCACCGCGTTCCGTCACGCCGACGTCGTGGTCGTGCCGACGCGCGTCGGCGGGGTGGAGACCCCACGGGTCGAGGCGGTCCTCGACCTCGTGCCGGCGAAGGTGCCGGTCGGGCTCGTGTTCTCGTCCGCCCGCACCTTCACCAACGACTACCAGGACGCCCGGGCGGTGTGGGCCGAAGCCGGCGTACCGGTGTGGGGCGCGGTGCCCGAGCGGGTGACGATCGCGGCCGGTCCCGGGGGCTGGTTGTCGGCCGACGGCCTCGACTCGTACCGCAGCGTCTGGCGGCGGATCCTCCGGGCGGGCCGCGGCTGACCGGGGCCGCGGATCAGCCGTCGACCATCAGCGACAGGCCGATCCCGAGCATCCAGATGTCCTTCGCAACCGGGATGCCCTGCTGGGTGGGTCGGTACTGCTCGTCGTGCATGCCTGGCACCCTGAGGTAGAGGCCGACCAAGCCTGCGGCGAAGCCGGTGAGCGCCGCACCGGCGAGCCGGGCGGGGACGATCGGGAGCAGCAGTGCGGTGCCGACGGCGATCTCGCCCGTGGAGAGCAGCTTCACGAACTTCTCCGCGTCGAGGTTGGCGAGCTGCGGGTAGGCCGTCGATGCGAATCCGTGGATCCCCTTCGCAGTCTCCGCGTCGGCCTTGCGCTTCGAGAGGCCCGAGTTGAGGATGAACGCGCCCGTCGCGAGACGCACCGGCAGGTGGCGGAGGAACTTGCTCATGTCGACTCCTGACGGGCACGGCGACGCACAAGGGGAAGGTCGCGTACAGAACGTCTACCCGAAGCGCGGCGGTCGTGAACCTGTGCGCCACAATGGCGCGATGGGGCGCAGCCGGGGTCGCACACAGCCGTCGTCGCGCTGGTCGCTGTGGTCGGATCGGTCGTTCCTGTCGATCGCCAGCACGGGCTCGACGCTGTCGATCGGATCCGCGGGGTCGTTCCTGTCGATCGGATCGGTCGGCTCCGCGTGCTCGGTGCTCTCGGTCGGCTCGTTCGCGTCGATCGGGTCGCTGCTCTCGGCCGAGAGCAGGTGGTCGGCGCTGTCCTACCGCTCGTACCGCGCGGTGTTGGCCGCGTATGGAGCCGGCCGATCAGCCCGGAGCGCCGGTCACTCGTCGGGGACGGCTTCCCACCACTGACACCACCACTGCTCACCCACGAGGACCCGGAGCTGCGGGTGCCAGCAGTAGGAGATCCCCGCGTCGGGGTCGAGGTAGTAGAGACAGTTGTTGCACTGCTCGCGGCCCTCGAACGGCACGGGCCGGAGGACGGCACGCTCCATGAGATCGCGGAGTGCGAGCCAGTTCTGCTCGTCGATCTCTTTCGGTTCCGGCGGTGGGATCACGTAGTCGGACATGACCGCAGGCTATTCGGGAAGGGGGCCTGTCTCGCGTATCGAGGCCGCGGAAACCGACGGCCCGGGCGGCGCCACGGTACGCGTCACGCGTCGACCCGGACCGGCCGGCGGGGGGTGAACGTGACCGCGGCGCCGGTGCTGATCTTGCCGAGCGCCACCTCGTCGGCCTCCCGTGCGGGCTCCGCCGCCGGATCGATGACCGCCTCCCAGGCCAGCCACTCGCCGGCTGCGGGCGTCGTCGGCGTGCACGCGGCGCGGGGGTTGACGCCCCGGACCAGCGAGTCGAGCGCGGGGTGCGCCTCGGCACCCAGCGTCGCGAACCAGGTGAACGGATCGTTCTCCTCGAGCGCAGCGCACGGCCGGATCGCGAGGCGGACCCGGAGGTCGTCGAGCACCTCCACCGTCGTGTCGATGTACGTGCGAGGCCAGAAGACGGGGTGCAGCTGGAGCACCTTCGCGATCGCCGACGCGTCGTCGCCCCGAATGCCCATCGCGGCGCGTACGCGCTGCGCGGTCAGGCCGGCGAGACCGGTGAACAGCCGCGCTCCGCACGCGAGCGCCGCGTCCTCCCCGAAGCGCTCCGCGACGACGGTGAGGTAGCCGCGCACGAGGAGGTGCGACTGCACCGCGAACTCCTGCAGCATCATGACGAGCGTGCGGTGCGAGAGGTCCTCGAGCTCGAAGTCGGGGTCGAGGTCCCGGCGGTAGTCGGTCCAGCCGCCGGGCTCGGCGTCGGTCTCCGGCACGCGGACCTCGATCCCGGCGACCCGCGATTGCAGCAGCACCAGCTCGAGCGGGTGGGGTTCGACCGCGGGGGACTCCGGAACGATGTCGACCCGCCACCGGCAGTGCGGCTCCCGGTCTGACGGCACGCGCGGCGGGCGGTGGATGGGGCGGACCTGCGCGTGCGGGTTGGTGGCGCCGGCCGTTGCGTCGAAGGTCGGGTCCTCGATGTCGTGGCACATCGCGCGCACGAAGTCCTCACCCATCGGCTCGACGTCCATCAGCGCGCCGCAGTGGCGCAGGTGGAACTCGCCGTGCTCGCGGTCGAAGACCTCGAACCGGAAGTCCATGAAGTGGGGCGGCGCCCCGATGTCGAGCTGGATGTTCTTGAAGATCGTCGGGACGTCGCCGTCGGCGAAGTCGAGGGCGCGCTGCGTGCGCCGGGAGTAGATCGGGCTCACGGCCATCCACTCGTCGATGGCGACCCGGGTCATGTCGTCGGGCGTTCCGCGCTCGAGCACGAGCGGCATGCCGATGCGATCCTGGAGGTGGCCGTGCAGGAGCCATTCGCGCCCGAGGACCGCGAGCGCCTTCCGCGAGAGGTGGGTCAGGTCGAAGTCGGTTTCGAACGCCCCCGAATAGTCGTCGAGCAACATCTGCGTTCCCCCTCAGCAGTTCCGCACCGCGGCGCACCCTACGCACGGGCGCCGCCATCTCGAAGCGCGAATCGCCCACCGTCAGATCGTGGACCGGGGCCGCCTTGCGCCGGACGGGCGGGCGGCGTACAAGGACCCGTGACCTTCCACCGGTTCCGCCCGTGACCGAGCTCGCCACCGCGCTCGTCGCACTGATCGAGCCCCATCCCGGTCGGGCGGTCGCGTTCAACCGCTGGTACGAGCGCGACCACTTCTACTCGGCCGTGATGGCTGGTCCCGGGGTGATGTCGGGCGCGCGTTGGGTCGCGCCCCGCGCGGCGAAGGCGACCCGCATCGGCAACGGCCTCTTCGGGAACCCTGACGGCGCGTCCTTTCTGGCCACGTTCTGGCTCGAACCGGGAGGGCAGGCGCGCTGGGACGAATGGGTCCCCGGCCGGATGTCCGAGCTGGTCGAGCAGGACCGCATGTTCACGGGGCGCGACCACGTCCGAACCGCGGTGTACGAGCGCGCGTGGGAGGTGCAGTCGCCATCGGGCCCACCGATCGACGTGGCGCTGGACCGCCGGTACGCGGGCGTGATCGTGCTCGCGGTGGATCGGGAGGTCGCCGGCGATCTCGGCGCGGTCGAAGACTGGCACCGGGAACTGGTCGCGGCGGTGCCGGCGCTCGACGTGTCGGTGGGCCTGACCCAGTTGCGGCTCGTGCTCTCGGTCCTCGCCGACCCGGCCGAGGACCCCGAGCGTCACGCGTTGCTGCTGGCCTTCACCGACGACGATCCGGTGGAGCTGTGGCGGGACGAGGTACGCGCCCGCGCCGTCGAGTTCGGGGCCATCGGGTTCGGCGGCCCGTTCCTCGCCACGGTTCCCGGCACCGACACCTACGTCGACGACCTGTAGACCGGGTCGGGGCTACGAGTGCCTCGCCCGGCGGGGCGCGGTCGTCTGGCGAACCACCCGGACCCGCACGACCGGCGCAAACGCGAACGTCGGTGGGCGCGACTCCGTCAGCGAACGGTTCGGGCGACCACCAGGGCGTCGACGGCGAGCACGCCCTGCCGTGCGGGCAGGACGAGGAGCGGGTTGATGTCGAGCTCGGAGATCTCGTCGCCGATCTCGACCGCCAACCGTTGCAGCCGCATGATCGCGGCGATCAGCGCGTCGATGTCTCCGGCGGGGCGCCCGCGCACGCCGCGCAGGATCGCCGCGCTCTTCGTGGAGTCGACCATGGCTCGAGCGTCGGCTTCGCTGAACGGCGGGACCGCGAACGCGACGTCCTTGTAGACCTCGGTGAGCACCCCGCCGAGGCCGTAGGTGATGGTCGGCCCGAAGGGCGCCTGGTGGCTGAGACCCAGGATCACCTCGGCGACCGCGCCGGTGATCATCGGCTGCACGAGCACGCCGTCGATCTCGGCGTCCGGTGCGAACCGCTGCGCGTCGGCGAGCAGCCGGTCGTAGATGGCGCGCACCCGCTCCGTGGTCGCCACGCCGATCTCCACGAGTCCGAGATCCGACTTGTGCGCGATGTCGGCGGAAAGGATCTTCATGACGACCGGCAGACCGAGCGCCTGGGCGGCCGTCACCGCCTCGGTTGCGGTGGTCGCGACGCGCTCCTCGACGGTCGGGATGCCGTAGGCCCGCAGGACCGCCTTCGATTCGACCTCGTTGGTCGCCCTGCCCGGCACGAGCAACGCGCGCGCGGGTGCCGCGGCGGCACTCTCCGGCTCCGCATCGACAGCGAAGGGGCTCTCGTAGTTGCGCACGAACGCCGAGAACTCGGCGAGCGCCTTCATGCCCTTGATCGCGGCGCCGAACGAGTGGAACAGGGGCACGCCGGCCTCGCACAGCGCGCGGTACGCGTCGTCGTGGAGCGGTGAGAGCCACGCGACGACGATGGGCTTCCGGCCCTCGCGGTGGAGCTCGATGAGGTCGCGCGAGAGCGCGTCGCTCATGCCCGGGAAGACGCCGGTGATGGGCGCGAAGAGGATGTCGGTGTTGCCGTCCTCGATCATCAGGTCGAGGATCCGGCGGCCCTCCGGACGGGCCGCGAACGTGCCGCCGGTGTCGACCGGGTTGTCGTGGCGGAGGAACCACGGGAGGATCTGCCCGAGCCCGTCGATGGTGCGTTGCTCGAGCTTCGGGATCGGCACCCCCATCACTCCGCAGAGGTCGGCGGTGTGCGAGGCGGTGCCACCGGAGAGCGCGTAGACCACGATGCCGCCGGGGCCGTCGATCAGCTCGGTGTGGCAGAACATGCCGGAGATCTCGATCAGCTCGTCGAGGTCGTCGACCCGGATGACGCCGCGCTGGCGGAACACCGCGTCGTGCACGGCGTCGGCGCCGGTGAGGTGCCCGGTGTGGGCCCGGGCCATCGCCTCGCCCTGCTCGCTGCGGCCCACCTTGATGCAGACGATCGGGACCCCGCGCGCCGCCGCGACGTCGGCGGCGAGCTGCAGCGTGCGGCCGTCCTTGAATCCCTCCGCGAAGGTGGCGATGGCACCGGTGTCCGGAAGGCCGCAGAAGTAGCCGACGAGATCCGCGAACTCGACGTCGGCCTCGTTGCCGAGCGTGGCCCACCGCTGGATCGCGATGCCGAGCTCCTGGCCCTGCGTGATCGGGCGTCCCTGCATGCCGGACTGCGTGATCACCGCGAGCTTCTTGCCGGGGATGTCGTCGCGCCAGGGCTCGAAGATGTTGAGGTTGGTGTTCGGCCCGATCACGCGCATCGCGCCCGACGCGAGCTCTTCGAGCCGGGCCTCGGCCGCGCGGCCCTCCTCGGTGCCGACCTCGCTGAAGCCCGCGGAGAAGACGACCACGAACTTCACGTCGCGCGCCGCGCAGTCCTCCACGATCGGCAGCGGGTCCCGGACCAGGACGATGGCGACGTCGATGGGCCCGGGGACGTCACGGACGTTGGCGTAGGCCCGCGTGCCGAGCACGGTCTCGCGCGTCGGGTGGATCGGCACGACGTCGGCCCCGTGCGCGCCGAGGCGGTCGCGGATCTGGGTGAACTGGGCCCGCTGCTGGCTGCCCTCGGTCTCGGACGCTCCGACCACGACCACGGTCGTCGGTCGGAAGAGGGTGGCCCAGTCGATGTCCCGCAACCGAAGGGGACGCCCGCTCGCGTCGAGCGACGCCTCGGGTGCGGGTCTCGGGTCGGCGCTCGGCATGGGTGGTCCCTCCTCGGCCGCCGTCCCGCGGACGCGCCAGGGCGCGTGGCAGGGACCAGCGGTGCAAGGGGGTTGTATACATCGTCCGGCAGATCTGGGCGTGGGACGGGTGGAGCGATGGCGGACGACAGCTCGGGACCGAAGGTCTACATCCACGAGTTCATCGACATCATCGGCCCCAACCGGGCCAAGTACTTCCAGCACATGACCGCGAACTGGAGCCCGATCGGGCAGGCCGAGCGGGACCAGCTGTGCTTCGGCGTCTGGGGAACCGTCGGGTCGACCGGCCGGTGGCCCGAGGTCGTCAACCTGTGGGAGCTCGACGGGTGGGAGGGCCTCGCGGCGAACTTCGACCACGAGCTCTCGAGCCCGTCGCTCCAGGATCCCGCCCTGGCCGAGTGGTGGAAGGTGGCCGCGGACCTGCGGCGCGGTGGCTTCGACCGCATCCTCGTGCCCGAGCCGTGGAGCCCCACGATCACCGAGCTGACCGATCGCGGCGTGCGGGGCGCGGTCTACGCGCACGAGCTCGTGACCCTGGCGCCGGGCCGCGCCGACGAGTTCCTCGCGCTCCTCGGGGAGAAGGGCCGCACCGCGATCGAGGCCCTCGGGCTCACGCTGGTGGGCGCATACCGCGTCGCGATGATGAGCGACACGGAAGCGATCGTGATCTGGGCGATTCCCGACTGGGCCACCTGGGTCGCCTTCGAGCGCGCCCACGAGCACGGGGGCGCGCTTCGCAGCTGGCGCGACACGGTCGTCGCGCTCGACGCGCGGGTCCACCGGATCCTGCTCGTCGACGCGCCGCTGTCGCCGATGCGCACCGGCCGCCAGCCCCGCGAGTCCGATCGCCGGCCCCTCTCGGAGATCGGCTGAGCCCGAGGCCGACCCCCGTCCACCCGGGTTGGCGACCTGCGTCGACGGGTAGATGCGCGCGTGACGGACGTTTCGGTCGGGTCGTCCGGATCGATCGGGAGGGACGATGTCGAGCGGACGCAATCTCGCAGCGCTGCCCGGGAAGGACCTGACCAAGAAGGCCCTGCACCAGATCGCCCGTCACGAGGCGCGCGCGCACCGGGAGTTGAGCGCGAGCGAGCTGACGCGGAAGGCCGTGAAGGAGCTTGCCGTCCATGAGGTGCTCGGGCACCGGGAGCTGACCCGGAAGGACCTGACGCGGAAGGCCGTGAGGCAGGCCGTGAAGAAAGCGGGCCGCCACGAGGCGCAGCGGTTGCGGCGACGCCGAAACCGCCGCGACCGCCGCAACCCCGTTGCCTCGCTGCTGAGGAGCGTCGCGATCGGCGTGCTGGGTGGCGCCGCCGGGACCGTCGCCCTCGACGTCGTCACCTACACCGACATGTTCGGGCGGGGACGGGACGCGTCGAGCGTGCCGGCGGATCTCGTGGGTGAGGCCGCGTCGAGAGCCGGCGTCGAGTCGCTGGAGAAGCAGAACCAGACCGAGGCCGCTCGGAATCGGCGCACCGCGCTGGGGTCGCTGTCGGGTTACGCCGCGGGCGTGGGCACCGGAGCGGTCTACGGCCTGGCCCGCGGGCTCGGTCTCCGCCTGCCTACGCCCGTCGGTGCGTCGGTCCTCGGGTTGGGTGCGATGGCCGCGGCCGACGGGCCGATCGCCGCGCTCGGCGTGAGCGACCCGCGAACCTGGAGCGCGACCGATTGGGCGTCGGACGTGTTCCCGCACCTGGTCTACGGCGCGGTGGCGGCGTCGGTGGTCGCGTGGCTCGACCGCCCCGACCGCTAGCTGGACATGTCGAGATTCGTGCGTCCCGGGAGCACGATATGTGTGCTCGGGGGACGCACGAACCTCGGGTCAGCCTTTCGGCGCGATCACGGCGGAGAGCTGCCGGCTCACCGCCAGCAGGGTGCCGCCGGGAGCCCAGACCTCGCCGTCCTCCTGTACGTATCCCTCGGCCGCGATGGTCGTGTGGAAGCGGCAGGCGAGCTCGGTGGGCTCCGACCCCGGAGCGATGGTCCGCAACAGGGTGACGCTGAGCGCGATCGTCGGCACCGCGAGCCGACCCGGGGCGTAGACGCCGAGCACCGGAATCCACGCGTCGGCCGCGGCCACGACCGCGGCGGCGTCGAACGCGCCGCCGTCGCGGTACCGGAGGCGGCCGCCCAGGACCGGCCGGCCCGACACGCGGGGGTCGTCGCGGAGCTGGAACTCGTACCGGTGCGAGATCGCGGGCGCGCGTGCGGGCGCCGGCTCCCCCGACCACGGCTCCTCGGGGTACGGAATCGGCGCATGCTCGTCGACCGACACCGCGTCGCGGATGGATCCGAGTGCCGCGACCGCAAGCGCGCAGGGCTCCTCGCCTTGCACCATGCGCGCGGTCACCGTGCTCACCCGGCCGCCGGCGCGCTCCACGCGCGTCTCGATCTCGACGTCACCCCACGCGGGCGGACGCAGGAAGTGCGTGGTCACGAGGCGCGGGGTCTGGTCCTGCGGGCTCACCGCGACGATCGCCCGCAGCAGCGTCGCCGCGAGGTAACCCCCGTTCGG
Source organism: Actinomycetes bacterium (assembly GCA_025463865.1). Lineage (GTDB taxonomy): Bacteria > Actinomycetota > Acidimicrobiia > IMCC26256 > Chersky-534 > Chersky-534. The sequence continues at coordinate 73 of JAODBH010000235.1, read as the reverse complement.
CTGCTCCCCGATCGACCAGCCCTCGTCGACGCGCGCCCGGAACCGCCCGAGCGCGCCCGGCGCGGCGGTGACG
>JAODBH010000181.1 GCA_025463865.1 Actinomycetes bacterium | reverse complement strand
GGCGGCGGCGTCACGATCCTTCGAGCTCGTGGGCGAGGATGTCGGCCAGCTCAAGCGGACGGTCGCCCTGGATGCTGTGTCCGGCGCCCTCGACGTAGGTGACCACCGCGTCGGGGCGGCGGCGACGCATCTCGGCGACGTCGTCGGCGTCGACGACCTCCGACAGGCTCCCTACGACGAGGTGCAGCGGCATCTTCGTGGCGCTCACCGCGTCCCAGATGGTGCTGAAGTCGGGAACCCCGTCGCCGGCGGTCTTGGACTCGAAGCGGTCGTAGCGCCAGCGCCAGGAGCCGTCGGCGTCACCGGTCGCGTTGTGCAGGATCCCGCGCCGCAACGACGACTCCGAGCGGGTGGGGTTGTAGGTCATCGTGCGGTCGAGGATCTCGTCGAAGCTCCCGAACCGCTCCGGGCCGGCGACGAAGGCCGCGATCTGCGAGGCCTTGCTGCCGTTGACGCCCGGCGTCACGTCGACGACCAGCAGCCGCCGCACCAGATCGGGCCGCGCTGCCGAGATCGCGAAGGCGGTGAGCCCACCGAGCGACATGCCCACGAGGAGCTTGGCGTCGGGCGCGAGCTCCTCGATCACCTTGGCGACGGTGAGCGCGTTCTCGGCCGGCCAGTACTTCTTGTCGTCGCGCCACGACGAGTGCCCGTGACCGGGCAGGTCGATCGCCAGGGCCGGACGCCCGAGGGCGAGGAGCACGGTGTCCCAGGTGTGCGAGTTCTGGGCTCCACCGTGCAGCAACACGATCTCCGGTGGCCCGTCGCCCCAGACGATCGCGGAGAGCTCCTGGCGCCCGCCGACGTCGACCCAGACCCGCCGCAACGGCGGCGCGGCCGTGAACGGCAGCCCCACCTCGGATGCGTTGTCGGCGAGCATGCCGAACTCGTCGTAGTCCACCTCGTGCACTGCTTCAGCCATGGCCGCATGCTGTCACGCGGCGACCGGGATCGCCCATAGGCGACGCGCTACGGGGTGAGCCCGGTACAGCCCCGGAGCCCGTTCCACGCGGTGATCGCCTGGGTCGCGGCCGCCCCGCTCGTCGGGATCGGCTGGCCGTTCGAGATCACGGCCGGGACCCACGAGTAGGCGTCGACGTCGCGCCCGGTCACGGTCACGTCGAGGACGCCCGTGATCGTGCCGATGCCACCCGACGTGTAGAAGGCGAAGTTCCCGAGCCCGTAGTCGACGAACGCGCTACCGAGCCTGCCCGCGCCGAGCAGCCGGTGTGCGTGGGAACCGACGATGACGTCGGCACCGGCGTCCGCGAGGGCCCGGGCCAGCGACTGCTGGTCGGCGGTCGGGCAGCCGACGTTCTCGGTGCCCCAATGGAGGAACACGACGATCGTGTCGACGTCCGGCCGGGCCGCCTGGATCGCGGCGACGAGACGGGGCGTGTCCTTGGCCGAGGCCAGACCGCCTTGGGTGTCGGTGGCCGTCCACGCCGCGGCGAGCTCGTTGTCGAGCACCTGGGTCGCCCCGAAGACCGCGAGGCGCTGCCCGTTGACGGTCGCGAGGTACGGCGCGTAGGCCTCGGTCGCGTTGTGGCCGATCCCGACGACCGGGAACTGCTTCGCGTCGCGAGCGGCCAGCGACTCCTGCAATCCCTCGGCGCCGTAGTCGCGCCCGTGGTTGTTCGCCTCGGTGGCGACGTCGATGCCGGCGTCCCGCAGCGCGTCGAGCGCGGTGGGCGGCGCGCGGAACACGAACTGCTTGTTCTCAGGAGTCCCACCGACCGCGACCGCCGACTCGAGGTTCACCATCGCGAGGTCGGCGGCCCGCAGCGTGGGCGCGATCGCGGTGATGACGCTCGCCGGGTTGGCCCGGAGGCGCGCCCCGTTGGCCCCTTCGAAGTGCACGTCGCCGCCGAACGCGAGCGTCACGGGCTGACCGCTCCCGCGCCGGCCGCGAGTCGTGGTCGTCGGCGCCGCGGTCGTGGTCGGGGGCGACGCGACCTTGGCCGCGGGCCCCGAGGAGCCCGGGGCCGCCTTCGAGCCGGAAGCCGAGCTGCACGCCGCTACGGCCAGGGCGAGGCAGGCGGCCGTGGCGACGAGGCGGGGTGGCATCGCCCGCACGCTACCGTCGACCCGCTCCACGGGACGCCACCCGATCGGCCACCGGCACACATCGGCGCCTACCATCGCCGGGCCATGGAATCGCTTCTCGCCTGGGTCCGAGCGTTCCGCCTCTCGCCGCTCGCCTTCCGCCGCATCACGCTCGTTGCCGCGATCCTGATCGCGGTCATCATCGTGACGGGAGCCGCCGTCCGGCTGACCAACTCCGGACTCGGTTGCCCGGACTGGCCGAAGTGCGACCCCCACAGCCTCACGGCTCGGCCCCAGTCCGACTTCCACAAGAAGATCGAGTCGACCAACCGCATGTTCACCGGCCTGGTGAGCATCGCGGTCATCGTTGCCGTGCTGGGTGCCCTGCGCCGCGCACCGCGTCGTCGCGACCTCACGTGGCTGTCGCTCGGTCTCGTGGCCGGAGTGATCGGCCAGATCATCCTCGGCGGGATCACCGTCCTCAGCGGGCTCGCGCCCCAGGCCGTCGGCGCCCACCTCGTGCTGTCGATGCTGCTGCTCTGGGACGCTCTGTTGCTCCATCACCGCGCGGGGGAGCGACAGGACGCGCCGCGCCGGCTCGTCGACCGGCCCACGCTGCGGCTCGGGCAGGCCCTCGTGGCGTGGGCGGGTGTGGTCGTCATCACGGGCACGGTCGTCACCGGTACCGGCCCGCACGCGGGGGACCGGTCGGCGAGGCGCTACACCTTCTTCCTTCCCGACGTTGCACGCGTCCACAGCGCGACGGTGTGGATCTTCCTCGCGGGAGTGCTGCTCCTGATCTGGATGCTCCGGTCCCGCGGCGCGCCGAAGTCGGTCATGCAGTCCACGGGAACCCTCCTGGTGCTGCTCATCGCGCAGGGCGCGCTCGGCTACATCCAGTACTTCAACGGCGTCCCCGCGCTCCTTGTCGGTTTCCATGTGGCCGGCGCGACCGCCGTGTTCGCCGCGACGGTCGTGCTCTGCCTGCGCATGGTCACCCGGGGTGAGGGGCTGGAGCCCAGGGTCGCGGCGGAGCCGTCGCCGCGTCTCGTCACCGCGTAGCTGTCGCACCCCCGAACTAGGTTCGCCGGGTGGCAGTCGCTTCCGTTCTCACCGAATCCCTGCGCCGGACCTTCGGCGGCAACGACGCCGTGGCGGGTGTGGACCTCGAGGTGGCACCGGGGGAGATCTACGGCTTCCTCGGTCCCAACGGCGCCGGCAAGTCGACGACCGTGCGGATGCTGTGCACGCTCTTGCGGCCGACGAGCGGTCGAGCCGTCGTCGCGGGGTACGACGTCGCCGAGCACGCGCAGCAGGTACGGCTGCACATCGGCGTCGCGCTCCAAGACGCCGCGCTCGACCCGCGCCAGTCGGGCGTCGAGCTCCTGCGGCTCCAGGCCAAGCTCTACGGCCTGAGCCGGGCCGACACCGAGGCCCGGCTCGCCGACTTGCGCGCCCTGGTCGACATCGGTGACCAGATCGACGACCGCATCGGCACCTACTCCGGCGGCATGAAGCGCCGCCTCGACCTCGCGGCCGCGTTGATCCACAACCCCGACGTCCTCTTCCTCGACGAGCCCACGACCGGCCTCGATCCGGTGAGCCGGTTGAAGGTGTGGGAGGAGGTCCGCCACCTCAACCAACGGCTCGGCATGACGATCTTCCTCACGACCCAGTACCTCGAGGAGGCCGACGAGCTCTGCCACCGGGTCGGCATCATCGATCGCGGCATCGTCGTCGCCGAGGGAACGCCGGAGGATCTCAAGCGCTCGGTCGGCAAGGACGTCATCATCGCCCGGGTGGACCGCACCGACGACGTCGAGCGGGCCTGCGCCGCGGTCCGCCGGGTGCCGGGCGTCGAGAAGGTCGAGCAGCGGGGGGACGAGATGAGCATCCAGACCGCCGACGGCGCAGCCGCACTCAGTCCGGTCGCGGTCGCCCTCGACGGTTGCGGCGTGAAGGTGCGGAGCCTCACCATGCGCACGCCCACGCTCGACGACGTCTTCCTCCAGATCACCGGCGCCCACCTCCAGTCCGACGAGGTCCCGGCGTGAGCGCCACCACGCCACCCGATGCGGGAAGCGCGGCGCTCGATGCCGACGCTCTCCAGCACATCGCGGCCGAGAAGCCGGGCGGGATCGTCGCGCGCGAGCGGGGCTTCTTCCACGACGTCTCCGCCATCGCGGGCCGGGCGCTGCGGTCCATCCCACGCGAGCCCGAGGCGATCATCCCCGCGCTGATCGTCCCGGTGTTCTTCTTCGTGGTCAACATCGGGTCGCTGCAGAACGCGGCGCAGGGAGCTGCCCGTGCAGCCGGCGGGTCGGGTGCGCCGCCATTCGACTTCAAGGCGTTCCAGGTGCCGGTCGCGATCATCTTCGCGGTCACCGGGGTGTCACGGGCGTCCGCACTGGTCACCGACATCCAGGACGGCTATTTCGACCGGCTGCTGATGACCCCGATCAAGCGGATCTCGTTGCTGCTCGGCCTGATGGTCGCCGACTTCGCCCTGGTGATCGCGCTCTCGATCCCGGTGCTGATCCTCGGGTTCATCCTCGGCGTGCGGTTCGAGACCGGCATCCTCGGAGCCCTGCTGTTCCTGCTGATGGCAGGCGGTTGGGGCCTGGTGTTCACCGGCTTCCCCTACGCGATCGCCCTGAAGACGGGGAACCCGGCCGCGGTGAACTCGAGCTTCATCCTGTTCTTCCCGTTCGCGTTCCTCACGACGAGCTTCCTGCCCCAGAGCCAGCTCACCGGATGGCTCAGCACGATCGCCGACTACAACCCGGTGACGTATCTGCTCGAGGGCCTGCGGTCGCTCATCATGGTGGGCTGGGACGCCGAGTCACTGCTCAAGGGGCTCGCCGCGATCGCGGGCGTCGGCCTCGTGAGCATGACCCTCGCCTTCTCGGCCCTGCGCGGCCGGCTCAAGCGCGGCGGATAGCTCGGCCCGTTGCTCGCCGGCCGCGCTGAGCGACGCGGCCTGCGGCGGGCTCCGCGACAGGCGATATGTGGTTCAACCCCGCGCCTCAGGGCTCGATTTCCGACCCGAACCCCGTGCCGCGCGTCGGCCCGAGTTCGGTGCGCGGTCGAGCGCCCTATCGATGAGTGCGATCGCGGAAACGAGCACCTCGTCGTCGTCGTCGCCTGCGTTCGTGACGTGCTTGAGCGCGATGCCGTTGAAGAAGGCGAGGAGCACGCCGGCAAGTGCATCAGCGCTGAGGCCGATGTCGACACCTCGCCGGTCGAGATCCTGCTGCAGGAGCGTCGCGAGCGTCGATCGACCGATGCGGGAACGCTCCGAGAGGCGACGCCTGGCGGACGGATTGCGCGCGGCGTACACGTTGAACTCGAGCAGGAGCAGTTGCCATTCGGGAGCGCCCCACAGCAAGCTGCGGGTGAGCTCGATGAAGGTTTCAGAAGTTTCTGCGGTCGCAGACGGTGCCGACGTCTCGAGCGCATCGCGGACCCGTGCAAGCTGCGCGTCCCACCGTCGCTCGGTGAGCGCGATGAAGAGCTCCTCCTTGTTCTTGAAGTGTGCGTAGACCGCGCCCTTCGTGAACCCGGCCGCCTCGGCGATGTCGTCGATCGACGCCCCGTGGAAACCTCGTTCGACGAAGAGCGCCTCGGCCGCTGCCAGCAGGTGATCACGGGTGAGTTGCTTGCGGCGTGCGCGCGTGAGCGGCGGAACCACCGCACCGGTGGACATACCCGGAGTATGTCACATACTGTTGGTATTCGAGACCCTGGACGCGGCCCGATCGGTGGATCCATGGACGAGCGCAGCGGCAAGCAACGGCCCACGAACGCAGCGCCGGCGCTCGAGTTCGGCGACATCGACGACCCGTACCCCTACCTGGCGGCGGCGCGGCAGCGGGGGCCGGTCTCGATGGAGTGGCCGCTCCCGCTCGGCCCAGACACCCCGCTACTCGAGCCGACGTGTGCGGTCCTCGGCTACGACGAAGCCGTCCGTGTCCTGCGAGACGCCGAGACGTACTCGTCACGAGGCCTCAATGAGATCATGGGTCCGCTGTTCGCAGACACCATCATCGCGATGGACGAACCCGAGCACCGCGTCCACCGCGCACTGGTCGCACCGGCGTTCAGGCCGAAGGTCCTGGAGCGATGGCAGCAATCGCTGGTGCGCACGGTGATCGACGAGATCATCGACTCGTTCATCAGCGAGGATGCCGTCGATCTGGTCGAGCGGCTGACGTTCGCGTTCCCGGTGCGTGTCATCGCCCGCATCCTCGGGCTCCCCGAGGGCGATGCGCCGCGGTTCCAGCGCTGGTCGATCGATCTGATCAACATCTTCAACGACCGGGACAGCGGTCTGCGATCACTCGACGAGCTGCACTCGTACCTCACCGAGTTGATCGCTGAACGGCGCCGTGCCCCACAGGACGATCTGATCAGCGACCTGATCACGAGCGAGGTCGACGGTACCCGTCTTGACGACGACGAGATCTTCGCGTTCGTCCGGTTGCTGCTTCCTGCCGGCGTCGAGACGACGTACCGGTCGCTCGGCAACCTCCTCGTCGGCCTGCTCACGCACCGCGACCATTGGGGAGCGCTCCAGCGTGATCGCTCGCTCGTGGCCGCAGCAATCGAGGAAGGGCTGCGCTGGCAGACACCGTTCCTGATGGTCGCGCGCCGGACGACTCGTCACACCGAACTTGCCGATGTCCCGATCCCGCACGACAGCCCCGTGTTCGTCTTCGTCGCGTCCGCGAATCGAGACGAGCGCCGATACCTCCACCCCGACGAGTTCGACATCGCGCGAGCCGCTTCACCGCACGTGTCGTTCGGGTCCGGGCCCCACATGTGCCTGGGCATGCACCTGACGCGGGTCGAGTCACGCGTCGCGCTGGAAGCGATGCTCGACCGCCTACCCCACATCCGACTCGACCCTGACGTGTCATCACCACAGATACGAGGGACCGTGTTGCGGTCACCCGATGCCGTGAACGTCGTCTTGCACGGACACCAGGCGACGGCCCGAAGCGCGGTACGAGCTCGCTGACGGAGCTGAGCTCGCTGACGGAGCTGGGCTAGACGGAGCTGAGCGCCGCGGCCTCGCGGCGTTCGCTGAGCCGGCGGGCGATCTTCCCGATGCGGTTGATGTAGGCGAGGATGCGGTCGCGCGCCGCTTCGGCTTCGGGCGAGAGGCCCTCGATCGACTCGAGCTTCCAGTGCCGCAGCACGACCGGGACCAGGATCTGGTCGTGGTGCGAGCGGAAGTCGTAGATGCCCGCGTTCGCGATCAGCTTGGCGTGCGCAGCGAAGTCGGCGATGCCGGTGCCCGGCATCGCGAACTCGAGCACCTGGTGCTCGATGCCGAACACGACCGCGTCGGGATCGATGTCGATCGCGGCGGTGACGAGGTCGCGGTAGAAGAG
>JAODBH010000177.1 GCA_025463865.1 Actinomycetes bacterium | reverse complement strand
ACGAACGCGATGACGTTCTCGCTCCTCGAGATCGTGAACGTGTGGAGTGGCGGGGTGAAGTACCAGTTGCCGAGGAGGAAGCCGGCTGCGCTCGCGAACAGCGCGGGCCACAGACCACCCGACGCGGCGGCACCGACGACGACCAGCAGGTAGAGCAGCAGCTGGGCGGGAAGGCCGAAGGAACCCCGGAGGTTCGCCATCGCCAACGTGAGGAGCAGCGGTCCGGCGATCGCGATCGTCCAGCCGATCGCCAGGCGCCTCGGTGAGAGGACGATCCGCCGCTCGCGCATGATGGCGGCGAGACGTGGTGGTGGGGCGTCGTCGCCGGGACCGGAGATCACGTGGACGTCGATCGGTCCGGCCTGACGGAGCACGCGGGTGATGACCGAGCCGCGTGTGAGCTCGGTCCACCGTGAGCGACGCGCCGCGCCGACCACGAGCTGCGTGGCGTGCTCGGCTTCGGCGAAGCGCACGAGCGCGTTGCCGATGTCGTCGCCGACGGCCTCGTGGAAGGTGCCACCGAGCTCTTCGAGCAGCCGCCGGTGCTCCTCGAGCCGACCCCTGTCAGGCGATGTGAGCCCGTCCCCGGCCCGGATGTGCACGCCGATCAGCTCGCCCCGACTGCGTTGGGCCATACGGGCCGCACGGCGGATCAGGTTGTCGCCGTTCGGGTTCCCCGTGACCGCGACCACCACCCGCTCGCGCGTCTCCCACGACGTGTCGATGCCGTGGGTCTCCATGTAGGACTGCAACGACTCGTCGACCTTGTCGGCGACCCACAGCAACGCGAGCTCCCGTAGCGCGGCGAGGTTGCCGGGGCGGAAGTAGTTCCCCAACGCGGCGTCGACGCGCTCGGGCGGGTAGATGTTGCCGTGGGCCATCCGGCGGCGCAGCGCCTCGGGCGTCATGTCCACGATCTCGACCTGCTCGGCCTGGCGGACGATCGCGTCGGGGATCTTCTCCTGCTGGCGCACCCCGGTGATCTTCTCGACCACGTCGTTCACCGACTCGAGGTGCTGGATGTTGACGGTCGAGATGACCTCGATCCCCGCGCTGAGGAGCTCGTCGACGTCCTGCCACCGCTTCTCGTTGCGCGATCCCGGCACGTTGGTGTGCGCGAGCTCGTCGACCAACGCGACCTCGGGCCGCCGGGCCAGCACCGCGCCGACGTCCATCTCCTCGAACGTCTTGTCGCGATACGACGTGACCTTGCGGGGGATGACCTCGAGGTCGCGGACTTGCGCCGCGGTGTTGGCGCGGCCGTGGGTCTCGACGTAGCCGACCACGACATCGGTCCCGCGTTCGTGGCGCCGGAAGCCCTCGTTCAGCATCGCGAAGGTCTTGCCGACGCCCGGAGCCGCGCCCAGATAGATGCGCAACCGCCCTCGCGCCATGCCCGGAGCCTAGAAGGCGCCGCGGCCGCGAAGGACCGGCACGCTCGGGTCCGGGAGGCGCGATCGTTCCATCGACGCGCTCCTACTTCAGGCGGTCGAGCGCCACGTTGAGCTCGAGCACGTTGACGCCCTTGGCGCCGAGGAACCCGAGGCTCGCGTCGTGGGTGTTGCCGTCGACGAGCGCGAGGACCCGGGCCACCGGGACCCCCCGCACCTTCGCCACTCGCGGCGCCTGGAGGCGGGCGTTGGCCACGGAGATCTCGGGATCGAGGCCGGATCCCGACGCGGTCACCGCGTCGACCGGGATCTTCACGCCGGCGGCGAGCCCGTTCTGCTTCCGGTAGTCCTTGACCCGCTGCTTCACGAGGGCGAGGAAGGCGGGGTTCGTCGGACCGAGGTTCGACCCGGAGCTGATGTCCTGGGTGAGGTCCTTCGGGTCGTTGGGAACGGTCTTGTTCGGGTGGTCGGGATCGGTCGCGTCACTTCCGGTCGCGGCGGCGCCGGCGGCGCTCGGGCGTCCGTGGAAGTACTTCGCCTTGGTGAAGGTCTGCCCGAGAAGCTTCGACCCGACGGCCTTGCCGTCGACCTTGATCAACGAGCCGTTGGCCTTCTCGGCGAAGCCGACCTGCGCGATGCCGGTGATCAGCAGCGGGTATCCGATTCCCAGCACGAGCGTGAGGACGATCATCATCAGGATGGCGGGAAGCAGTTGTCGGCGCATCACTTCACTCCCAGTGCGGTCAGGATCAGGTCGATGACCTTGATGCCGATGAACGGGGCGATGATCCCGCCCACGCCGTAGAGCAGGATGTTGCGGCGCAGCAGCTCGGCGGCGGACGACGGCACGAACTTCACGCCGCGCAGCGCGAGCGGGATCAGCAACACGATGATCAACGCGTTGAAGATGACCGCGGAGAGGATCGCGGAGCGCGGCGTGCTCAGGCTCATGATGTTGATCCGGTCGAGCTGCGGGAACACCCCGAGGAACATCGCGGGCACGATGGCGAAGTACTTCGCGACGTCGTTGGCGATGGAGAACGTCGTCAACGCGCCGCGCGTGATCAGCAGCTGCTTCCCTATCTCGACGATGTCGATGAGCTTGGTGGGGTCGGAGTCGAGGTCCACCATGTTGCCGGCTTCTTTCGCCGCCTGGGTCCCCGTGTTCATCGCCACCCCGACGTCCGCTTGCGCGAGCGCGGGCGCGTCGTTCGTGCCGTCACCCGTCATCGCGACGAGCCGGCTGCCGGCCTGCTCGCGCCGGATGTAGGCCATCTTCTCCTCGGGGGTGGCTTCGGCGATGAAGTCGTCGACGCCCGCCTCCTGGGCGATGACGCCCGCGGTGATCGGGTTGTCGCCGGTGACCATGACCGTCCGGATGCCCATCGTGCGCAACTCGGCGAAGCGTTCGGCGATGCCCGGCTTCACGGTGTCCTTGAGGTAGATCACGCCGAGCGCCCGGGCCGTGCCGGTTGCGTCCTTCGTGGCGACCACCAAGGGGGTTCCACCCAGCGCGGCGACCGCCCCCACCTCGTCCATCAGGGCGACGGGGACCGTTCCACCACCTGCCTCGACCCAGGCCCGGACCGAGTCGGCGGCGCCCTTGCGGATGCTGGTGCCGTCGACGTCGAAGCCACTCATGCGGGTCTGTGCGGTGAACGGCACGAGCGTGGCGCCGACGATCTCCTCCGCGACGAGCCCGTACCGCTCAGCGGCGAGCTCCACGATGGAGCGCCCCTCCGGTGTCTCGTCGGCCAGGCTCGACTGCAACGCCGCGCTCGCCAGCTCGGCCTCGTCGACCGCAGGAGCGGGCCGGAACTCGGCTGCCTGCCGCGCACCGAAGGTGATCGTGCCGGTCTTGTCGAGCAGCAGCGTGTTCACGTCACCTGCCGCTTCGACGGCTCGTCCGCTCATGGCCAAGACGTTCCGGCGCACGAGGCGGTCCATGCCTGCGATGCCGATCGCGGACAAGAGGCCGCCGATCGTCGTGGGGATCAGGCACACGAGCAGTGCGACCAGGACGATCACGGACTGCTCCGCGTGCGCGTAGATGGCGAAGGGCTGCAGGCTCACCGTGGCGAGCAGGAAGATGATCGTCAGGCCGGCGAGGAGGATGTTGAGGGCGATCTCGTTCGGCGTCTTCTGCCGCTCGGAGCCCTCGACGAGCGCGATCATCCGGTCGATGAACGTCTCGCCCGGCCGGGCGGTGATGCGGACCACGATCTCGTCGGACAGCACGCGCGTGCCACCGGTCACGGCCGACCGGTCGCCGCCCGCCTCCCGGATCACCGGCGCGGACTCTCCGGTGATGGCCGACTCGTCGATGCTGGCGATGCCGACCACCACGTCGCCGTCGCTCGGGATCACCTCGCCGGCGACGACCACGACCTCGTCACCGACATCCAACTGATTCCCGGGCACCTGCTCGACCGACCCGTCGGCGTTGCGACGGTTCGCCATGGTCTCGGCCCGGGTCTTGCGCAACGTGTCGGCCTGGGCCTTGCCGCGCCCTTCCGCGACCGCCTCGGCGAAGTTGGCGAACAGCACGGTGAACCAGAGGAACACCGCGACGAGCCCGGCGAACACGTTTTCGGCCGTCGTCGAGGACCCGAAGTCCTTGAAGAACAGGACCGTCGTCAGCACACTGCCGACCTCGACCACGAACATGACCGGGTTCTTCATGAGGTGCCGGGGGTTGAGCTTCACGAAGCTCTCGAGCGTCGCCCGCCGCAGGATCGGGCCGTTGAGCAACGAGCTGCTCGAGCGGACGCGCTGCGCCTTGGTGTCGCCGGGGCTGAGGGTGGGAGTCGAGGTCATCGGTCGTGCCTCCTAGATGCCGAGCTGCTCGACGATGGGACCCAGTGCGAGCGCGGGGAAGAACGTGAGCCCGGCGACGATCACCGTCACGCCGAGGAGCAGGCCGGCGAACAACGGTGTGTTCGTGGGGAACGTGCCGGCCGACGCCGGGACCCGGTCCTTGCGGGCGAGCGCACCGGCGATCGCGAGCGTCGGGACGATGAGCACGAACCGGCCGATCAACATCGCGAACCCGAGTGCGATGTTCATGAACTGCGTGTTGGCCGTGATGCCGGCGAACGCCGAACCGTTGTTGTTCGCCGCGGACGTGAACGCGTACAGGACCTCGGTGAAGCCGTGCGGACCCGGGTTGAAGATGGACACGTGCAACACGCTCGGGGTGACGATCGCGATCCCGGTGCCGACGAGCACGGCGAACGGCATCGCGATCGTGTACAGCACCACGAGCTTGACCTCGGTGGCCTGGATCTTCTTGCCGAGGTACTCGGGAGTGCGCCCGACCATCAGGCCGGCGATGAAGACGGAGAGCAACGCGAGCACGAGGATGCCGCTGAGGCCGGAGCCCACGCCGCCCGGGCTCACCTCGCCGAACTTCATGTGGATCAGCGGCATCATGCCGCCGAGCGGCGTGTAGCTGTCGTGCATGGAGTCGACGGCACCGGTCGACGTACCGGTCGTCGCGCCCGCGAACAGCGCGGATGCGGGCGTGCCGAAGCGGATCTCCTTGCCTTCGTAGTTGCCGCCCGGCTGTGCGGCCGTGACCGATTGGTCGACACCGAGGGCGGCGACCTTCGGGTTGCCGTTCAGCTCGAAGAGCGTTCCGAGGCCGGCGACCGTCACCCAGATGATGACCATGACGGCGAGCAGGACGAAGCCCTGCTTCTTGTCACCGACCATCTTCCCGTAGGTCCAGGTGAGTGAGAAGCCGATCACCGAGAGCAGGTAGATCTGGACGATGTTGCTCAGCCCGCTCGGGTTGGAGAGCGGGTGGGCGGAGTTCGCGTTCCAGAAGCCGCCGCCGTTGGTCCCCAGCATCTTGATGATCTCCTGGCTGGCACTCGGGCCGCCGGGAATCACCTGGGTCCGGCCCTCCAGCGTGCGGATGACCTCGAATCCGTGGAAGTTCTGCACCACGCCGAAGGCGAGGAACACGATCGCGCCCACGATCGCGAGGGGCAGGAAGATCCGCACGATGCTGCGCGTGAGGTCCACCCAGAAGTTGCCGATGGTGGCCGCCCGACGCCGGGTGAGACCACGGATCAACGCAATCGCGACCGCGAGCCCGACCGCGGGTGAGACGAAGTTCTGGACCGCGAGACCGGCCATCTGGGTGAAGTGGCTGACCGTGGTCTCCGGGAAGTAGCTCTGCCAGTTCGTGTTGGTGACGAAGCTCACCGCGGTGTTCCACGAGAGGGCTTCCGGGACCTTCGGCGCGTGGGTGGGATTGAGCGGAAGGACGGTCTGCACCCGCTGCATCACGTAGAGGACGAGCACACCGACGAGGCTGAACGCGAGCACCGAGAACGCGTAGACCGTCCACCGCTGCTCCCGCTCGGGATCGACCCGGCAGACGCGGTAGACGGCGCGTTCGATGGGCAGGAAGAACCGGTCGCCGGGAGCCTTCTGCTCCTCGCCGAAGACCTTCGCCATGTACCCGCCCAGCAACGGGATCGAGACCCCGATGAGCAGGACGAGCACTGCGAACTGCAACCACGCGGCGACGGTCATCAGAACTTCTCCGGCATCAGGAAGGCGGCGACGAGGTAGGCGCCGAGGATGATCGCCAGGGCCAACCCGACCCAGTTCTCGACGTTCATTCCGTCACCTCCGACGCGGGGGCGTGATCGGCGTCGTCCTGCTTGACGATGCGCTCGCACCCGACGACCAGGGCCGCGAGGAGGGCGAAGGACCCGAAGGTCGCCACCACGATGAGCAGGAAGTCGGCCATCACCATCTCCTCGGTGAGCTCAGGGCGGATCCGTCGACGCGCGCCGGGTCACCGCTTGAGATGCGCGCGACGCCACGGTGGACGGCAACCGGCCGCACGCCTCGCAAGCCGTCGCGATCGGGGGGGATCGGAGGCCCTGCGGGGTCGCGCGTTCGCCGGTCGTCGTCCACGTCTCCGTTGTACGCTCACAGGTCCTTCCAAGGAACCTCCTTGACGCGCTTGTAGCGCCGCGATCCGTGGTTCTGACGGCGACGTAGCGCGCGTGGATCTCGCGGACCGGCGTTCACGGCGCGAGCGCGCCGGCAACGCGTGTCGATGGGACGCGCGGGGCGGGGCGCACACGCGAGCCGGCCCGGCGTCTCCGCCGGGCCGGGTTCGTTCGAGCGGGTGCGGAGCCGGAGCTCCGGACGCAGGGGTTACGGGTGCGCGTGCCCTTCGTGGCCAGAGACCTCGAGCGGGATCTGGCCGTTGGGCCCGAGGACGTCCTGGGCCTCTTCGCCGAACGCGCCGGTCTTCCGCTTGCTGAAGAGCACCGCGATGATCAGCACGACGAGGCACGCACCGGCGATGGAGAACCGCGCGGCGTCGTTGTGCCGGAGGTTGATGACCGCCGGCAGGACGAGCAGCGACACCAGGTTCATCACCTTGATCAGCGGGTTGAGCGCGGGCCCGGCGGTGTCCTTGAACGGGTCGCCCACGGTGTCGCCGATGACCGCGGCTTTATGGGCCTCGGAGCCCTTGCCGCCTTCGTTGCCGTCCTCGATGTACTTCTTCGCGTTGTCCCACGCGCCACCGGAGTTCGAGAGGAAGTTGGCCATGAGCTGGCCGGTGAGGATGACCGCGGCGAGGAACGCGGCCAGCGCGAGGTAGTTGATGCCGAAGCCGATGATCAACGGCGACAGCACCGCGAGCAGCGCCGGGGTGGCGAGCTCGCGCAGCGACGCCTTGGTGCAGATGTCGATGACCGGGCCGTACTCGGGCTTCTCGGTGTAGTCCATGATCCCGGGGTGCTCCCGGAACTGCCGGCGCACCTCCTGGACCACGGTGCCGGCGGTGCGGCTGACCGCGCGGATCGCAAGCGCCGAGAACAGGAACGCGATCGACCCACCGATGAGCAGACCGATGAACGTCTTCGGGTTGGCCACGTTGATCTGCGTCTGGGGCAGTGCGAACAGGCGCGCGCCGGTCGGGAGCTTGAGCTGGGCGCCGACCGTCTCGATGTAGCTGGCGAACAACGCCACCGATGCGATCACCGCGGAGCCGATGGCGAAGCCCTTGGTGACGGCCTTCGTGGTGTTTCCGACCGCGTCGAGGCTGACCATGATGCGCTCGGCCTCGCCGCTGAACTCGCCCGACATCTCGGCGATTCCGGCCGCGTTGTCGGCCACGGGACCGAAGGTGTCCTCGGAGACGACGACACCGGTGGTGGCCAGCATGCCCATGCCGGTGAGGGCGACCATGTAGAAGGTGAACTCGACGTTTCCGTCACCGAGCCAGATGGCCACACCGAGTGCGGCGGCGATGGCGATGATGGCGTAGACGCTGCTCTCCAGGCCGGAGCTGATGCCGGCGAGCACGGTGGTGGCCGGCCCGGTGCGGGTGGCCTCCGCGATCTCCCGGACCGGAGAGGTCTCGGTGGAGGTGAAGTACTCGGTCAGGCGGCTCACAGCCTGCGCGAGCACGAGACCGGTGACCACCGCGCCGAAGCACTTCCAACCCGCGTTCGAGTGGTCGTTGCCGACGTAGAGGAACGCGACCAGCGCGGTGCCGATGATGGTCAGGACGCTGGCGACGAGGAAGCCCCGGTTGATGGGTGCCATCGCGCTCTTGTCCTTCTCGGTGGCCCGCACCGAGTAGACGCCGGCGATCGACGCGAGCACGCCGATGGCCCGCGCCGCCACCGGGAAGATGAGGCCCAGCGCGGGGTTCGCACCGATGGACCTGAACGCCGCGACCCCGAGGATGATCGAGGCGACCAGGGTGACCTCGTAGGACTCGAAGAGGTCGGACGCCATGCCCGCGCAGTCGCCGACGTTGTCGCCGACGTTGTCGGCGATGGTGGCCGGGTTGCGGGGGTCGTCCTCCGGGATCCCGGCCTCGACCTTGCCCACGAGGTCGGCGCCGACGTCGGCCGCCTTGGTGAAGATGCCGCCGCCGACGCGGAGGAACAGGGCCAACAGCGAGCCACCGAAGCCGAAGCCGATCAGGATCGCCGACGCGGTGTTCTGGAAGATCATGATGATGATGGTGGCGCCGAGCAGACCCAGGCCGACGGTGAACATGCCGCAGACGCCGCCGGTGCGGAACGCGACCTTGAGCGCGGCCGGGAGCGAGCCGTTCTTCGCCGCCGCGGCCGTACGGACGTTGCCGCGGACCGCCAGGCTCATGCCGATGAAGCCGGTGAGGCCGGAGAGGACACAGCCCATGACGAAGGCGATCGTCCGGGCGGTACCCGAACCCAGGTACGAGAGGCCCTCGTGGGTGCCCGTCTTGTACGCCGACGTCGACGTGAGGAACACGACGACGGCCAGGGGGACGAGGATCACCGCGATCGTCTTGAACTGCCGCTTCAGGTACGCGTAGGCGCCTTCCTGGATGGCAAGCGCGATGTCGATCATCGACTTGGTGCCCTGATCCGCGGCGAGCACGCCGCGCATGAGGAGTCCGCCGACCAGCAGGGCGATGACCGCGGTCCCGGCCGAGAAGATCAGCCAGGCCCATTCACCGCCCTTGAGTACGAAGGATTGGTAACCGCCCTCCGCGAGCACGTTGATCATTGACTCCCTGACTCCCTAGGACTTCCCACCGGGCCCGAATCACGTCCGCTCGTCCGTCGACGGGTCGAGCGCGCAGCTCCGACCGCGTCGAAAGAGCGGCGGCGAACGGTACGAGAACGGTTCAGGAAGTGTCAATCTGCAGGCGGGACGCCCACCGGCTCCTTGGGCTGGGGTGCTTCCCAGTCGGGTGCGCCGGGGCTCGCCGGATCGGCCGCGACCCGGTCGACGTGGTACGGCACCGAGGTGACCACGGTGTTGCGGCGGAAGAGCAGGCGCCCCTTGAGCACGAGCGCGCTCTGGTTGTGGAGCAGGTGTTCCCACCAGTGCGTGACCACGAACTCGGGGATGACCACGGTGATGATGTCCTGGTCCCACCGCAGGTCGACCTCGTCGATGTAGCGCATGACGGGGCCGCTGAGCTCGCGGTACGCGGAGTAGGCGATCTCGAGCGGTACCTGGATGCGGTACTCCGACCACTGACGCTCGATCCGCTCCTGCTCCTCCTCGTCGGTCACGACCGTGAGCGCGATGAGGTGGTTCGGGTTGAGCGAGCGCGCGTAGGCCAACGCCTGCAGCACACCGCGGTGCACCCGGCCGACCAGCACGATCACGGTGTGGTTCATCCGCGGCGGCTGGTAGTCGAACGGCACGTTGAGCGAGACGGCCACGCGCTTGTAGTGGCGGTGGACGGCCAGGAACATGACGACCACGAGGCCGATGACCACCGCCGAGACCCATGCGCCGAGACCGGTCTTCGGGTCGTAGAACTTCGTGATCAGGATCACCCAGGCGACCACGAAGGTGGCCACGGCGCCGACGCCGTTGATCACCATGTTGCGCCGGTACCCGGGCTCCTGCTCCTTGCGGTGGTGGATCACCATGCCCGACTGCGACAGCGTGAACGACACGAACACACCCACCGCGTAGAGCGGGATCAGGGCGTTGGTGAGGCCGCCGAAGACGACGATCAGGATCGCGGCCGCCACCGAGAGGATGATGATCCCGTTGGAGAACACGAGCCGGTCACCCCGGTTCGCCAACTGCCGCGGCAGGTAGCTGTCCTTGGCGATGATCGACGACAGCCGGGGGAAGTCGGCGTAGGCGGTGTTGGCCGCGAGCGTGAGGATCGCGCACGTGGCGAGCTGCAGGACCCAGAAGGCGATGGACCCCTGCCCGAAGACCGCCGCGCCGAGCTGCGACATCACCGTCCTGTGCTCGGACGGGTACGGCCGCAGGTGGTGGGCGAGGATCGAGACGCCGAGGAACAGCGTGCCGAGGATGGTCGCCATCCAGACCAGCGTGGTGGCGGCGTTCTTCGACTCGGGCCGTTTGAACGCGGGCACGCCGTTGGAGATGGCCTCGACACCGGTCAGTGCGACCGCGCCCGACGAGAAGCCCTTCAGGATGAGGAAGAGACCGAGATTCCCGCTCGAGAGCTGGCCGGCGAACTGGCTCTTGATCACGTGGATCTGGTCGATGTGGCCGAAGAACACGCGCGAGAGGCCCACGACGATCAAGGCGCCGAGGATGAAGATGTAGAGGTAGGTCGGGCCGGCGAAGAGCTTCCCCGACTCCTTCAGCCCGCGCAGGTTCGCGAGCATCAGCAAGAGGATGAAGAAGAGGCAGACCTCGACCCGATACGGCTGCAGCGAGTTGAACTGCGGGATGGAGAGGATCGCCGCGGTTCCCGCGGACACGGACACCGCCACGGTGAGGATGTATTCGACGAGGAGCGACGCGCCGGCGATCAGCGAGGGTTTCTCACCGAGGTTCTCCCGGCTGACGATGTAGCTGCCGCCGCCACTCGGGTAGGCGTAGATCGTCTGCCGGTACGACGTCGTGACGATGGCCAACAGCACCGCGACGGCGATCGCGATCGGGATGAGCACGTTGATGCCGAGCGCGAGGCTCGACCCGCCGACCGCGACGACGAAGAGGATCTCCTCGGTCGCGTACGCGGTCGAGGAGATGGCGTCGGACGAGAACACCGCGAGCGCGATGAGCTTC
>JAODBH010000161.1 GCA_025463865.1 Actinomycetes bacterium | reverse complement strand
GATGTAGGTGGGTACGTAGTCGTAGTGACGTGCGCCCGGAGGACCGTGATGCTTCTCGGAGATCGTGATGTCGTCCATCCGGTCGAGCAACCGCTCGACGGTGATCCGTCCCTCGGCACGAGCGAGTGGAGCGCCGGGGCAGGTATGCGGACCGTGACCGAACGCGATGTGGTGACGCGCGTTGGCCCGCTCGGCGTCGAACTCGTCGGGATGCTCGAAGCGGCTCGGATCTCGGTTGGCGGCACCGTTGACGACCATGACGGTCGTCCCGGCGGGGATCGTGACGCCGCCGAGCTCCGACGTCACACGCGCGAGCCGGAAGTCGCCCTTCACCGGGCTCTCGATGCGCAGGCACTCCTCGATGAAGTTCGGGATCATCTCCCGGTGCTCACGCAGCTTGCGTTGCAGCCCCTGGTCCTCGGCGACCCGCTGCAACGCAGTGCCGAAGAGACGGACGCTCGTCTCCTGTCCGGCGGCGAAGAGGTTGGCGGCGATGCGGGCGACGTCGATGGGCTCGGGGATCGAGCCGTCGGGGAACGTGGCGGTCGCCATGCCCGTCATCACGTCGTCGCGTGGGTTCTGACGGCGGTCCGCGATGTACGCGGTGAACTGCTCGTAGAGGAACTCGAGCGGGTTGTGCGCGAGTGCCACGTCGTCGGTGCCGCCGACGGTGCCGGTCTCGTTGCCGGGCCCGGCACCGAGTCGCGCGCGGAACAGCTCGTGGTCGCGCTCCGGTACGCCGAGCAGGTCGGCGACGACCAGCATGGCGAAGGGCTGGCCGTAGCCCCTGATGAACTCACCCTCGCCGCGGGCGATGAACTCATCGATCTGCCGGTCGGCGAGGCGCCACATGAACTCCTCGTTCTCGCGTAGGCGCTTCGGCGTGATCAGACGCATCAACAGTGCGCGGTGCGCGGTGTGGATGGGCGGATCGAACGTGAGCATCTGGTCGCTCATCGGCAGCTCGTCGCGATGCTGCTCGATGAGCAGATTCACGTCGTCACCCTCGAGTGCCACGGGGAAACCGGGGAACGGCCCGGTGGGCGAGTTGCACGACGAGAAGGTCGCGGTGTCGTTGTAGACCGCGATCGCCTCGTCATACCCGGTCACCATCGTCACGTCGTGGTGCTGCTCGCGCTGCACCGGGCATTGGGCGCGCAGCCACTCGAAGTACGGGTACGGGTCCGCGACGAGCTCGTCGCCCCGGAAGAAGTCGATGGCGTCGTAATCGGTCACGTGCTTCGCTCCTTCGCGTCGGGCGGGGGTCGATCCGCGACTCGCCGTCTCACGGTGTATCGATAGCAGGCGTTGTACCGATCGGTCCACTACAGTCCCGCCCTGGACCCCTCGCCCCGCTCAGAAAGGTCGCCGATGACGAAGACCCGCCGTCATGAAGCTCGTGGCGAAACGACGCGAACGGCAAGTCGATGAAGCGGGTGGCGGTCGTGACGGGCGCCGGGTCCGGCATGGGCCTGGCGATCGCTCGGCGGCTCGCCGGCGAGAGCCACGACGTGGCCCTCTTCGACCTCGCCGGCGATGCGGCCGAACGCGCCGCGGCCGAATTGCGGACGAATGGCGCGTCGGCCATCGCGGCCGCCGTCGACGTGAGCGATCGTGCGGCAGTCGATGACGCGCTCGAACGGGTGCGCGCAGCGCTCGGCCCCATCGGGATCATGGTCACGAGTGCCGGGATCGATCGCTTCGAAGCCTTCACCGACATCACCCCCGAGTCGTGGGAACGCATGCTTGCGGTCAACCTCACCGGCACCTTCCACTCGTTGCAGGCGGTCGTCCCTGACATGCTCGCCGCGAACTGGGGCCGCATCGTCACGATCTCGTCGTCGAGCGCGCAGTCGGGCGCGGCAAACATGGCGCACTATGTCGCCACGAAGGGCGGTGTCATAGGCCTCACCAAATCGCTCGCACTGGAGCTCGCACCCCGTGGGATCACCGTCAACACCATCGCCCCGGGCTTCATCGACACCGCGATGACCCGCCGAGCCGAGGAGCGTGGCGACGTGCCGAATCTCGACGCGATCATCGCGCGCACGCCGGTTCGCAGAGCGGGCACCGGCGACGACATCGCGGCGGCGTGCGCGTTCCTGTGCTCCGAGGACGCCGGTTACATCACCGGTCAGTCCGTGAATGTGAACGGCGGTTGGTACCTATGAGCGAAGACGCGCCGCCAGCTCGGCTCGCGCCGCTTCCGCGGGCGGACTGGGGCGACGATGCTGTCGACGCGCTCCGCAGCGCGTTCACGAGCGCGGTGGTCGAACGTTTCCTGTCCGGCGATCCGGACGCGCCACCGGTGCCGACGGCGATCGCGACGATGCTGCACCATCCCGCGCTCGCCGGACCGTGGCTCGCCTACAACAACGTGCTGCTGTGGTCGCCCACGCTCGACGAGCGTCTGCGGGAGCTCATGGTGCTGCGCGTCGCGTGGCGGACACGTTCGACGTACGAATGGGTGCAGCACGTCAAGCTGAGCGAGCGCTACGGCGTCACGGCCGCCGACGTCGAAGCCGTCTCGAACGGGACCGCCGACGACGCCTGGACGCCCTTGGAGCGGGATCTGGTTGCCGCGACCGATCAGCTCCTCGACGACTACCGCATCGACGACGACACGTGGAGCCGACTTGCGGACCAGCTCGACGAACAGCAGCTCGTCGAGGCGGTGTTCGTCGTCGGGACCTACACGTGCCTGGCCATGGCCTTCAAGAGCTTCGGTCTGCAGCTCGAGCGGGGCATCGACACCGGCGCGATGCCGCTCCCGCCCGACTGAGCTACGGAACCACCACCGGCAGGCGCTCCCAGCCCCGGACCGTCGACGTACGGGCCTGGACGGCGTTGTCCCAGTCGACCTCCCACGTCGGAAATCGCTGCAGCACCTCGTCGAGCGCAACCCGTCCTTCGAGCCGAGCGAGGGCGGCACCGAGGCAGAAGTGACTGCCGTACCCGAACGCGAGGTGATGATCGATCGGGCGGTGGATGTCGAACCGACCGCCCTCCGGGAACTTGCGTTCGTCCCGGTTCGCCGAGGCGGTCAACAGCAGCATCGCGCTCCCCCCGGGCACCACCGAGCCGTGGTGCTCGGCGTCGCGTGTCACGTATCGGGCCTGCACGGGAGACGGTGACTCGAAGCGCAAGACCTCTTCGATCGCGTTGGGGAGGAGGCTGCGATCATCGACGATCTCCCGGCGCTGATCGGGATGGTCGGCGAGCAGCTTGCCGGTCCAACCGATCAGCCGCGTC
>JAODBH010000126.1 GCA_025463865.1 Actinomycetes bacterium | reverse complement strand
CTTCCATCGCGATCGGGGCGATGAGGTCCACGACCATCTCGGTGTTGTCGCCCGGCATGATCATCTCCGTGCCCTCCGGCAGGTCGATCTTGCCGGTCACGTCGGTGGTCCGGAAGTAGAACTGCGGACGGTAGTTCGCGAAGAACGGCGAGTGCCGCCCACCCTCGTCCTTGGTCAGGATGTAGACCTGCGCCTCGAAGTTGGTGTGCGGGGTGATCGACCCGGGCTTCGCCAGGACCTGACCCCGCTCGACCTCTTCCTTCTTGGTGCCGCGCAGCAGGGCGCCGATGTTGTCGCCCGCGCGGCCCTCGTCGAGCAGCTTGCGAAACATCTCCACACCCGTGCACGTGGTCTTGGTGGTGTCCTTGATGCCGACGATCTCGATCTCCTCGCCGACCTTCACGATGCCGCGCTCGACGCGTCCTGTGACCACGGTGCCGCGGCCGGTGATCGAGAAGACGTCCTCGATCGGCATCAGGAACGGCTTGTCGATGTCGCGCTCGGGCTCGACGATGAACTCGTCGACCGCGGCCATGAGCTCGACGATCTTGCCGGCCCACTCCTGGTCACCTTCGAGCGCCTTGAGCGCCGAGATGCGGACGATCGGCGTGTCGTCACCGGGGAACTCGTACTCGTTCAGCAGCTCGCGGACCTCGAGCTCCACCAGCTCCAGGATCTCTTCGTCGTCGACCATGTCGGTCTTGTTCAGCGCGACCACGATCGACGGCACGCCGACCTGACGGGCGAGCAGCACGTGCTCCCGGGTCTGCGGCATCGGGCCGTCAGTGGCGGCGACCACCAGGATCGCGCCGTCCATCTGCGCGGCACCGGTGATCATGTTCTTGATGTAGTCGGCGTGGCCCGGGCAGTCGACGTGCGCGTAGTGGCGGTTGTCGGTCTCGTACTCGACGTGCGCGATGGAGATCGTGATGCCGCGCGCCTTCTCTTCCGGCGCCTTGTCGATCTGGTCGAACGCGGTCGCGGTGACGTTCGGGTTCCGGTCCGCGAGCACCCGCGTGATGGCGGCGGTCAGCGTGGTCTTCCCATGGTCGATGTGACCGATCGTGCCGATATTCAGGTGCGGCTTCGTCCGCTCGAACTTCGCCTTCGCCATGGGAAAACGTGACTCCTTGTGCGGTGGTGTGGAACCGGGAAACGGGGGTGAAGGGGGCTATTCGCCGCGGACGCGGGCGATGATCTCCTGCGCGATCGACTCCGGAACCTGCACGTAGGAGTCGAACTGCATGCTGTAGGTCGCACGTCCCTGCGTACGGGAGCGCAGGTCGTTAACGTAGCCGAACATGGTTGCGAGCGGCACCAGCGCCTGGATGGTCTGGGCGTTGCCCTGCTGCTCCATCCCCTCGACGTGGCCACGGCGCGAGTTGAGGTCGCCGATGACGTCACCCATGTAGTCCTCGGGGGTGACCACCTCGACCCGCATGACCGGCTCGAGCAGGGCGGGCGAAGCCAGGCGGACGGCCTTCTTGAGGGCCATCGAGCCGGCGATGCGGAACGCCATCTCCGACGAGTCGACGTCGTGGTACGAGCCGTAGGTGAGGCGGACACGGACGTCCACGAGGGGATAGCCGGCGAGGACGCCGCCCTCCATGGCCTCCTGGATCCCGGCGTTGATCGAAGGGATGTACTCCTTCGGGATCACGCCACCACGGATCTCGTCGACGAACTCGTAGCCGCCGCCGGGGCCGGTGGGCTCGAGGGCGATGACGACGTGGCCGTACTGGCCACGGCCGCCGGTCTGGCGGATGTAGCGCTCCTCGACCTTCTCGACCGTCTTGGTGATGGTCTCGCGGTAGGCGACCTGCGGCTTGCCGACGTTGGCGCCGACGTTGAACTCCCGCATCATGCGGTCGACGAGCACCTCGAGGTGGAGCTCGCCCATTCCGGCGATGATCGTCTGGCCGGTCTCGTCGTCGGTGTGGACCTGGAAGGTCGGGTCCTCTTCCGACAGCGAGGCGAGGGCCCGGCCGAGCTTGTCCTGGTCGGCCTTCGTCTTCGGCTCGATCGCCACCTGGATGACCGGCTCGGGGAACTCCATCCGCTCGAGGACGATGGGGTTCTGGCGGATGGTGAGCGTGTCGCCGGTGGTGGTGCCCTTCAGCCCGAGGCCCGCGACGATGTCGCCGGCGTACGCGACGTCGAGGTCTTCCCGCTGGTTGGCGTGCATCCGCAGGATGCGTCCGATGCGCTCGCGACGGTCACGGGTGGAGTTGTAGACCTCGGCGCCCTTCTCGAGGGTGCCGGAGTAGACCCGGAAGTAGGTGAGCTTGCCGTAGGGGTCGGCCACGATCTTGAACGCGAGCGCCGAGAAGGGCTCGGACTCGTCGGCCTTCCGAGTGAGCTCGACGTCGCCCGCGATGTTGGTGCCCTCGGTGGGGCGGATGTCGAGCGGCGACGGGAGGAACTCCACGACCGCGTCGAGCATCGGCTGGACGCCCTTGTTCTTGAACGCGGACCCGCAGAGCACGGGGACGAACTCGTTGGCGATGGTGCCCTTGCGCAAGGTGCTCTTGATCTCCGCGACCGTGAGCTCTTCGCCCTCGAGGTACTTCTCCATCACGGTGTCGTCCGCACCCGCGATCACGTCGAGCAGCTCGGCGCGGTAACGCTGCGCCTCTTCGAGCATGTCGTCCGGTATCGGCAGGATCTCGAAGTTCTGGCCTTCCGACGCGTCGTCGATGGGCCAGACGATCGCGTGCATCTCGACCAGGTCGATGACGCCGCGGAAGTCGCTCTCACTGCCGATGGGCAACTGGATGACGGCGACCGTGGCCTGCAGACGGTCCTTCATCATGTCGACGCAGCGGTAGAAGTCGGCGCCGATGCGGTCCATCTTGTTGACGAAGCACATGCGCGGGACGCTGTACTTGTTGGCTTGGCGCCACACGGTCTCGGTCTGCGGCTCGACGCCGGCGACGGCGTCGAACACCGCGACCGCGCCGTCGAGCACGCGCAGCGAGCGCTCGACCTCGACGGTGAAGTCGACGTGGCCGGGCGTGTCGATGATGTTGATCTGGTGGTTGTCCCACTGGCAGGTGGTGGCCGCGGACGTGATGGTGATGCCGCGTTCCTGCTCCTGGATCATGTGGTCCATGACCGCCGCGCCCTCGTGGACCTCACCGATCTTGTAGGTGCGGCCGGTGTAATACAGGATGCGTTCGGTCGTGGTGGTCTTGCCCGCGTCGATGTGCGCCATGATCCCGATGTTCCGGGTCCTGGCCAGGGGGAACTCCCGCAGCGCCGGCTTCTTGTCCTCAGCCATGTCGGCCTTCTTCTCGTCTCGTGGTTCGCTCTGCAGCATCGCCGCCTGCACCGGTAACGATCGCCGGTCGGCGAGGATTCCGGCGGGGGCCGGCAGGGGTCGGTTGGGCCTGCGTCACTCGGGGCCCGCAGCGCGCCGGAGTCGGCGTGACGCTACGGGCGGCCGCGCGGGACCGTGGATCGGGGTCGCCGGGGCGGAGTGGCCCCTCTTACCAGCGGTAGTGGGCGAAGGCCTTGTTGCTCTCCGCCATCTTCTGAAGGTCTTCGCGGCGCTTGATCGCGGCACCGAGGCCGTTGCTCGCGTCGAGGAGCTCCGCCGACAGCCGCTCGGCCATCGTCTTCTCCCGGCGCTGCCGCGAATAGCCGACGATCCATCGGATGGCGAGGGTGGTGGCCCGGCGGGGCCGAACCTCGACCGGTACCTGGTACGTGGCGCCACCCACGCGCCGGCTCCGGACCTCGAGCGCGGGGCGCACGTTCTCCACCGCACGCTTGATGGTCGGAATCGGGTCCGCGCCGGTCTTGCGCTCGATCTCCGCCAAGGCGTCGTAGACGATCTTCTCGGCCGTCGAGCGCTTGCCTGCGAGGAGCACCTTGTTCACGATCTGGGTGACGACGACCGACCGGTAGATCGGGTCGGGCATGAGGTCACGGCGGGGAGCTGGTCCCTTGCGAGGCACGGGTCAGCCCTTCTTCGCGCCGTAGCGGCTGCGGGCCTGCTTGCGGTTGGCGACACCGCTCGCGTCGAGCGCGCCGCGCACGATCTTGTAGCGGACGCCCGGGAGGTCCTTCACCCGGCCACCACGCACCAGCACGATCGAGTGCTCCTGCAGGTTGTGGCCGATTCCCGGGATGTAGGCCGTGACCTCGATGCCGCTGGTGAGGCGGACGCGGGCGACCTTCCGGAGCGCGGAGTTCGGCTTCTTGGGCGTGTGGGTGAACACGCGCGTGCACACACCCCGGCGCTGGGGCGAGCCCTTCAGGGCCGGCGTCTTCGACTTCTCCGGCTTGGTCTCGCGACCTTTGCGGACGAGCTGGGCGATGGTGGGCACGCTGCTCCTACGAAATGATGCTGGTGATGGGCGCGCACGATGAAATCGGGCGCCCGGACGACTCGCGCGTTACGCCCCTCGCCAAAGGAGGGGCGTGACGCCGGTGGATCAGGATACGGGCGGAACGCCTTGCTGGCAAACGAACTTCTGTCGTGACCGCCGGGCCGGCGTCACCGCCGGACCCGGACGGACACGAGCGTGCAATGGGGCCGCTTCGCTACTCACCCGCCGCTTCGTCGAGACCGGCGATCTGCGGGGCGCCGGCGCTCTGCGACGCTTCGAGGATCGTCTCCGCGAAGGCGTTGCTCGTCGCGTTGGCCTCGATCGCGGCTTCGATCGCCTCGACCGGGTTCTGCGTCTCCAACGAGGCCCGGAGCCGCTCGGCGAGGTCGATCTCGTCCTCGACGTCGGAGCTCCAGAACTCGAGCGGCTGGTAGTCGGGTGCGACCGTCTCGATCTCGCGGTAGCGCGTCATCCCCGTACCGGCCGGGATCAGCTTCCCGATGATGACGTTCTCCTTGAGCCCGAAGAGCCCGTCCTTGCGGCCTTCGATCGCCGCCTCGGTGAGGACCCGGGTGGTCTCCTGGAACGACGCCGCCGAGAGCCACGAGTCGGTGGCGAGCGACGCCTTCGTGATGCCCATCAGCTCGGGCCGACCCTCGGCCGGCTGCTGACCCTCGTCGACGAGGTGCCGGTTGACGTCGGCGTACAGCCGGGCGTCGACCTTCTCGCCGGGGAGGAACGTCGAGTCGCCGGGCTCGCTGACCGCGACGCGGCGCAGCATCTGGCGCACGATGACCTCGACGTGCTTGTCGGAGATGGAGACGCCCTGCTCCCGGTAGACCTTCTGCACCTCGTCGACGAGGTACACCTGGGTCTCCCGGATGCCCTTGATCTCGAGCAGCTCCTTCGGGTCGAGCGGGGTCTTCGGGTCGCCGACCAGACGGTCACCCGCGGTCACCTCGGCTCCGTCGGTCACGGCGAGCTGGGCCCGGCGGGAGACCACGTGGTCTTCCTCGTTCCCGTCGTCGCCGACGACCGTGATGATCCGCTCGCCCTTCTCGTTCTCGCCCACGCGGGCGACACCCGAGATGCGGGCCAGCGTCGCCTTGCCCTTCGGGGTACGGGCCTCGAACAGCTCGACCACGCGGGGCAGGCCGTGCGTGATGTCCTCACCCGCCACACCGCCGGTGTGGAAGGTACGCATGGTGAGCTGCGTGCCGGGCTCGCCGATGGACTGCGCCGCGATGATGCCGACGGCCTCGCCGAGGTCGACGAGCTTGCCGGTGGCCAGCATCGTGCCGTAGCACGTGGCGCAGATCCCGCTGAGGCTCTCGCAGGTGAGCACCGAACGGACCCGGACCCGGGTGATGCCGGGATCCGCGAGGATCCGGTTGAGCTCGGGCTCGCGCAGCTCGGTGTTGCGGTGGATGACCTCGCCGTCGGCGAGGGTGATGTCGTCGACGAGGCAACGGCCCATGAGCTTCTGCTCGAGGTACCGGGCCTGCTCGTGACCCTCGATGACGTTCTCGACCCAGATCCCACGGGTCGAGCCGCAGTCCTCTTCCCGCACGATGAGCTCCTGGGCGACGTCGACGAGTCGACGGGTCAGGTAGCCGGAGTCGGCGGTGCGGAGGGCGGTGTCGGCGAGACCCTTCCGGGCACCGTGGGTGGAGATGAAGTACTCGAGGACCGACAGACCCTCACGGAAGTTGGACTTGATCGGGCGGGGGATGATCTCGCCCTTCGGGTTGGCCACGAGTCCGCGCATACCGGCGATCTGACGCACCTGCATGACGTTGCCTCGGGCACCCGAGCCCACCATCATCTCGATCGGGTTGAACTTCTCGGCCTCGAGCTCGGCCTGCATCGCCTCACGGACGCGGTCCGTCGCGTCGGTCCAGATCTCGATCTCCTTCTGGCGCCGCTCGTCGTCGGTGATGACTCCACGGTCGTAGAGGCCTTCCACCTTCGTGGCCTCGGCCTCGAACTGCTCGAGCAGGGCCTTCTTGGCGGCCGGCGTCTTGACGTCGGAGATCGAGATCGTGAGCCCGGAACGGGTCGCGAACTCGAAGCCCAGGTCCTTCATGCGGTCGAGACTGGCCGCGACGTCGGCCCGGGCGTAGCGCTCGACCAGCTTGGAGCTGAGCTCCGTGATGTCGCGCTTCTTGACCGCTCGGTCGAAGAAGGGGAAGTCGTCCGGGAACGCCGTGTTGAAGAGCAGGCGCCCGAGCGTCGTCTCGACCAGCACCCGGTCACCGTTGATGCGCTTGAGCACCGGTGAGGTCGGGTTCGCGTCGGAACGCTCCGGGTACTCGTCCTCCGGGAAGCGACCCGACGGCATGCGCACCTTGATCCGGGCGTGCAGCGAGAGCCGGTCCACGCCGTCGTCCGAGGACGCGCGGCCCTCGAGCGCCGACGGCAGGAGCGCGTCGGGCGCGCCGCCGGCGACGAACCGGTTGTCGTAGGCGAGGACTGCCTCGTCGAGGGAGGAGAAGGCCCGGCCCTCGCCGGACGCGCCCTCGATGTCCTCGGTCATGTAATAGGCACCGATGATCATGTCCTGGGTGGGCACGGTGATCGGACGGCCGTGCGCCGGGGACAAGATGTTGTGCGCCGACAGCATCAGGATCCGGGCCTCGGCCTGGGCCTCCGACGACAGCGGCAGGTGGACCGCCATCTGGTCACCGTCGAAGTCGGCGTTGAACGCGGTGCACACGAGCGGGTGGATCTGGATCGCCTTGCCCTCGACGAGCACCGGCTCGAACGCCTGGATGCCGAGACGGTGGAGGGTCGGAGCCCGGTTCAGGAACACCGGGTGCTCCTTGATGACCTCTTCGAGGACGTCCCAGACCTGCGGGCGCGCCCGCTCGACCATCCGCTTGGCGGACTTGATGTTCTGGGCGTACTCGAGGTCGACAAGGCGCTTCATGACGAACGGCTTGAACAGCTCGAGCGCCATCTGCTTCGGCAGGCCGCACTGCTGCAGCTTGAGCTGCGGGCCCACGACGATCACCGAACGACCCGAGTAGTCGACGCGCTTGCCGAGCAGGTTCTGGCGGAACCGACCCTGCTTGCCCTTCAACATGTCGGAAAGGCTCTTGAGGGCTCGGTTGCCCGGCCCGGTGACGGGGCGACCACGACGGCCGTTGTCGAACAGCGCGTCGACGGCCTCCTGGAGCATGCGCTTCTCGTTGTTGATGATGATCTCGGGGGCACCGAGGTCGAGAAGGCGCTTCAGCCGGTTGTTGCGGTTGATCACGCGGCGGTACAGGTCGTTGAGGTCCGACGTCGCGAAGCGTCCGCCGTCGAGCTGCACCATCGGGCGGAGGTCCGGCGGAATCACCGGCACCGCGTCGAGGATCATGCCCATCGGCGAGTTGACCGGGCGGCCGTCCTCGTTCTTGCGGTTGAAGGCCGAGATGACCTTGAGGCGCTTGATGGCCTTGGCCTTGCGCTGACCCTTGGCCGTCGCGATGACCTCCTTGAGGGAGGTCTCCTCGTCTTCCATCTCGAGTCGGCCGACGAGGTCCTTGATGGCCTCGGCGCCCATGTTGCCGTCGAAGTACTCCCCGAAGCGGTCGCGCAGCTCGCGCCACACGCGCTCGTCGTCGATGAGCTGCTTCGCCTGCAGTGAGCGGAAGGTGTCCCACACCGTCTTCATGTGGGTGATCCCGGCCTCCGCACGCTCGCGGATGTCCTCGATCTCCTTCTCGGCGCCCTTGCGGAGCTTGTTCAGCTCCGACTCCTTGGCGCCGCGCGCCTCGGCCTCGGCCAGCTCGGCCTCGAGGGCCTGGAAGCGGCCCTCGATGTTGCGGTCGCGCAGTCCCTCGAGGTCGCCGATCTCCGCGCGGATGTCACCTTCGAGCGCGGAGAGGTCCTTGTGACGCTTCTCCTCGTCGACCCAGGTGATCAGGTGCGCGGCGAAGTAGATGACCTTCTCGAGGCTCTTGGGCGCGATGTCGAGCAGGTAGCCGAGCCGGCTCGGGACACCCTTGAAGTACCAGATGTGGGTGACCGGAGCGGCCAGCTCGATGTGGCCCATGCGCTCGCGGCGGACCTTCGAGCGCGTGACCTCGACGCCACAGCGCTCGCAGATGATCCCCTTGAAGCGGACCCGCTTGTACTTGCCGCAGTAGCACTCCCAGTCCTTCGTCGGACCGAAGATCTTCTCGCAGAAGAGTCCGTCCTTCTCGGGCTTGAGCGTGCGGTAGTTGATCGTCTCCGGCTTCTTCACCTCGCCGTTCGACCACGTGCGGATCTGGTCCGCAGTGGCGAGCGAGATGGAGAGCTGGTCGGAATCGTTGACGTCGAGCACAGGGTGCCCCTCCTCGAACCCGGGAGCCCGGGTTCACGCGCAGATGGCTGCTTCTTGAGTCGCGGTTTGGAACTGGTTCGGGCTAGAGCGCAGGCTCGCGGCGCCGTCGTTCGTCTTCCTCGTCCGTGCCCCGCTCGGGGCGGCTGAGGTCGATGCCGAGCGACTCCGTCGTGCGGAAGGCGTCCTCGTCGAGCTCGCGGATCTCCACCTCTTCACCGGCCGCGTTGATCACGCGGACGTTGAGGCAGAGGGCCTGCATCTCCTTGATGAGCACCTTGAAGCTCTCGGGGATTCCCGGCTCGGGGATGTTCTCCCCCTTGACGATGGCCTCGTAGACCTTCACCCGCCCGAGCACATCGTCGGACTTGATGGTCAGGATCTCCTGCAACGCGTACGCCGCGCCGTAGGCCTCGAGGGCCCAGACCTCCATCTCTCCGAAGCGCTGCCCACCGAACTGGGCCTTACCGCCCAGCGGCTGCTGCGTGATCATCGAGTAGGGGCCCGTCGAACGAGCGTGGATCTTGTCGTCGACGAGGTGGCTCAGCTTCAGGATGTAGACGTAGCCCACGGTGATCGGGTTGTCGTAGCGCTCACCCGTGCGGCCGTCGTAGACCCACGCCTTGCCGTCCATGCCGACGAGGCGGTCGCCGTTCTTGCCGTCCGGGTGCATCTTGCCGAAGATCTGCTGGATCGTGCCCTGGGGTCCGGCCTGGTCGACCTCGTCCCAGTGCGCGCCGTCGAAGACCGGCGTGTTGACCCAGACCGCGGGCTCGGTGACCGTGCGGGTCTTGCGGGGGTGCTCCGGAGCAACCCGCTGACCTTCCCAGCCGTGCCGTGCCGCGTAGCCGAGGTGCGCCTCGAGGACCTGACCCACGTTCATGCGGGACGGGACGCCGAGGGGGTTGAGCACGATGTCGACGGGGGTCCCGTCGGCCAGGTACGGCATGTCCTCCTGCGGGAGGATCTTGGCGATGACACCCTTGTTGCCGTGACGGCCAGCGAGCTTGTCGCCCTCGCTGATCTTGCGCTTCTGGGCGATGTAGACCCGGACCAGTTGGTTGACGCCCGGCGGCAGCTCGTGACCGTCTTCGCGTGAGAACACGCGCACGTCGATCACCTTGCCGTTCTCGCCGTGCGGCACCTTCAGCGACGTGTCGCGGACCTCGCGGGCCTTCTCACCGAAGATCGCCCGGAGCAGCCGCTCTTCCGGCGTGAGCTCGGTCTCGCCCTTCGGCGTGACCTTGCCGACGAGGATGTCGCCCGGGCCGACCTCGGCGCCGACGCGGATGATGCCGCGCTCGTCGAGGTCCTTCAGGATGTCCTCGGAGAGGTTCGGGATGTCCCGGGTGATCTCCTCGGCACCGAGCTTCGTGTCGCGTGCGTCGATCTCGTGCTCCTCGATGTGGATCGAGGTGAGCACGTCGTCGGTGACGAGCCGCTGCGAGATGACGATGGCGTCCTCGTAGTTGTGGCCCTTCCAGGGCATGAACGCCACGAGCAGGTTCTTGCCGAGCGCGAGGTCGCCCTGGTGGGTCGACGCCCCGTCGACGAGCACGTCACCCTTCTTCACCACGTCGCCGGCATCGACGATGGGCTTCTGGTTGATGCACGTTCCCTGGTTCGAGCGGCGGAACTTGAGGAGGCGGTGCGTCGTGCGCCCGACCTTCTTGTAGTCGACCGTGATGAGGTCACCCGCGACCTCGACGACGGTGCCTTCGTCCAGCGCGAGGATCAGGTCGCCGGCGTCGCGGGCGCAACGGCCCTCGATGCCGGTACCGATGAACGGCGCGGTCGCCCGGAGGAGCGGGACCGCCTGGCGCTGCATGTTGGCGCCCATGAGCGCGCGGTTGGCGTCGTCGTGCTCGAGGAACGGGATGAGGGCGGTCGCGACCGAGACGATCTGCTTCGGCGAGACGTCCATGTAGTCGACTTCGTCCGGCGGTACGTAGGCGAGCTCGCCCCGACCCTCGCGGACGAGGACGCGGGCTTCGAGCAGCTTGCCCTTGTCGTCGATGGCGGCGTTCGCCTGGGCCACGACGAAGCGGTCCTCGTCGTCGGCGGCGAGGTACTCGATGTCGTCAGTGGCGATGCCCTTGACGACCTTTCGGTACGGGGTCTCGATGAAGCCGAACGGGTTGATCCGCGCGTAGCTCGCGAGGTAGCCGATCAGGCCGATGTTCGGGCCTTCCGGCGTCTCGATCGGGCACATCCGGCCGTAGTGGCTGGGGTGCACGTCGCGGACCTCGAAGCCCGCGCGCTCACGGGAGAGCCCGCCGGGGCCGAGGGCCGACAGGCGACGCTTGTGCGTGAGGCCGGCCAACGGGTTCGTCTGGTCCATGAACTGGCTGAGCTGCGAGGAGCCGAAGAACTCCTTGATCGCGGCGACGACCGGGCGGATGTTGATCAGCGTCTGGGGTGTGATCGCCTCGACGTCCTGCGTGGTCATGCGCTCGCGCACGACGCGCTCCATCCGCGAGAGACCGACCCGCACCTGGTTCTGGATCAGCTCGCCGACCGAGCGCACCCGGCGGTTGCCGAAGTGGTCGATGTCGTCGGGGTAGTAGTCGGGGTCGTTGTTGTGGAGCTTCACGAGGTACGAGACCGTCGAGAGGATGTCGGCGCGGGACAGCGTCAGATCGAGCGCGGCCTTCTCCGGGTCCGCGTTCGGGACGGTGAGACCGAACCGGTCGAGCGGAAGGTGCGCGTACTCGTCGCGCAGCTTCTTGCTGACCTTGTGGCGTCCGACCTTCGCCATGTCGTAGCGCTTCGGGTTGAAGAACAGGTTCTCCAACAGGCTGCGAGCACTGTCGGGTGTCGGCGGCTCGCCCGGCCGCAGCTTGCGGTAGATGTCGATGAACGCGGCGTCCACCGAATCGGTGTGGTCCTTCTCGAGCGTGTTGCGCATCGACTCGTACGGGTTGCCGTTCGCGTCGGTGATGAGGTTGAGGAGCTCGTCCGGCGTCTCGCCGAAGCCGAGGGCCTTCAGGAACACGGTGACCGGCTGCTTGCGCTTCCGGTCGATGCGCACGTAGACGACGTTCTTCTTGTCGACCTCGAACTCGAGCCACGCACCGCGGCCCGGGATCATCTTGGCGTCGATGATGTCCTTCTCCGGCGAGGTCTTGTCCGGCGTGATGCCGAAGTAGACGCCCGGCGAGCGCACGAGCTGCGAGACGACGATGCGCTCGGTGCCGTTGATGATGAAGGTGCCGCGGTCGGTCATCATGGGGAAGTCACCCATGAAGACCGTCTGCTCCTTGATCTCACCGGTTTGCGCGTTCATGAACCGCGCGGTCACGAAGAGTGGCCGTGCGTACGTCATGTCGCGCTCGCGACACTCGTCTTCCGAGTGCTTCGGCGGGTCGAACACGTGGTCGGTCAGCTCGAGCTTGAGCTGTCCGGTGAAGTCCTCGATCGGGGAGATGTCCCGGAGGACCTCCGCGACACCAGCTTCGAGGAACCACGCGAACGAGTGCCGCTGAATCGCGATCAGATCGGGTAGTGCAAGCACCTCACGCTG
>JAODBH010000059.1 GCA_025463865.1 Actinomycetes bacterium | reverse complement strand
CCGTCGTGTTCGAGCGCCGCGACCTCACCGCGGCCGACGTGGTCCATCTCTACGAGACCGAGATGGCCCCGCTCCGCGAAGAGGCTGCGGTGAAGCGGGGCGCGCTCATCGAGCTCCAACGCGAGATGGGTGAGGTACTACGGGCGCAAGCCGAACGGGTCGAGCTCGAGGCGCAGGCCGAACGCGCCGAGGCCCGAGCCGCGGCCGCGGAGCAGCGGGTCGCCGAGCTGATCGCATCCCGCTCGTGGCGACTCGGCCAGGCCTTGCTCCAACCCGTCCGACGTGCCGCCGACTCCGTCCGGAGGAAGTCATGACCCCGCCCGTCCTGCGTACGTTCGGCACCACCGGCCTCGAGATCAGCGCGGTCGGCTTCGGCGCCTGGGCGGTCGGGGGTGGGGGTTGGAGCTTCGGGTGGGGCTCTCAGGACGACGACGCTTCGGTCGCGGCGATGCGCTACGCCGTCGACTCGGGCATCAACTGGATCGACACCGCCGCGATCTACGGCCTCGGTCACTCCGAGGAGGTCGTCGGGCGCGCGTTGGCGGAGATCGGCGCCGCCGACCGGCCGTACGTGTTCACGAAGTGCGGCTTGGTCTGGGACGACGCCGACCGCATGAAGCCGGCTGAGCGCAGGCTCGATCCGGCTTCGATCCCGCGCGAGTGCGACGACTCGTTGCGACGGCTCGGCGTCGACACCATCGACCTGTTCCAGTTCCACTGGCCGGACCAGGCCGGCTTCGCGATCGATGATTCCTGGGCCGCGATGCTGGGGCTCGTCGACGCGGGCAAGATCCGGTTCGCCGGGGTGTCCAACTTCGACGTCGGCCTGCTCGAGCGGTGCGAGCCGCTCGGCCACGTCGCGTCGCTCCAGCCGCCGCTGTCCCTCGTCGACCAGCGCGCCGTCGCCGATGAGATTCCGTGGTGCCACGCGCACGGGACCGGCGTCATCGTCTACAGCCCGATGCAGTCGGGGCTGCTCACCGACTCCATGTCGCGCGAGCGCATCGACCGGATGGACGACGACGACTGGCGCAAGACGGCCCCGGGCTTCACCGAGCCCGTCGTCGACTCCGTGCTCGCGTTCCGTGACGGGCTGCGCCCGGTCGCCGAACGGTTGGGCGCGTCGGTCGCGTCCGTGGCGATCGCCTGGACGCTCACCGTGCCCGGGGTCAGCGCCGCGATCGTCGGCGGGCGCTCGCCCGAGCAGATCGACGGCTGGATCGGCGCCGGCTCCCTCGAGCTCGACCCCCCGACCCTCGCCGAGATCAACGGCCTCCTCGGCGGCACCGACCTCACCGGCGCCATCCGCTGACCCTGAGCTTCGAGCGTCCCCCGAGCACACATATCGTGCTCCAGGGACGCACAAAGATCTGAGGGGTGGTGCCCGGAGCGGGACTCGAACCCGCATGCCCTTGCGGGCAATCGATTTTGAGTCGATCGCGTCAGCCGATTGCGCCATCCGGGCGACGGGGGAACGGTACCCGCGCCCGGAAGCAGCCGCGGGGCGATCGGGCCGCACGGACCGGGCGGCAAGCGCCGCGGATCCGGCGGGGGCTGCCGTACACTCAGGGGTCCATGTCATCGCCTTCGATCCTGCAGCGGCGCCTGATCGACGTGAGCGAGCGCATCAAGCGCCTCCGCTCCGATCTGGCCGTCACCGAGGAACAGCTCGTCTTCCTCGAGAGCGAGGCGGAGGACGCCCGGATGCGGGCGCTGGTCTCCGAGACGCCCCTGGCCGACGTCGAGGCGCGCGACGCCCGCCGCCACGCCGATCTGCTCGCCCGTCAGCGGGACTCCGTCGTACGCTCCATCGCCGACCTGCTGCACGAGCAGGACGTCCTGCTCGACCGGCTCGCCAGCCAGCTCCCGGCCAACTGAACCGTCGTCACCGCCACCTCAGAAACGGAACGCCCTGTGCCCACCGCTCCCCGCGTCGTCATCGCCGAGGACGAAGCGATCATCCGGCTCGATCTCAAGGAGCTCCTCGAGGAGGAGGGCTACGACGTCGTGGCCGAGACCGGTCGCGGCGACGAAGCGGTGGACCTCGTGCGACAGCTCCAGCCCGATCTGGCCATCCTCGACATCAAGATGCCGGGGATGGACGGCCTGTCGGCGGCCCGCCACATCGCGGCCGACCGTCTCTGCGCCGTCGTCGTGCTGACCGCCTTTTCGCAGCGCGACCTGGTCGACCAGGCCATCGACGCCGGCGCGCTGGCGTACATCGTCAAGCCGTTCCAGAAGAGCGACCTGGTGCCGGCGATCGAGGTCGCGCTCGGCCGCCACGCCGAGCTCGCCGGGCTGGAGAAGGACGTCGCCGACCTGGCCGAGCGACTCGAGGCCCGCAAGTCGATCGACCGGGCGAAGGGCCAGCTGATGGACAAGCACGGCCTGGGCGAGCAGGAGGCCTGGCGCTTCCTGCAGACCCACGCGATGAGCTCGCGGATCAAGGTCCACGAAGCCGCCGAACAGGTCCTCGACGGCACCCTCACGCCCTAGGTCAAGTGCAATCGGCGCCGAAGACTCTGAGGCCTCCGACGTGAGGTGGCAGTAACTTCGGTGGTGATGCCGAAGCTGCTGCTCCTCGACGGTCACTCGCTCGCCTACCGCGCGTTCTACGCGTTGCCGGCCGACCTCGCGACCGCCGACGGGACCGTCACCAACGCGGTCTACGGCTTCACGTCGATGCTGGTGAAGATGCTCGCCGACGAGAAGCCCGACTACCTCGCGGTCGCGTTCGATCTCAGGGCGCCCACGTTCCGCCATGAGCTCGACAGCGAGTACAAGGCGGGCCGCAAGGAGACGCCCGACATGTTCAGCCGGCAGCTGCCGCTGATCCGTGAGGTGCTCGACGCGCTGCAGATCCGGTACCTCTCCCAGGAAGGGATGGAGGCCGACGACCTGATCGCGACGCTGGCGACCCGGGCCGCGGCCGACGGCACCGATGTGGTCATCGTCACCGGCGACCGCGACGCGTACCAGCTCGTCCAGGACCCGCACATCCAGGTGCTCTACAACAAGCGGGGCGTCTCCGACTACGCGCTGTACGACGAAGCCGGCATCCTCGAGCGCACTGGCGTCACCCCGCACCAGTACCCGGAGTACGCGGCCCTGCGCGGCGATCCGTCCGACAACCTCCCCGGCGTGCCGGGCATCGGCGAGAAGACCGCGGCCAAGCTGGTCAGCACCTACGGCAACCTCGAGGGGATCTTCGAGCACCTCGACGACCTTCCGCCGAAGCAGCGCCAGAACCTCGGCGAGGCCCGGGACCGGGTGTTCAAGAACCGCCAGATGACGATGCTCGTGCGGGACTGCGATCTCGACGTCTCGCCGTACGAGCTCACGATGGGCGAGTGGGACCACGAGCAGGTGCGGACGATCTTCCACCAGCTCGAGTTCCGCACCCTGCTTCCCCGGCTCCTCGCCGCGGTCGGCGACACCCAGAGCGCCACCGAGGAGACCGCCGCCGCGCTCGAGGCCGAGGTCCGCGTCATCCCCGACGCCGCCGCGGCCGCCGATCGCCTTGCCGCCATCGGTGTGGCCGGCGACCGCTACGCCCTCGACGCCCGCTGGTCGGGCGTGCCCGGCCGCAGCGCGCTGCTCGGCCTCGGCATCGCCGGTCCGGGCGAGGAGGTCGCGTACTTGCCGGGCGAGCTGATCAACACCGACGCGGTCTTCGACGCGCTCCAGCAGCTGCTCGCAGCCGACGGGCCGCCCCTCGTCGCCCATCGCGCCAAGGACCTCATGCACGGTCTCCCCGACGGCGTCGAGGTGGAGTCGCTCGATGTCGACACGGCGGTGATGGCGTACCTCTTGGATCCGGGGGAGGGGAAGTACTCGGTCGAGGACCTCGCGCTGCGCTTCCTCACCGTGGAGATCACCGCAGGCACGCACACCGAGGGCACGCTCGATCTCGACGGCGACTCCGGCGTCATCGAGACGGGTCACCGCGCGCTCGCGGTCCTGCAGCTCGCCGGGGTCCTCGAGGACGCGCTCGAGCAACGCGAGCTCGTCGACCTGTACCGCCGCATCGAGCAGCCACTGGTCCGCGTGCTCGAGCGCATGGAGACGTTCGGCATCCGCATCGATCGGCCGTTCCTCGAAGGCCTGCGGACGGAGCTCGCCGCCGCGTGCACCGAGCTCGAGGGCCGCATCCAGGAGCAGGCCGGCGAGTCGTTCAACGTGAACTCCACGCCGCAGTTGCGCACCGTGCTCTTCGACAAGCTCGGGCTGACCCCGGTCAAGAAGACCAAGACCGGGCCGTCGACCGACGCGGATTCGCTGCAGAAGATGGCGCTCGCCACCCCGCATCCCATTCTCGAAGACCTGCTCCGGTACCGGGAGGTCGAGAAGCTCCGCAACACCTACGCCGAGGCGCTCCCGCCGCTCATCGGGCCCGACGGCCGCATCCACGCGACGTTCAAGCAGACCGACACCACCACCGGGCGCATCTCCAGCGAGAACCCCAACCTGCAGAACATCCCGGTCCGCACCGCCGACGGCCGGGAGATGCGGCGGGCGTTCGTGGCCGACGACGGCTGGAACCTCCTCACCGCCGACTACTCGCAGATCGAGCTGCGCGTCCTCGCGCACCTGTGCCACGACCCCGGCCTCGTCGACGCGTTCGCCCGCGACGCCGACGTCCACACGATCACCGCAGCGAAGGTGTTCCGGGTCGCCGAGCACGAGGTCGACGCCGCGCAACGCCGGTTCGCCAAGGTCGTGAACTACGGCCTCGCCTACGGCATGGAGGCGTACGGGCTCTCGCAGCGGGCCGACATCGCGGTCGAAGAGGCACGCCAGATCCTCGACAACTACTTCGAGGGCTTCCCCAACGTCCGCGCGTTCATGGTCGACACGGTCAACGAGGCCAAGCGGCGGGGCTACACGACCACCATCTTCGGTCGCCGACGCCAGATCGCCGAGCTGTCGTCCGACAACTTCCGGATCCGCCAGATGGGGGAGCGCATGGCGCAGAACGCGCCGGTCCAGGGTTCCGCGGCCGACATCTTCAAGCTCGCGATGGTCGACCTCGACCGGGCGCTTTTGCGTGACGGGCTCCGGAGCCGGGTGCTCATGACCGTGCACGACGAGCTGGTGCTCGAGGTGCCGATCGAAGAGCAGGCCGCGGCGGAGACGCTGGTGCGCGACGTGATGGAGTCGGTCACCGAACTCGAGGTCCCGCTCAAGGTCGACATCGGCTCGGGGCCCAACTGGGCCGCGGCCAAGTAGCACCGCGCCGGTGGCGGAGGAAGGTCCCGAGTCGCGCGATTGGTTCCTCCCGATCGCCCGTCACCTCGGTCCCGCGTATCTCCGGCAGTCGTTCACGCAGGGCACCGATCAGGAGGTCGCCTTCCTCATCGAGGCGCTCGAGCTTCGACCGGGCGCACGCGTGCTCGACGTGGGGTGCGGGCCGGGCCGTCACGCGCTCGGTCTCGCTCGGGCCGGCTTCGACGTCGTCGGCATCGACCTGAGCGAAGAATTCATCTCGCTCGCGCGGGCGGCCGCGGCGGCCGAAGGAATCGAGGCCCGGTTCGAGGTTCGCGACGCGCGCGACCTCGCGTTCCGTGACGAGTTCGACGGCGTGGTCTCGATCTGCCAGGGCGGCTTCGGCCTTCTGGGGGGCCGGGCCGAGGAGACCGTCATGGGCGAGATGGCCGCCGCGCTCCGGCCCGGTGGCGTGCTCGCCCTCGACACCTTCAGCGCGGGCTTCGTGGTCCGGTTCCTGGAGGCGGGGGAGGCGTTCGACCCGGACACCGGCGTGCTCCACGAGGTGGCGACCGTCAAGGGAGAGGGAGGGGTCGAGCAGCCGTTCGATCTCTGGACGACCTGCTGGACGCCGCG
The DNA here is from genome assembly GCA_025463865.1 of Actinomycetes bacterium. GTDB lineage: Bacteria > Actinomycetota > Acidimicrobiia > IMCC26256 > Chersky-534 > Chersky-534. The sequence goes on along the minus strand of JAODBH010000059.1, from coordinate 12,023 downwards.
GGAGCTGCGGCTGCTCTCCGCGGTCGTGGGCCTCGACCCGATCGCGGTCCACGCGAGCGCTCCGGGGCGCTTCGGCCGGCGGATTCCCAGCCTCGAGGAGCCCGGGCTGCTCCTCTTGGCCCGCAAGCCGGGATTGGCCCTTCACGATCGCACGTTCTGAGCGGTACCCTTGCTTCCGGTTCCCACTCGGGGGCCGGCCTCCCGTGTCGTCGGCGTTCGTCGACGGCGGGTGCGCTGTCCGCTTTCTCAGGAGTTACACGTTGTCCGATCAGGAGACGACGGAGGCAATCAGCGCCTCCGTCCCGGAGTCAGGGTCCGAAGGCGAATTGGCCGGGACCGACACCATCATCGACACCTTCGACGAAGACGACGACATCGGCGCCTTGACCGAAGTCGTGTTCGACGACCTCGGCGGGATGTCCTTCGCCGACGCCGTCGACCTCACCATCGTCGCCTTCGAGGACGGCGACATCGTCGTCGGTCGTGTGGTGAAGATCGACTCCGACGAAGTGCTCCTGGACATCGGCTACAAGTCCGAAGGTGTCATCCCCTCCAAAGAGCTCTCGATCCGCAACGACGTCGACCCGCACGACGTCGTCGAGCTCGACCAGGAGCTCGAGGCCCTCGTCCTCACCAAAGAGGACAAGGACGGCCGGCTGATCCTGTCCAAGAAGCGCGCGCAGTACGAGCGCGCCTGGGGCACGATCGAGCGCATCAAGGAGGAGGAGGGCGTCGTCAGCGGCCCGGTCATCGAGGTCGTCAAGGGCGGCCTGATCCTCGACATCGGCCTGCGGGGCTTCCTGCCCGCATCGCTCGTCGACCTGCGGCGCGTGCGCGACCTGCACCCGTTCGTCGGCAAGACGCTCGACTGCAAGATCATCGAGCTCGACAAGAACCGCAACAACGTCGTCCTCTCGCGTCGGGCGTACCTCGAGGAGACCCAGCGCGAGCAGCGCGACGAGTTCCTCACCAACCTCAAGCCGGGCGAGATCCGCCAGGGTGTCGTGTCGTCGGTGGTCAACTTCGGTGCCTTCGTCGACCTCGGCGGCATGGACGGACTCGTCCACGTATCCGAGCTCAGCTGGAAGCACGTCGACCACCCGAGCTCGGTCGTGCAGGTTGGCGACGAGGTCACGGTGCAGGTCCTCGACGTCGACCTCTCCCGCGAGCGCATCAGCCTCTCGCTGAAGGCGACTCAGCAGGACCCGTGGCAGGAGTTCGCCACCAGTCACCAGGTCGGGGAGCTCGTCTACGGACGGGTCACCAAGCTGGTGCCGTTCGGGGCTTTCGTCCAGGTCGGGGAGGGCATCGAGGGGCTGGTGCACATCTCCGAGATGGCGCTGCACCACGTCGAGGCGCCCGAGCAGGTCGTCACCCCGGGTGAAGAGCTCTGGGTGAAGATCATCGACATCGACCTCGACCGCCGCCGGATCAGCCTGTCGATCAAGCAGGCCGCCGAAGGTGGCGTGGTCGCCGCCGAGTACCAGGACATGTACGGCGAGCACGCCTACGACGCCCAGGGCAACTACATCGGGCCGGAGTTCGAGCCCGAGGTGACCGAGGGCGAGGCCGAGCCGGAAGCCGAGGCCGAGCTGCCGCCCCTGGCCGAGGGGGAGGGCATCCCGATCCAGGGTCTGCTCGAAGAGCCGGTGGAGACCCCCGCCGAATAGGCGCGATCTCCCGCACCACGCTCCGCGTTCATCTGCATCGAGTCGGCCGGCCCTCGGGCCGGCCGATCCGCGTCCGGGCCCGGCTCGCAAAGAGGCCGTCAACCGGGGCCCACGACCCACCGATAGGAGGTGACCAGCGACCGGGAGAACACTCGTGGGAAGCCGCAAGCAATTGACCGTTGTCATCGCCCTGGTGCTCGCCGCCGTGGTGATCGTCGGGACGTTCGTCTACGTGAGGGGCGCGGACAAACGCGCCCAGGACAAGACCAAGTTGGTCGGTGCCCTCGTGGCGAAGGCCGCGATCACCAAGGGGACGAGTGGCTCGGACGCCACCCCCATGATCCAGACCAAGAAGGTCCCGAAGGATGCGCTGCCCCCCAACGCCGTCGCCGCGGGCACCGACATCACCAAGGACGTCGCCGCGGCCGATATCGCGCCCGGCCAGTTCATCGTGGCCAGCAGCTTCATCAGCAAGAACTCGCCCCAGGCGGCCGCAGGACCGGTGGCGGCATCGCTGCCCTCCGGGAAGCAGGCGATCGCCATCCAGCTCGACGTGACCCGTTCGGTCGGCGGCTTCATCCAGAGCGGCGACCACGTGAACGTCATCGTCGTGGCCAAGCCCAAGCTCAGCGACGCGCAGTCCGCAGACCCGAACATGCCGACGAACGTCGCGTTCATGATGCTGCAGAACGTCAAGGTCATCAGCGTCGGCGACACCTTCAACGCCACCACGACCGCGACCACCGCCGCGACGGCCAGCGCGACCACCGCGCCGGGCACGCCGGCACCCACGGCCACGAGCGTCGTCGGTCCCATCACCCTCGAGGTGACCTCGGACCAGGCCCAGAAGCTGGCCCTCGCGGCGACGACCCAGCAGATCTACCTCTCGCTCGTTCCCCCGGGCTACACGGAGGCCGCGCTGCCGCCGGTCGGCGACCTGATCCACCTGCCCGCCGTCGCCGGCATCGGGGCCCTCAACTGACATCCGGGCCTCTCGGGGCCACTCGCGCACCTGCATCGGACGTCCGCAATCGGGGCGCCGAGCGCTTCAGCGAATCTCCCGAAACGACGATGAGGAACCTGTGACTCAGGACGGAACCGCAGCATTGAGCAGCCCGGGCAACCACCGCTTCGAGGTCGTCGTCGTCGACCCGGAGCAGCGGAACCGGATGCGAATGGGCATGCAGCTGGCCAGCTACGGCAACCCGGGCTCGTTCCCGAACGCCGAAGCGCTGATCCGCTCGATGGACGTGGTCGATCCCGAGGCCGATCCGAGCGCGCCGCCGCGTGCGACCGTCGTCGTGTTCGGGCCCGAGATGGCCAACGCCCACGGCTTCGAGCAGATCCAGCGGCTCACGCACCACCGTCCCGACCTCGCGGCCGTGATCGTGGTCGAGGAGATGACGACGACGCTCCTGCAACAGGCCATGCGTGCCGGAGTCGGTGAAGCGGTCGCGCTCGACGGCGGCGAGCACGCGTTGCGCCAGGCGGTCGAGCACGTCGGCAACAAGGCCGCCGGTCTCGTCACCCGGGTCGGCAGTCCCGAGGCCGCGCAGACCCGTGGCCGCTTGATCCTCTCGTTCTCCACCAAGGGTGGAGTCGGCAAGAGCATGGTCGCGACGAACCTCGCGGTCGCTCTGGCCCGACGCAACCCGCCGCGCGGCGTGTCGCTCATCGACTGCGACCTCCAGTTCGGTGACGTCGGCGTGCTCCTCGGCATTCCGCCGACCCAGACCGTCGTCGACGCCGCGGCCGCGATCACCTTCCCCGATGCCGACCTCGTGAAGGTGTTCCTCGGCCTGCACGAGGAGAGCGGGCTGCACGTGCTGCCCGCGCCCGTCGAGCCCTCGGCTGCGGATCAGGTCCGTCCGGAGGAGATGGTCGCGATCGTCGAGTCGATGCTGCGGCTGAACGACTACGTCGTCGCCGACATGCCGCCGCACTTCGACGACTCGGTCCTCGCGCTGCTCGCGATCGCCGACGACGTCATGCTCGTCGCGAGCATGGACATCCCGAGCATCAAGAACGTGAAGATCGGGATCCAGACCATGGACCTCATGTCGATCGCCGGCGGGAAGATCCACCTCGTCCTGAACCGCGCCAACGCGAAGGTCCGCCTCGATGTGAAGGAGGTGGAGCGCAGCCTCGGCATGGAGGCCGAGTTCCCGATCCCGTCCGACATCGCGGTGCCGCAGTCCGTGAACCGCGGCGTGGCCGTCGTGCTCGACAGCCCCAAGTCACCCGCAGCCCGCGCCATCGAGAAGATGGCCGACGTGCTGATCGCCAACAACGCGGCGCTCACCGCCGCCGACCCGAACGGCCGCCCGGGATGACGGTCGAGGGCCAGGAGGCAGTGCGATGACCACCCAGTACACGCGTTGGCAGGAGTTCCAGAAGACTCCGACGAGCCAGCGCAACGCGGTCCTCGAGGACCTCCGTCAGAAGATGCACCAGTTCGTCATCTCCGAGCTCGGCCCCATTCTCTACGACCAGCGGATCTCGGAGGACGAGCTCCGGCGTCAGGTCAACGAGCAGCTCCAGCGCGCCCTCGCGCAGGAGGGCGCCGCGATCTCCACGGCCGAGCGCGGACAGCTCCTGCGCGACGTCGCCGACGACGTGCTCGGCTACGGGCCGATCGACAGGCTCCTGAAGGACCCGACCGTCACCGAGATCATGGTGAACGGCCCCCAACGCGTCTACGTCGAGCGCGCCGGCAAGATCGAGGTCACCGACGTCCGCTTCGTCGACGAGACCCACCTCCGCCGCATCATCGACAAGATCGTGAGCCAGGTCGGACGCCGGGTCGACGAGAGCAACCCGCTCTGTGACGCCCGTCTGCCCGACGGATCCCGCGTCAACGTGGTGCTCCACCCGCTGGCCATCGACGGCCCCTTCCTCACCATCCGGAAGTTCGCAGCCGATCCGTTCCGGGTCGAGGACCTCGTCAGCTTCGGCACCCTGAGCTCGCAGACCGCCTACTTCCTCGAAGCCTGCGTCCGCGGCCGGCTCAACGTCGTCGTCTCCGGCGGTACCGGTACCGGGAAGACCACCCTCCTCAACGTCCTGTCGTCGTTCATCCCCAGCAACGAGCGCGTGGTCACCATCGAGGACGCCAAGGAACTGCAGATGGTGCAGGACCACGTCCTCTCGATGGAGTCGCGTCCTCCGAACATCGAGGAGAAGGGCGAGGTCAAGATCCGCGACCTCGTGCGCAACGCGCTCCGCATGCGTCCCGACCGCATCGTCGTCGGCGAGGTCCGTGGTGCCGAGGCCGTCGACATGCTGCAGGCCATGAACACCGGTCACGACGGCTCGATCACCACCGTCCACTCCAACTCGCCGCGCGACACGCTCTCCCGCATCGAGACGATGTCGCTCATGGCGGGCATGGAGCTGCCGATCCGCGCGATCCGCGAGCAGATGGCCTCCGCGCTCGACCTGATCGTGCACGTCAGCCGCCTCCGCGACGGCACCCGCCGCGTCTCCCACATCACCGAGGTGATGAAGATGGAGGGCGAGATCATCGTCATGCAGGACATCTACCTCTTCGACTACGGCATGGGCATCGACGCCGACGGCCGGTTCCTCGGACACCTCAAGAGCACGGGCATCCGACCGACGTTCACCGAGCGTCTCTCCGACCAGGGCATCAAGCTCGAGCCCGAGCTGTTTGCGGTGACCCCCTTCGCCGAACGCGGCGCGGGCTCGCGATGAACCCCGGCGTTCTGCCCCTTGCGGCGGTCAGCCCGATCGCCATCGCGCTCGCGGCCGGTCTCGTGGTGTTCCTGCTCGCGTTCGCCATCGCCACGTACATGGGTGGCGAGAAGACGAAGATCGTCGACCGGATCTCCGACTACCAGCTCGACCCGGCCTACGTCCCCGACGCGCCGCCGGAGATGCAGCTGAGCGAGTCGAAGGTGGTGCAGCAGGCCGTCGACCTCACCGGCAGCCTCGCCGGCCACACCCGCGCGCTGGGCGCCACGGAGAAGCTGCTCGAGCAGGCCGACGTGCCGCTGCGGGCCGCCGAGGCGCTGTTCTTCTACGTCGCCGGTGTGCTCATCCTCACGGTGGTCCTCGTGCTCACGCTCCACCCGTGGACGGTCGGGCTCGTGATCGCCGCCGTGGTCGCCGGGGTGCCGCCCGTGGTCCTCAAGTCCCGGCGGCGCACGCGCGTCGCGCAGTTCCAGGAGCAGCTGCCGCAGATCCTCTCGCTGCTCGCAGGATCCCTGCGCGCGGGCTTCTCGTTCGTGCAGGGCCTCGAGAGCGTGGCCAACGAGTCGATGGATCCGATGAAGCGGGAGATGCAACGCGTGTTCAACGAAGGCCGGCTCGGACGGCCGATCGAGGACGCGATGGACGAAGCCGCCGACCGCATGGACAGCACCGATCTGCGGTGGGCGGTGATGGCGATCCGCATCCAACGCGAGGTCGGCGGCAACCTGGCCGAGCTCCTCGACACCGTCGCCGACACGATGACGGAACGTGATCGCCTGAAGCGCGAGGTCAGTGCGCTCACCGCCGAGGGTCGGATCTCGGCGATCGTCATGGGCATCTTCCCGTTCGGCTTCGCCGGCTTCCTCTACGTCATCAAGCCCGAGTACCTGAACGCGCTGTTCAGCGACAGCACGGGCCTCATGTTCGTCATCGGCTCGTCGGTGCTCGCGGTGCTCGGGTTCTTCTGGCTCATGAACATCGTGAAGATCGAGATCTGATGACCCTCCTTCTACTGGCCATCGGTGGCGGAATCGCCACCCTCCTCGCCACCTTCGTCGTCGCCCAGTCGTTCGCCGAGCGGGCCGAGGTCCGGCAGTCGCTGCGCGCCCTCGACGACTACGAGATGCCCGGGCAGCGCGACCGCGAGATGCTCGTCCCCGTCGGTGACCGCGTGTTCGCGCCGATGCTCGAGGGCCTCACCACGCTCGGCCGCAGGGTCACGCCCGCGGGCTGGCTCGAGACGACCCGGCAGAAGCTCGTCACCGCGGGCAACCCGAGCGGGCTCACCGCCGAAGGGATGCTCGCGCTCAAGGGCGCGGGACTCGTCTCCGGCGCGCTGTGGATCCTCGTCGTCTGGTTCGGTCTCGGGATCACCGGGATGTCCGGCATCATCGTCATCGCCCTGCTCTGGGGCGCCGCGTTCGTGGGACCCGACGCGATCCTGAACCGGAGGGTCGAGGCCCGGAAGGTCGCGGTCGCCCGCCAGCTGCCGAACATCCTCGACCTGCTGGTGATCTCCGTGGAGGCCGGCCTCGGGTTCGAGCAGGCGCTCGACCGCACGACCGGAGCGGTCCCAGGCCCGCTGTCGGAGGAGTTCCGCCGGATGCTCCAGGAGGTCCGCATCGGTGCGAGCCGGGCCCAGGCCCTCCGCGCGCTCGACGAGCGCACCGAGGTTCCCGAGCTGCGGGCGTTCATCCTCGCGATGCTGCAGGCCGACGCCTTCGGGGTGTCGATTGCCCGCATCCTGCGGACGCAGGCCGAGGAGATGCGCATCCGCCGCCGGCTCGCGGCCCAGGAGCTCGCGCAGAAGGCGCCGGTCAAGATGCTCTTCCCCCTCGTGTTCTGCATCTTCCCGGCGCTCTTCGTCGTGATCCTCGGCCCCGCGATGATCAAGATCAGCGCGATCCTGTGACCCAAACGGCGACCGCGCGTCCCGCTGCGGTCGCCCCGGATCTCCGAGCGGCCACCGGCACATCCGACGAAGGCCTCACACGCGTCTTCATCGCGGTGTTCGGTCTCGCGGGTTGGATCTTCGGTCTCCAGAAGCTGAGCGACAACAGCTACCTGTGGCACGTCCGGACCGGCCAGGTCATCCTCGACTCCGGTGTCCCGCACCACGATGTCTTCTCCTTCAGCATCCGTGGGCACGCCTGGATCGCCCAGTCCTGGCTCGCCGAGCTCGCGTACGGGGTCGTCAACCGGTACTTCGGTGGTCACGGTCTCCAGGTCCTCAGCGCGGCGACCGGTGCGCTGGTGGCCATGCTGCTCGTGTGGATCGCGCTCGAGCTCACCCACGACCGCGTGCGCGCCGTCGGCGTCGCCGCGTTGGCCGCGGCTCCGATCCTGCTCCTGTGGTCGGAACGGCCCCTCGCCCTCGGCCTCCTCGCGCTCGCGCTGGTGGTCGTCGTGGTCGAGCTGCCGAGCAGCCGGTTGGGCCTGCACCCGTTGATCGTGCTGCCCGTCGTCTTCTGGGTCTGGGGCAACGTCCACGGCACCTGGCTGCTCGGAATGGTCTACGTCGGGCTGCACGCGCTGGCCCGCTGGATCGACGGTCACCCCTGGTACGTGCGGAGTCGGGAGCGCACCCTCGTCGTCGCGGTGCTGCTCTCCGCGGTGCTCCTGCTCGCCAATCCCTACGGTGTCGGGCTCATCACATTTCCCGTCGTGCTGTTCAGCCGGGGCGACGTGCTGCAGCACGTGGTCGAGTGGCAATCACCCAATTTCCGCGACCTCGCGAGCGCGGTCTACGCGCTCTGGTTGGTGGCCTTCATCGCCATCGGGACGCGCGCGTGGCGACGGTACGGGCGGCGCGATCTCATCGTCGGTGTCCCGTTCCTGCTCCTGGCGTTCTGGGCCCAGCGCAACATCGCGCTCGCCGTCATCGTCACCCTGCCGATCGTCGCCCGGGCGTGCGCGCCGTCGCGCATCGTCACCGCGACCGAGGAGCGCGCGGAGACGGGTGGATCGCTGAAGGCACCGGCGCGTACTTCGAGCGTGGGGCGCGTCGCGCTGGTGGCCGTCGTCGCACTCGGCGGGCTCTGGCTCGCGAGCACGCTGCAGCATCCGGCGTACGACCTGTCGCAGTACCCGGTGAAGACCTTGGCCCGTCTCGATCACGCCGGCGAGCTCGGGCCCAGGACCCGCCTCCTCACGACCGACGCGTGGGCGGGCTACGTGATCGCGAAGTACTGGCCGCACCAACCGGTGTTCTTCGACGACCGCTACGACACCTACCCGGTCGCGCAGACCCGGGACTACACGAAGCTCCTCCAGGGTGACCCGGGCTGGAAGGCGATCCTCGACGGCAACCGCATCGGCTTGGTCGTCTGGCCCAAGGACCTCCCGCTCACGCAGATCCTGGCCGAGTCGCCCGACTGGCGGCGGCAACCGGGCGACAAGCTCAGCGCCGTCTTCCAGCGCCGCCCGTCACTCCTCACCCCTTAGGCGCCGGGCTGGGCGGTACGGCGGAGCGGCGGCGCGCGAGGTAGCGGCGTTCGGCGGGTTGGGTGGCGAGGTCGAGCGCGTGGTCGTACGCCTCCCGCGCCTCGGCCGTCCGTCCGAGCCGCAGGAGGAGGTCGGCTCGCGCCGCGGGGAGCAGGTGGGTCGTGAGCACGTCGCGGTCGCGGAGGTCGTCGAGCAGTGCGAGGCCGGCATCGGGTCCGCGCGCGAATGCCACCGCGACGGCCCGATTGAGCTCGACGACCGTTGAAGGCTCCCGACGCAACAGCTCGGAGTAGAGGAGGACCATCTGCGCCCAGTCGGTGTCCTCGAACGAAGGCGCGGTGGCGGTGAGCGCGGCGATCGCGGCCTGGAGCTGGAACGGACCCGGCGCTCCCCGTCGCAAGGACTGCTCCACCAGGACCGCGCCCTCGGCGATCTCGTCGGCGTGCCAGAGCGAGCGGTCCTGGAGCTCGAGCGTGACCAGATCTCCGGCCGCGTCGACGCGAGCGTCGCGGCGCGAGTGGTGCAGCAGCATCAGCGAGAGCAACCCCTCGACCTCGGGTGTGCCCGGCATGAGCTCGTCGACCAGCCGACCGAGCCGGATCGCCTCGTCGGCCAGGTCGTGGCGGATCGGCGCGTCGCCGTCGGAGGCCAGATAGCCCTCGTTGAAGATCAGGTACACCACCCGCAGCACGCCGTCGATGCGCTCGGGAAGCTCGGTGGCGGTCGGGATCCGGTACGGGATGCCGGCCACCCGGATCTTGCGCTTGGCCCGGGTGAGGCGCTGCGCCATCGTCGTCTCCGGAACGAGGAACGCACGACCGATCTCGGCGGTGGTCAAGCCGCCGAGGGTCCGGAGCGTGAGCGCGACGCGCGCGTCGAGCGGCAGGGCCGGGTGGCAGCACGTGAAGACGAGGCGCAGCCGGTGGTCCTCGATACCGGAGCGTCGGCTTGCGTCAGTTTCGGCCTCGCGGTCGGCGAGGACCTCGGCCTGGGTCTCGAGCGTTGCGCGCTCGCGCCCGGACCGCGTGCTCTCCCGACGGATGTGGTCGAGCGCTCGCCGTCGCGCGACGGTGTACAGCCAGGCGTCCGGGTCGTCGGGAAAGCCGTCGCGGGGCCAACGTTGCGCTGCCGCCAGGAACGCGTCGGCGAGCGAGTCCTGCGCGAGGTCGAGGTCGCCGAGGTTCGCGACGAGCGCCGCGAGCAGCCGGCCCGATGACGACCGGACCAGCTGCTCGAAGCGCTCTCGTTCGGGACTCGCCATGGACTACATGTCGCCGAGGTCGAGGACCGGTCGGACCTCGATCTTGCCGGACCGGGCGTCCGGGATCTGTGCGGCCCACACGAGCGCACGGTCGAGGTCGGGGACATCGACGATGTAGAAGCCGCCGAGCGTCTCCTTCGTCTCCGCGAAGGGGCCGTCCGTGGTCAGGGTCTTGCCGTCCTCGACCGCGACGGTGGTTGCGGTGTCGATTCCCTGCAGAGCGTCCCCGGCGACGAGCTCGCCCGACGCCGCGAGCTTCTGGGTGTACTCCATGTACTCGCCGTGCCAACCGTCGCGGACTTCGGCCGGCAGCTTGGCGAACTTCTCCGCGTCTCCGTAGATCAGGAGCATGTACTTCATGATGAGTGCTTCTCCGGTTCCGGGGGCGTCTCCCCCTCGTGATGAAGACGAACGACGGTCACGGTGCACGACAGCCGAACCGGAGTTTCCCCCATCCGCGCCGAGCCGTCGGCCCGATCGCCCGCGGGTCACGTCGCCCGCGTAGATTTCGAGCCATGTGGTTGCCCTGGACGTACGGCGTCTTCTTCGCGGCCGTGTTGGCCGCGCTGACGATCGTCCTACGCCGCGACGGCGGCCCCCGGGCGCTCGCGGTCGCACCGTTCGCCTCCGAGACCGCGATCGTTCTCGCGTTGTACTCCCTGTGGCGGTACGCGGGGTACATGAGCCCGACGGTCACCGGCGGATCGGCCCGGCGGGGCCGGCAGATCTGGGACCTGGAGCGGGCGCTGCACCTGCCGAGCGAGGTCACCTGGCAGCGCGCGGTGCTGCCGTACCCGACGCTGGTGAAGTTCTTCAACCTCTTCTACGCGTCGGCCCACGTGCCGGTTCTGATCGCGTTCCTGATCTGGCTGTTCGTGCGCCACCGGTCGCGCTTCCCTCAGCTCCGCAACGTCCTCGCCGGATTCACGGGCGTGTCGCTGATGATGCACATCGTCCCCGTGGCACCGCCCCGGTTGCTGTCCGGGATCGGAATCGTCGACACCGGTATCCGCTACGGGCAATCGGTCTACGCCAACGGTCTCACCAGCCAGCTCGCGGCCATGCCCTCGGTCCACTGCGGCTGGGCGATCATCGTCGGGTTAGGTGTGGTGTGGGCGAGTGACAGCCGGTGGCGCTGGTGGGCCCTCGCGTATCCCGCGCTCACGACCGTCGCCGTGGTCGTCACCGGCAACCACTACTGGCTCGACGCCATCGTCGCGGTCATCCTGATCGCGGCGGTCGCGGTGGCGGATGAAGGCGCCCGCAGAGTTGTCCGGCGCTGGTTCACCCTGTCCCGGCCCGAACCCGAATCGGAGCCGCAGCGCGAGCGCGGGCCCGAGGTCGTCGGTGGCAGCGACCGCACCGACCGGATCCGCGTCGGGCTGCAGGTGGAGCCGGGGATGTCCGGCGCGGCGCGAGGCTGAGTCGGTCGGACCGGTTGGTCCGCAGTCAGGAGGCCCCGATGCCGCAGATCCGCAAGACGCCCGCGCAGCCGGGCGGCGAGGGCAGCCGCTGGGTGTCGGATCCGATGGCCCGGCTCCTGTTCAAGGCCGGCCCTCCGGCCCCGGCGCTGCAAGGCGTGATGCCACCGTTCCCGTTCGAGTCGCTCGAGCAGATGCGGGCCACCTGGCTCGCTGAACGGGAGACGCTCCTCCCCGCGCTGCGGAACGAGATGGGCGGCGACAAGGAGCCGTGGGCCGAACGGACGTGGGGCGACGGCTCGGCCTAGGTGCCAAGCCCGACTCCACGCGGAATGCATGGCGCTGCGGTGCGCCGCGGTGCCGTGACGCGACGAAGCCGCAGACCGGGGGGGGTCGGCGGCTTCGTGGTGGTGCAGGAGTGCAGGTGTTGCTGATCAGTTGAGCTTGCTGTTGACGCTCGAGAACTTGGTGTTCGCACCGGTACCGATGGTCGTGATCACACCGACGCACACG
>JAODBH010000081.1 GCA_025463865.1 Actinomycetes bacterium | reverse complement strand
CTGGCGTCGTCGGACGCGAGGAACAGTGCCGCCGCGGCGGTCTCCTCGGGCAGGGCGACCTTGCCGAGCGGGCTGGCCTTGGCCGACTCGTCGCGGATCGCCTCCCAGGTGGTGCCGCGCTCGTCGGCGATGCGCTTCCAGTAGTTGAAGAGCAGGTCGGTCTGGATGCCGCCGGGCACGATGCAGTTGACCCGGATGCCGTGCGGGCCGAGCTCCTGCGCCGCGACCTTGGTGAAGGTGCGCACGCCGCTCTTGGCCACCGAGTAGTGGCTCTTGCGGGGGATGCCGTTGACCGACGCCGTCGACGAGAAGTTGACGATGGAGCCCGACTTCCGTTCGAGCATGCTCCGGTTCACCACCTCACGGGTGCAGATCATCGGACCGGTCACGACCGCGGCGATGCACGCGTTCCAGTTCTCGACCGTCTGCTCCCAGATGTAGAGGTCGCGCCCGGGCTGTGAGGCGTTGTTGAGGAGCACGTCGACGCGGCCGAAGCGCTCGACGGTCGTGGCGACGAGGTGCGCGACCGACTCCTCGTCGGTGACGTCGGCCGGCACGGCCACGCAGCGACCACCGTCGGCCTCGACCAGCTCGACGGTCCCGGCGAGCGGGTCGGGCCGCCGACCGGTGACGACGACGGTGCCGCCCTCACCCGCGATCAACCGTGCCATCACCCGGCCGAGCCCCTCACCGGCACCGGTGATGATCACGACCTTGTCGACGAAGCGCTCACTCATGCGTTGCCCTCTCCTCGTGTGCGGGCGATCCTTCCACGCCGCCGGGCTGCCGGGTCGGGGGCCGCTGCTACCATCCGCGCCCGATGGATCCGACACCCCTCGCGGGGCCCGCGCGTTCGAGCCGACGCCTCGGATCACGTCGATGAGCCGGTTGACCGGCTCGTACCGTCATCCGCGCGAGCGCGAGTACCGCGCACCCGGCGGACCCTGGGACGTACCGCCGCTCGACACCGTCCTGACCGAGGCCACCGCGCTCCGGTCCGGCGACGTCCTGGTGGATGTGCCCGCGGTCGATGGCCCTGACGATGTCGAACGCGCCGCCACTTCCGGAGCGCGCCTGGACGCGGCGGGGCTCGAGGAGCGCGTGGCGCGCCTCGCCGGCGGTCTGCGCGCCGCGGGGGTGCGCCGACACGACGTCGTGGCGTGGCAGACGCCGAACTGGCACGAGGCCGTGCTGCTGTACCGCGCGTGCTGGCGACTCGGCGCGATCGCCGCGCCGATCCACAACGGCCACGGCGCGGCGGAGATCGAGCGTTCCCTTGCGGTGCTCGATCCGAAGGTCTGGCTGCCGCGTGAGCACATCCGCGGTGCGGCCTCCGACCACTTCGGGGAGCTCGCCGACGGGGTGCCGCTCCCCGCGTCGGACAACCGGGGTCGCCCGAGCGACCTCGCGGTCGTGCTGTTCACGTCGGGCGCGACGTCGGAGCCCAAGGGCGTGCTCCACACACAACGCGGACTGGCGTACAAGGGCCGGTTGATGACCGGGGTGCACGACCTCGGCGTCGACGACGCGGTGCTGATGCCGGCGCCGCTCGCGCACATCTCCGGCCTCCTCAACGGGCTGCTCGTCCCGTTCTGCGCCTCGATGAAGTCGGTGCTGATGGAGCGCTGGAACCCCGAGCTCGGGCTCGAGCTCGTGGACCGCGAGCGCATCAGCTTCATGATCGGCCCGACCACGGTGTTCGTGGCCCTGCGCGACGCCCCCGGGTTCACACCCCGGCGCGTCGAGAGCCTGCGCCTGATCTCGAGCGGGGCCGGCAGCGTCACCCCTGCCTTCGTACGCGAGACCGCGGCCGCGCTCGATTGCATCGTGAAGCGCACGTACGGGTCCACCGAGGCCCCCACCGTCACGACCAGTCGCCCCGGCGATCCCGACGACCGGGTGGCCGAGACCGAGGGCCGCTCCACCGGCGACGCCGAGCTCCGCGTGGTCGACCTGGAGACGGGTCGGCCGGTCCCGGCCGGAGAGCCGGGCGAGCTCCTGGTGCGCGGCCCCGAGCTCTTCGCGGGGTATGTCGACGCGGCCCAGACGCGTGCGGCGGTCACGCGCGGCTGGCTGCGCACCGGGGACATCGCCACGGTCGACGCCGACGGTTGGCTCACGATCGTCGGCCGCATCAAGGACATCATCATCCGGGGCGGCGAGAACATCGCCGCCACCGAGGTCGAACGGGTCCTCGAGGACCACCCGCTGGTGCAGCACGCGATCGCGGTCGGGTACCCGGACGACGTGTTCGGCGAGCGTGTGTGCGCGTTCGTGGTGACCACGGAGCCGTTCGGCCTCGACGACGCGCGCGCGTGGTTCGAGGCGCGCGGCGTCGCCCGCTTCAAGACGCCCGAGCGGGTGGTGCGCCTCGACGCGTTGCCGGTGCTTCCCGTGGGCAAGCCGGATCGCAACGAGCTCCGCAAGCTCGCCGCCTCCGACCCGGTCTGAAGCCAGCCGATCCGGCCCCCGACGGCCGAGGAGCTCCGCGCTAGCTTCCCGTCGTGGACCTCTCGTTCAACGCGTCGGAGCTCGAGTTCGCGCTCGAGGTGCGGAGCTGGCTCGAGGAGAACGTCGAAGCGCCGCCGGAGTTCGGGACGTTCGACGATCTGGTCGACTGGGGCCGGGCCTGGCAGGCCCGCCTCGCCGCCGACCGGTGGATCGGCATCCACTGGCCCGCCGAGTACGGCGGTCGCGGCGCGTCGCCGATCCAGGTCGCGATCTTCAACATGGAGTACGCCCGGTCCCGCGCGATGCAACCGGTCAACCGCAACGGGATCAATCTCGCCGGGCCCACGCTGCTCGTCCACGGCACCGAGGAGCAGAAGCTCCGTTGGTTGCCGAAGATCCTGAGCGCCGAGGAGCTCTGGTGCCAGCTCTTCAGTGAGCCGGGCGCGGGGAGCGACCTCGCGTCGTTGTCCACGCGCGCGGAGCCCGTCGACGGCGGTTGGCTGCTCTCGGGCCAGAAGGTGTGGACCTCCTACGCGCAGTACAGCCGTTGGGGCATCTGCCTGGCCCGCACCGACAAGGACCTGCCGAAGCACAAAGGCATCTCGTACCTCGTCGTCGACATGGAAGCCGACGGCATCGAGATCCGTCCGCTCACCCAGATCACCGGGGACGCGGAGTTCAACGAGGTGTTCCTCGACGAGGTCTTCGTCCCGGCCGACCACCTGGTGGGTGGGCTGAACCAGGGTTGGGCGGTCGCCAACACGACCCTCGCGCACGAGCGGGGCACGTCCTTCCCGTTCAAGGAGCAGGTCGTCCACGAGGTGTATCTCGACGAGCTCTACGCCCTGGCGCTCGAGCGCGGCACCCTCGACGTTCCCGAGGTGTCCGACGGGCTCGTGCAGTCGTTCATCGAGTTGCGCGTCTTGCGGTTGCACAACTGGCGCACGCTGTCGCGGCTCGAGCGCGGGGTGCAGCCCGGACCGGAGTCGAGCGTGGTCAAGCTCAGTTGGTCGAGCATGACCCTGTCGATGGCCGATCACGCCCTCGACGTGCTCGGCGAAGCGGCGCCGTTGTGGGGTCGGGCCGAGGGGAACGCAACCGCCGGGAAATGGCAGTACCAGTGGCTCTGGAGCAAGGCGGCGTCGATCGCCGGTGGCACCTCCGAGGTGCAGAAGAACATCATCGCCGAGCGCATCCTCGGCCTGCCCCGCGGGTAGAGGCCGTCGCGACCACGCCGTCGCGAGGCTCCGATCACGAGGCTCCGATCAGCGGATCGCGAGCGCGTTCGGCGGGGATCCGATCCCACCGGGCATCCGCAACGGAGCGGAAGTGAGCATGAACTCGTACCTGCCGTCGTCCGCGCACGCGGCGGCGAGGGCCTCGAAGTCGAAGAGCTCGCCGAGCGGGATGCCGAGCAGCACCATCACGCAGATGTGCACCATCTCGGCGGGGGGCGCGGTCCCGCCGTCGGCGCGCGGCGGCTGGGGCCGGGGCTCGACCATCGGGTTGTCGGCCGCGACCATCGCCACCCCGGCGTCCCACAACCACTCCGCGAGCTCGGGCCCGGGACCGATGCCGGGCAGCCGGTGCCGATCGTGGTCGCGGCTGATGTCCGAGGCGGCCTGCCGACCGTCGTCGTCGAGGCCGAGGTACCAGGCCATCCAGCCTGTGCGTACGCAGAGCACGTCGCCGGAGCGCAGCTCGGAGTCCTGGTCGGCGAGCGCGTGGGTGAGGTCGTCGACGCTGATCAGATCGCCCGAGAGCGGGTCGACGGGTCGGCCGACCGAGTCCCGGTAGCGAGCCGCGTCGACGAGGACACCGCGGGCCACGACGCCGCGCTCCGCGATCGTGTCGATGCCGAGTCGACCCGCGCGCACGTCGTCCAAGCCGAAGCCGTTGTAGAAGCCGGCCTGGCCGTGGCTGCAGTGCGCGAGCGCGTCCCACTGGGTGGAGCCCTGCAGGTACAAGCCGTCGACGTAGTCGTCGAGGACGTTCGCCGAGATCGCGAACACCTCGTGGCGCAACGGTTCGCGCCCGAACAGCGGCGGTGACGGCTGGTCGATGGGGAGGTCGAGGCGGTACGTCGCCCCGGTGCGTACGAGCGTGGCGGCGTCGACCGCGCACTGCGGGGTGACGAGGTTCACGGCGCCGAGCTCGTCGTCGCTTCCGAAGACCCCCCACGCGCTGCGGGCGAGCGTCCCCGGGATCTCGGGCAGCTCGCGCCAACGGGGCCGGGCTGCGGTGCTCACGGGGCTCTGCGGGCGGATCCGCCGGTCTGGGCGTCGAACCGGTCGCGCGCCGCCGAGCTGTCGACCCGGAACCCGTCGAGTGCCGCCTGTTCCAGCGCGAGACCCTCGTCGAGCGACAGACCCTGGCCCTTCGCGTACACCGAGAGCGACGTACGGATCGCGGTGCGGTCACAGGCGACGACCGCGGTGGCCAACTCCAACGCGCGGGCCATGAGCTGCTGGTGGGGCACGACCTCGTTGACGAGGCCGATGCGCAGCGCGGTGGCTGCGTCCACGAACCCGCCGGTGATCGTCATCTGCCGGGCCCAACGCAGGCCGATCGCCTCGGGGAGCAGGGTGCTCAATCCCCAGCCGGGGAGCAGGCCGACCTTGCCGTGCGTGTCGGCGAAGCGGGCCCGGTCCGACGCGACGATGAAGGTGGCGCTGAGGGCGATCTCCAGCGCGCCGGTCACGCAGGTGCCGTTGACGGCGCAGACGACGGGCGTCGACATCGCCCGCAGGGCCTCGCCGGGGTTCGGCTTCACGCGCGGCGGCGGAGCCGCGCCGGCCAGGCGTTCCTTGAGGTCGACGCCGGCGGAGAACGCCGGGTCGGTTCCCGTGAGGATGACGACGTCGACGGCCGGGTCGGCGTCGGCCGCCGCCATGATCGCGGCGAACCGGCGTCGCATGTCGGCCGTCAGCGCGTTGCGCGCCTCGGGCCGGTCGATGGTGACGACCTGGACGCCGGGAGCGGCCGGTTCGACCAGGAGCCCGGTCACGGGAGGCCCAACCGGTCGTTGTCCCAGCTCACGATCCGTTCGTCGGGTGTGAACCGCAGGTACGCATTGGGATCCCGCTCGTAGTGGCCGCGGGTCGCGTCGGGCATCTGCGCCCTCGGGGTCCGGAAGCTCGAGTACTTCTCGGTGAGCGCAGCCTCGATGCTCGGGATCACCGGATCGTCGCCGTGCAGCACGTCGACGCGGCCGGTGAGGTGCACCGCCCGGAGCTCGACCCACCGCTCACCGGATTCGACGAGGAACCCGGCCCGGGTGTCGTTGGCGGCCCGTGCCACCTTCTTCGCAGTGGTCCGCGTGCGCGAGTAGATCAGCCGGTCGATCACCACGAACCACACCGGCAGTGACATCGGGACGCCGTCGCGGCGCAGCGTGGTGAGGATGCCGGTGTGGGACCCTTCGATCACGGCCCACGCCTCGTCCGCGGAGAGGCGGATGCTCACGCGCTTCGGCTTCTCGTCGACCATTCGGTTCCGATCCGGGCTGTGTCCCCTGCACGCGTGCGCGGGGCGGGCGTGCGCAAGCTAACCGCCGCGCCCCCGGCCGGGCGGCACGCCCTCAAGCAGAGGGGGCGTGCTCGGCGCAGCGGCCCATCAAGGCGAAGTGGCCGGGGTGCAGGACGAAGCCGTAGTGGGCGCGCGTCGTGTCGGCGAGCTGATCGAGGATCGTGATCGGGACGTCGATGACCCGGCCACAGACCTCGCAGACGAGGTGCTGATGGTGCTCGCCCACGTGGTACACCGCGGGTTGGTGGCCGAGGTGCGTGTGCTCCACCACGCCGAGTTGCTCGAGGGCATCGAGGTTCCGGTAGATCGTCGACACGTGCACGTCCGGATGGTCGGCCTGCACGAGGCCGGCGATCTCCTCCGCGTTGAGGTGCTCGTGCGTCTCGGCCAGCACGTTCAGCACGGCCCGACGCACCGGGGTGATCCGCGCACCGCGGCCGCGGATCTCGTCGACGAAGCGATCCGCCCGCTCGGGAGCCCGATCCATGCGCCGACTGTAGGTCCACGGTCTGCCATCCCGCGCGACGAGGTCCACCGGAACTTCTTGCATACGAGTTGCATCTGCGAGGTAGTTGTAACGAGGGGCGCGACGCGGGGGCGCGCCCACATCGGGGGACGGCCGTGCACATTCCCGACGGGTACCTCAGCCCCACGACGTGCGCGGGGTTCTACGCCGGGATGACACCGGTCTGGGCCACCGCCGGCCGGGCGGTGAGGCGGGTGGTCAGGACCCGGTTCGTGCCGCTGCTCGCGCTCGGTGCGTCGTACAGCTTTCTGGTGATGATGTTCAACGTGCCGGTGCCCGACGGCACCACCGCCCACGCGGTCGGCGCGGTGCTCGTCGCCATCCTCCTCGGCCCTTGGGCCGCCGTCGTCGCGGTGAGCATCGCGCTCCTGATCCAGGCCCTGTTCTTCGGCGACGGAGGAGTCCTCGCCTACGGCGCCAACGCATGGAACATGGCGTTCGTCATGCCGATGGTCGGCTACGGCGTCTACAAGCTGATCGCCCGGCGTTGCCCGTTGACCGCGAGGCGCCGGGCGGTGGCTGCCGGAGTCGCGAGCTACGTCGGGCTCAACGCCTCGGCGCTCTTCGCGGCCATCGAGCTCGGCGTGCAGCGGGATCTGTTCAGGTCCGCGAACGGCACGCCGCTCTACGCGCCGTTCCCCCTGTGGCAGACCATCCCGGCGATGCTCCTCGCCCACCTGCTCGTGGCCGGGGTGGTGGAGTTCGCGCTCACGTTCGGGGTGATCTCCTACCTCCAGCGCGCGAACCTGCCGGTCCTGCGGATCAACCACCGCGGGATCGCCGACCGCAGCCCGACGCGGGCCACCGCCGAACCTCGGTCCGACTCCGAGCCGAGGCCCGGGCCCGCGTCCGGCCCGGCCCCGGGGACCCGGCCCGCGTGGCGCTGGGCGGTCGTAGGCCTCGCGGCGATGGTGGTGCTCACCCCACTCGGCCTGCTGGCGGGTGGCGGCGCGTTCGGCGAGGACGCGCCCCGGGATCTCGACCTCAGGAAGTACGGGTTGCAGGGCGTTCCCCGCGGCTTGGCGCGGTACAGCGGGACCTGGTCTCGAGCCGTCCTGGACGGGTACGGCTTCGGATCCGGTTCGCATCCCGGCGTCGCCTACGTGCTCTCCGCGGTCGTGGGCCTCGGCGCGATCGGGGTGATCGTGTTCGGCGGTCTGGGGGTCGGGCGGGTCGTCAGCCGCAGGCGCAGCCGGGAGGTCGCGTGAGCCCGGCGACACCCGGCTGGCTGCTCCGGCCGGAGACCGGGCTGTGCCCGTGCGGTTGCCTCGGGAAGCGGCGCAAGGGGAGCTACGTCGAGAAGACGATCGAGGGCGGCGCCGACCTGCTCCGCCGGGTCATGTTCACGGACGACGTGGCCGCCCGCGATGGTTTGCTGCAACGCGTCGATCCCCGGGTGAAGGTGCTCGGTCTGGTCGCCCTGATCGTGGCGACGGCCTGCTTCCGCCACCTCTCCGCGCTGATGGCGATGTACGCGCTCGCGTCGGCCCTCGCGCTCGCGTCGGGACTCTCCGTCGCCTTCTTCCTCCGACGGGTCTGGCTGTTCGTTCCCGTGTTCACCGGGATCGTCGTCCTGCCGACGACGTGCAGCTTCCTGACCCCGGGCACCATCGTCGTGCCCCTCGGGACGTGGTTCGGCTCGCCGGTCGGGCTCACGAACCAGGGTCTCACCTCGGCCGGGCTCGTCGTGTTCCGGGTCGCCACGTCGATCTCCCTCGTCGTGCTGCTCACCATCACGACGCCGTGGCCGCGCCTGCTCGACGCGCTCCGGAGCCTCCATGTGCCGCGCATGTTCGTCTTGGTCGTCGGGATGGCCTACCGCTACATCTTCTTGCTGTTGGCCTCGGTCACGGAGATGTACACGGCCCGCAAGGCCCGCACCGTCGTCGACTCGCGCGACGTCGCCGGTGGACGCGGGTTCGTGAGCGCATCGGCGGGCGCGCTCTTCGGCAAGGCCCACGCGACGAGCGAGGAGGTGCACCAGGCGATGGTGGCCCGGGGATATCGGGGAAACGCCCGCACGCTGCACCGGATGCGGCTGGGCCCGTTCGACCTGCTCTTCGCGCTCATGGCGGTCGTCGTGATCGCCTCGCTGTTCGGTGCGGATCGGCTCGTCCGTGTCTGATCCCGTGTTCGCCGTCGACGCGGTGTCGTACGCGTACCTCGACCGCTTCACCGCGCTCGACCGGGTCTCCTTCCAGGTCGCCGCAGGCGAGAAGGTGGCGCTGCTGGGCGCGAACGGCTGCGGGAAGTCGACCGTGTTGAAGATCCTCGACGGGCTCGTCTTCCCCGACTCGGGCACGCTCCGGGCGTTCGGTCAACCGGTGACCGAGGACCACCTGGAGGACGAGCAGTTCTCGGCTGCGTTCCGGGGCCGGGTCGGGTTCGTGTTCCAGAACTCGGATGCCCAGGTGTTCTCGCCGACCGTGCGCGAGGAGATCGCGTTCGGGCCGCTCCAGATGGGACTCGACCGTGACGCCGTGGAGGATCGGATCGGCGACATCGCCGCCCTCACGGAGCTCCGGGACCTCCTCGACCGTGCGCCCTACCAGCTGTCGGGAGGGCAGAAGAAGCGGGTGGCGCTGGCGTCGGTCCTGGTCATGAACCCCGAGGTCCTGCTCTTCGACGAGCCCACCGCAGCGCTCGATCCCCGGAACCAGCAGTGGTTGCTCGAGCTGATCGTGGAGCTCAATCGGTGGGGCAAGTCGATCGTGATGGCGACTCACGACCTCGACGTGCTCGAGCTCCTGGCCGACCGTTGCGTCGTCTTCTCCGAGGACCACCGCGTGGCGGCCGAGGGCGCGCCGGGCGAGATCCTGGGCGACCGCGCACTCCTCCGCTCGGTGAACCTGGTGCACGAGCACTTCCACGCGCACGGATCGACCGTGCACTCCCACGAGCACGGTCACTCCGGCGCGCACACGCACGGGCACGAGCCCGCGCGGACTCCCGGCGAGGACCGGCCGACGAGCCCATAGGCGAGTGGATCGCACGCCTTGTATTCGCCCGGCACTGTTCGCCGCGCTCCAAGAACCCGCGAAGATTTGCGTTTGCAACGGGCGGTGTGCGGGCATCGCAAAAATTGCCGGCCCCGGCCTCCAGCGCATCGCGAGAGCGAACCACTGAGCCCAGCCGACGGCAGAGGTGTGTCGCGTCAAGCACGGGGGGTGCCCAGTGGCGGCGACGATGGAGCCGGTCGAGACCGACGCGGATGTGCCGGTGCTGCACATCCTCTGGATCAACGCCGGGCTGAGCTGCGACGGCGATTCGGTCGCCCTCACCGCGGCGACCCAGCCGAGCATCGAGGAGATCGTCCTCGGAGGGTTGCCCGGCTTGCCGAAGATCCAGGTCCACTGGCCACTGATCGACTTCGAGTGCGGGCCCGAGCAGGGCGCCGACACCTTCATCGAGTGGTGGTTCAAGGCGGACCGCGGCGAGCTCGAGCCCTTCGTCCTCGTGATCGAGGGGTCGATCCCCAACGAGTCGCTGAAGGAGGAGGGCTACTGGTGCGGCTTCGGCAACGATCCCGCCACCGGTCAGCCCATCACCACGAGCGAGTGGCTCGATCGCCTGGCGCCCAAGGCCACCGCGATCCTCGCCGCCGGCACCTGCGCGACCTACGGGGGGATCCACGCGATGGCCGGAAACCCGACCGGCGCGATGGGCGTCGCCGACTACCTCGGCTGGGACTGGCGCTCCAAGGCGGGCCTGCCCATCGTCAACGTGCCGGGCTGCCCGGTGCAGCCGGACAACCTCTCGGAGACGATCCTCTACCTCTTGTACCAGGTGGCCGGGGAGAATCCCGTGATCCCGCTCGACGAGGCCCTGCGGCCGACGTGGCTCTTCGGTGCGACGGTGCACGAAGGCTGCGACCGGGCCGGCTACTACGAGCAGGGTGACTTCGCGGTCGAGTACGGCTCGCCGAAGTGCCTGGTGAAGCTCGGCTGTTGGGGCCCCGTCGTGAAGTGCAACGTGCCGAAGCGGGGCTGGCTCAACGGGATCGGTGGCTGCCCCAACGTCGGCGGCATCTGCATCGGCTGCACCATGCCGGGCTTCCCCGACAAGTTCATGCCGTTCATGGACGAGCCCCCCGGGGCCACGGTGTCGACCTTCGCGAGCGGTGCCTACGGCGGCTTGATCCGCAAGCTGCGCAGCATCACCGCGAAGACGGTCGACAAGGAACCGAAGTGGCGCGTTCCCGGTCAGGAGATCAAGACCGGCTACAAGCCCACGTGGTGAGCGGTCCCGGCAGGCGCAGCACGACGGAC
Organism: Actinomycetes bacterium; assembly: GCA_025463865.1. GTDB lineage: Bacteria > Actinomycetota > Acidimicrobiia > IMCC26256 > Chersky-534 > Chersky-534. The sequence goes on along the minus strand of JAODBH010000081.1, from coordinate 36,510 downwards.
AGCAGTGCGGCACGACGAGGAGGCAGCGCGCGATGACCACCACCGAGCACCGGGAGCAGATCGACGCCCCGCTCGACCCGAACATCGTGGAGATGTCGTGGGACCCGATCACCCGGATCGTGGGGAGCCTCGGGATCTACGCCAAGGTCGACTTCGCCAACAAGGAAGTCGTCGAGTGCCACAGCACGTCGTCGGTCTTCCGCGGCTACAGCATCTTCATGCGGGGCAAGGACCCGCGTGACGCGCACTTCATCACGAGCCGCATCTGCGGCATCTGCGGGGACAACCACGCCACGTGCTCGGTGTACGCGCAGAACATGGCGTACGACGTCCGGCCGCCGCACCTCGGGGAGTGGATGATCAATCTCGGCGAGGCGGCCGAGTTCATGTTCGACCACAACATCTTCCAGGAGAACCTGGTCGGGGTCGACTACTGCGAGAAGATGGTCGCGGAGACGAATCCCGGCGTCCTCGACCGCGCGAACTCCACCGAGGCGCCGCACGCGGGCGAGCACGGGTACCGCACCATCGGCGACATCATGCGGTCGCTCAACCCCCTCGAAGGCGAGTTCTACCGGGAGGCGCTGCAGGTCAGCCGCAGCACGCGCGAGATGTTCTGCCTCATGGAGGGGCGGCACGTGCACCCGTCGACGCTGTACCCGGGCGGTATCGGGACGTCGGCCACGATCCAGGTCTTCACCGACTACCTCACCCGTCTCATGCGCTACGTCGAGTTCATGAAGCGCGTCGTACCGATGCACGACGACCTGTTCGACTTCTTCTACGACGCGCTTCCGGGTTACGAGAAGGTCGGCCAGCGGCGGATCCTCCTCGGCTGTTGGGGCGCGTTCAACGATCCCGAGCACTGCGACTTCCGCTACGCGAACATGAGCGAGTGGGGCCGGAAGATGTTCGTCACCCCGGGGGTCGTCGTCGACGGCCAACTCGTGACCACCGACCTCGTCGACATCAACCTCGGCATGCGGATCCTGCTCGGCTCGTCGTACTACGACGACTGGGACAGTCAGGAGATGTTCGTCACCCACGACCCATTGGGCAACCCGGTCGACCGGCGCCACCCGTGGAACCAGCACACCAACCCGCGACCGCAGCGCCGCGACTTCAACGACAAGTACAGCTGGACCATGTCGCCGCGCTGGTTCGACGGCACCGACCACCTCGCGCTCGACACCGGCGGCGGCCCGCTCGCCCGGCTCTGGTCGACCGCGCTCGCGGGGCGCGTCGACATCGGGTACATCAAGGCCACGGGCAACAGCGTGGTGATCAACCTCCCGAAGACTTTGACGAAGCCCGAGGCGACGTTCGAGTGGAAGATCCCGCAGTGGAGCAACGCGCTCGAACGCAACCGGGCCCGGACCTACTTCCAGGCCTACGCGGCGGCCGCGGCGTTGCACTTCGTGGAGCAGGCGCTGGCCGAGGTACGGGCCGGGCACACCCAGACCTGGGAGCCCTTCCACGTACCCGAGGAGGCGATCTCGGTCGGCTTCACCGAGGCGGTGCGCGGCGTGCTCTCGCACCACATGGTGATCCGCGAGGGGAAGATCGCCAACTACCACCCGTACCCGCCCACTCCCTGGAACGGCAGCGTGCGTGACGTCTACGGCACGCCCGGCCCCTACGAGGACGCGGTGCAGAACACGCCGATCTTCGAGGAGAACCCACCCGACACCTTCAAGGGGATCGACATCATGCGGGCCGTCCGGAGCTTCGACCCCTGCCTGCCGTGTGGCGTGCACATGTACCTCGGCGGTGGCAAGGAACTGCAGCGGTTGCACACGCCGACCGCGTTCGGGGGAGGCCAGTAGTGACCGCCGATCCGCGACTCGACGGCATCGAGTCGCGCATCGACGAGTTGTTCGAGGAGCTCGGGGCCCAGTCGGAGGCGGCGCGCTCCGCCGCCGAGGAGCTCTTGGCGCTGGCGGTCCAGCTCCACCGGCCCGCCCTCGTCGGGCTGCTCGACGCGTTGCACGACGGCGGTGGCGACCAGGCCGTGCGACGCGTGGCCGCCGACGAGATCGTCGGCGGGGTCCTCACCCTGCACGACCTGCACCCGCTCGACCTGGAAGCCCGCATCCGCAGCGCCCTCACCGAGCTCGGGCGCGGGGGCGCGGTCACTGCGACGTACCTCGGCGTCGACGGATCCGGGGTGGCCCACGTCCGCGTCGACGAGTCCGGGAGCGGGTGTGGGAGTGGTTGCGGGAGTGGAGGCTCGAGCGGCTCGGTCGAGGTCGAGGCGGCGGTGATCGCCGCGGCCCCCGAGCTCGTCGGCGTCCGGGTGGAGGCACCGGCGGCGACGCCGAGCACCGCGTCGACGTCGGTCACGCTGCCGATGCCGACGGTCCGAATCGGCGGCCGCGCCACTGCCGCCCCAGCCGCGCCCACGATGTCGCCCGGGACCACCACGCCGGCCGATGCGCGTTCCTCCGCGCCCCGGCACGACGGCTGCGAGCTCTGTGGCGAGGGTCTCGACGAGGAGCATCGTCACGGGGTCGACACCGAGCAACGCCGGCTGGTGTGCCTCTGCCGCCCGTGCAGCATCGTGCTCGGCGCCGACGGGGCCGGGCAGGGCCGGTTCCGGGCGCTCCCCGAGCGGGTCCTGGCCGATCCCGACTTCGCCGTCGACGACGTGGAGTGGGAAGCACTCGGCATCCCGGTGTCGACCGCGTTCTTCTTCCACGACTCGGCCGCGGGCGGGATGGTCGCGTTCTATCCGAGCCCGGCCGGAGCCACCGAGAGCCTCCTCGGCGAAGGGGTGTGGGAGCTGCTGGCGGCCGAGAGCGACGTCGCCGGCAACCTGCGCGACGACGTCGAGGCGATGCTCGTGCGCAGGACGCGCGCGGTGAGAGAGAGCTACCTCGTGCCGATCGACGTGTGCTACTCCCTGGTAGGACTGCTGCGCACGCACTGGAAGGGATTCGACGGCGGGCAGGAGGCTCACGAGGCCATCGACGGGTTCTTCGCCGACGTGCGGGCCCGGAGTCGGAGCCGGACCGCCGCGCTCGAGGAGACCGCGCGTGGTTGAGCTCGGCTTCGCGTGCGTCGACATCCAACCCGAGCAGCACGCGGTGGGCCCGACGTTGCTCGTCACCCTCCGGGTCACCGAGTCGAGCGGGACCCCGATCCGGGCCGTCGCGCTCCGGAGCCAGGTGCGCGTCGAGCCCCAACGCCGGCGCTACTCGGCGGAGGAGGGGGACCGGATGGTCGACCTCTTCGGCGAGCGCGCGCAGTGGGCCGACTCGGTCCATCCCATGCAGCTCGCGTCGCTGAGCCACATGGTCCCCGGGTTCACCGATTCGATCGACATCGTCCTGCCGTTGCCGTGCACGTACGACATGGAGGTTGCGACCGGGAAGTACTTCGGCTCGCTCGACGACGGCGAGATCCCCTTGCTGTTCCTCTTCTCGGGCACGGTGTTCGTCGACGGACCGAAGGGATTCGCGGTCGAGCCGGTCCCGTGGCACCTGGAAGCGGCCTACCGGATGCCGGTCGACGTGTGGCGGCGCATGATCGATCTCCACTTCCCGGACCAGGGGTGGATCGCCCTGCGCCGGTCGTCGATCGATGCGCTGCGCGCCTACGCGGCCGCAGAGGTCATCACCAGCGGAGACCTCGCCGTCGAACGCCTGCTCAAGGAGGCGGGATGGCCCCGTTGAACCTCGACGAGGCGCGCCAGGTGGCAGACGCCATGCTCTTCGAGGGATACCTGCTGTATCCGTACCGGGCGTCGGCGACCAAGAACCAGCACCGGTGGCAGTTCGGGGTGCTCGCGCCGATCGGAGCCGACACCGGCGATCCTTCGGTGCAGCGGACCGAGTGCCTGCTCGAGGCGGACGACTCGGCCACCGTCGAGGTGCACGTCCGGTTCCTGCAGCTGGAGACCCGCGGCGAGGAGCAGCTCTGGGACGAAGGCGATCCCGTCGAGCGGACCGTGACCGCCGAGGTCGGCGAGCTGGTGCGCGGCGACGTCGTCGAGCCGATCGTCGAATCGGGCGCCGCCCGCGAGCGCGGCGGCGTGCGGTTCGTGCGCGAGCCGCTCGAGGCCCGGGTCACCGTATCGGCCGAGCGACTTCCCGGTCCGTACGGCGGGTTGCGGCTGCGCATCCTCATCGAGAACACCGGGCGGTGGGACGCGAACGGCCGAGGGAACGGCTCCGGGAGCAGCACGCGGGACGCCGTGATGCGGAGGAGCCTGATCGGCGCGCACGTGCTCGTCGGGGTGCAGGGCGGGCGGTTCGTGTCGCTGCTCGAGCCGCCGGAGTGGGCGATGCCGGCGGTGGACGGGTGCAGCAACGTGGGCACGTTCCCGGTGCTCGTCGGAGACCGCGACGACATCGTCCTCTCGTCGCCGATCATCCTCTATGACCACCCGCAGATCGCACCCGAGAGTGCCGGTCAGCTCTTCGACGCCACCGAGATCGACGAGATCCTCACCCTGCGGACGCTCGCCCTCACCGACGCCGAGAAGGCCGAGGCCCGCGACACGGACCCCCGCGCCGCGGAGATCATCGACCGGGTGGAGGACATGCCGGCCGAGATCTTCGAGCGGTTGCACGGTGCCATCCGCTCGTTGCGGCCGGTGCGTCCGGACCGGTCGGACGCCGTGCCTACCGTGTACACGCCGGTCGACGGCGACGGCGACGCGGAACGCCACGACGACGAGACGGCCTGGTGGGACCCGGCGGCCGATGCCGGCTTCGCCCCCGACCGAGATGCGGTCACGATCGACGGCGTCGCGGTGCGGCGGGGGAGCCGGGTCCGCCTCCGGCCCGGCCGCCACGCCGACGCGCAGGACATGTTCTGGTCGGGCCGGATCGCCACCGTCACCGCGGTCCTGCACGACGTGGACGGGAACCGGCACGTCGCGGTGATCCCGGTCGACGATCCGGGTGCCGACGTGCGCGAGTGGCAGGGTCGGTTCCTCTACTTCGACCCGAGCGAGGTCGAGCCGGTCGAGACCGAACCGATGGACGACGCGGCGGTGCGGCGATGAGCCCGCGGACGCTGGTGGCCGGGATCGGCAACATCTTCTTCGGTGACGACGGGTTCGGCGTCGAGGTCGCCCAGCGCTTGAGCCGCGAGCCGCTGCCGGAAGGGGTGGAGGTCGTCGACGTCGGCATCCGCGGGGTGCACCTCGCGTACCAGCTGCTCGACGGCTACGACCTGCTCGTCCTGGTCGACGCGATCGCGCGGGGGCTCGAGCCGGGCACGGTCACGGTCATCGAGCCCGACGTCGACGCCCTGTGCGCGGCGGCCGATCCCACGTTGATCCCCGTGCTCGACGCGCACAAGCTCGACCCCGCCGCGCTCCTGGTCTCGGCCCGGGCGATGGGAGCACAGGCCGGCCGGACCCTGGTGGTCGGGTGTGAGCCCGAGCGGGTGGACGAAGGCATCGGACTGAGCGCCCGGGTCGAGTTGGCGGTGGACCGGGCGGTCGCGGTCGTGCTCGAGCTCGTGCGCCCGCCGCAACCCGAACGGGAGATGGCAGCAGCTTCGGAAGAGAGGAAGTGACCGCGATGCGACGGTGCCTGTTCATGGTCGTGGTGATCGGATTGGTCGGTGCGGTGCTCTATCACCAACGTCCCGACATCGAGCGCTACCTCCGTATCAAAGAGATGTAGCTGCCCTGAAGCGGCGTTGTGGAGGAGGTTCCGATGTGCCTAGGTATCCCGGGTGAGATCGTCGAGATGGACCGGGAGCGGTCTGATCTCGCCCTCGTCGAGGTGAGTGGCGTGCGGCGGATGATCAACGTCGCGCTGCTCGAGGACGAGCCGCTCGCGGTCGGCGACTGGATCCTGATCCACGTCGGGTTCGCCATGTCGCGGATCGACGAGGCCGAGGCGCGCCGCGCGCTCGACATGCTCCGGATGATGGGCTCCGGCCTGGACGAGGAGCTCGCGGTCTTCATGGAGTCGAGCATCGAATGAACCGGCGCCGGGAGGGGTACGCGACCGGCGAGAACACGAGGAGGGTCCCATGAGTCCTAGCCGTGGCGGGAAGCCGATCTACGCACCCACGAAGGGAGCGTTCCTCGTCGGCAAGAGCATCAACGCGCAGGGCAACGAGCTGGCGTTCGAGCGGCGCGAGCCGGGACGCGTGTTCGAGACCGTCAAGGGCGCGGACCGCCCCGCGGGGCGCTCCACCGCCCGATGGGTCAGCGGTGTCAACGAGCTCGACTCCGTCACCGGCGACGTCTACCTCCCGCGTCCCTGAATCGCTGAAGGCGGCCCCATGACGCAGCTCCGAGATCCGCCCGGGCCTCCGGTGGTCCGGCGTCGGCTGCGGGTCCGAGGGGTCGTGCAGGGCGTCGGGTTCCGGCCCTTCGTCTACCGCCTCGCGACCGAGCGGGGACTGTCGGGGCACGTCGGCAACGATCCGGCCGGCGTCTTCATCGAGATCGAAGGGCTTGGCCCGGCCGTCGACGAGTTCTGCCGGGTGCTGTGCCGTGAGCCGCCGCCGTTGGCCCGGCTCGAGCGGATCGAGGCGATCGAGCTCGCGACGCGCGGCGACGCCGGGTTCCGCATCGTCGAGAGCCGGAGCGTTCCGGGTGCCCCGACGTTCGTGCCGCCCGACGTCGCGGTGTGCGAACAGTGCGTCGGCGAGCTCTTCGACCCGGCCGATCGCCGCTACCGGTACCCGTTCATCACGTGCACGAACTGCGGCCCCCGCTTCACGATCGCGACCGCGCTGCCGTACGACCGGCCCAACACGACGATGCGGGGGTTCCCCCTCTGCGAGGCGTGCAGCGCCGAGTACGCCGATCCCGCCGACCGCCGGTACCACGCCGAGTCGGTCGCGTGCGCGGCGTGTGGGCCCCACGTCCGCTTCGAGGGGCCGTCGGCTGCGACCCAGGGCACAGACGCGGCGATCGCGGCGAGCCAGCGCCTGCTCGCATCGGGCGGCGTGCTCGCGGTGAAGGGACTGGGCGGCTACCACCTCGCCTGCGACGCCACGTCCGCCGCGGCGGTGCAGGTGCTCCGGGAGCGGAAGCACCGCCCGGTCAAGCCGCTCGCGGTGATGGTCCCCGACCTCGACGGGGTGCGCCGGATCGCGTGCGTCGACGACGCGGAGGCGGGCCTCCTGACCTCGCCGGCCCACCCGATCGTCTTGGTCCGCGCCCGTCGCGGCACCGGCATCGCCGACGCCGTCGCGCCCGGTACGCCGTTCATCGGGGTCTTCCTGCCGTACACCCCGCTGCACCACCTGCTGTTCGCGCCGGTGCCGGGGGCGGACGTGGGACCGTGCGCCGCGCTGGTCATGACGAGCGGCAACCTGAGTGAGGAGCCGATCGCGTTCGCCGACGCCGACGCACGGGAGCGCCTCGCCGGCCTCGTCGACGGCTGGCTCGTGCACGACCGCCCGATCCACGTCCCGTGCGACGACTCCGTCACCCGCGTCGTGCAGGGAGTCGAGGTGCCCGTGCGCCGCTCCCGCGGGTACGCGCCCCTTCCGGTGCGCCTGCCGGTGGCGAGCCCGCCGGTGCTCGCGGTGGGGGCCGACCTCAAGAACACCTTCTGCCTGGCGGTCGGGCAAGACGCCCGCATCAGCCAACACCTCGGCGACATGGGCGGCCTCGAGTCGTTCCGTGCGTTCGAGCGGGCCACCGCGCAGTTCGGCGCGATGTACGGCGTCGAGCGCTCCGTCGTGGTGGCCGACCTCCATCCCGGCTACCGGACCCGGCAGTGGGCCGACGACTCGGGAGTGGAGGTGTTGTGCGTGCAGCACCACCACGCGCACGTCGCCGCGCTGATGACCGAGCACGAGGTTCCGCTCGAGGAACCGGTCATCGGATTCGCCTTCGACGGCACCGGCTACGGGACGGACGGCGCGATCTGGGGCGGCGAGGTGCTGGTGGCCACCTACGCCGGCTTCGAGCGCGCCGCGCACCTGCGGTACGTGCCGCTGCCCGGCGGTGACCACGCGGTGCGCAAGCCCTACCGGGTCGCGCTCACCCATCTCCGTCAGGCCGGCATCCCGTGGGCCGACGACCTCCCCCCGGTCGGTGCCTCCGACCCCCTCGAACGGCGGGTGCTGGAGCGGCAGCTCGAACGGAACGTGCGCTGCGTGCCGACGTCGAGCATGGGCCGGTTGTTCGACGCGGTGAGCTCGCTGCTCGGGATCCGCCACATCGCGTCGTTCGAGGGCCAGGCCGCGATCGAGCTGGAGCTCGCGGCTGCGGACGCGGCCCGGTCCGCGATCGAGCCGTCGTTCGCGCTGGTCGGGGGCGAGATCGACCCTGCGCCCGTGCTTCGGGCAATGGTCGCCGGTCTCCACGACGGTGTGCCATCCGCGAGCCTCGCCGCCGCGTTCCACGGCGCGGTCGCGTCGATGATGGTCACGGTCGCGGAGCGGGTCCGAATGCAGACCGGGGTCACCACGGTCGGGCTCACGGGCGGCGTGTTCCAGAACCTCCTGCTCACGCGCCTCGCCGCGGCCCGGCTCGCGGCGAGCGGCTTCCGGGTCCTGACCCACCGGATCGTGCCACCCAACGACGGCGGGATCGCGCTGGGTCAGGCCGCGGTCGCCGGGGCCCGCCTCCGACAGCGGGAGGCGTCATGACGTTCGCGGCGTCGAACGGGACCGATGTGGTCGCCGGCGACCTCGCCGACGCGGTCGCGGCCGCGTCGTTGACCCTGGCCCGGGCGTTCGCGGCGGGGGCGACGTTGTGGTGCGTCGCGCCCGAATGGCCGGCGCACGCGGAGCACGTCGCGGTCGAGTTCGTGCATCCGGTGATCGTCGGGACGCGCGCGTTCCCGGCGATTCCCGTCGGAGCAGCCGACCCGGTCGCCGGGGTCCGGGTGCTCGCGCGGCCCGGCGACGTGGTGATCGTGATCGGCACCACCCGTGCCACCGGGATCCGTCCACTCCTCCGCCGCGCCGGCGCGTGGGGGCTCACGAGCATCTGGCTCGGCACCGGTCCCCGCCCCGAGGCCGCCTGGGCTGACCACCTCATCTGGCTCCAGGGGCCCGACGCCCACGGTCCTGGCCCGGGTGTGCCGGGCGAGGCGGTCGACTTCGTCCTCGCCTACCACCTCCTCTGGGAGCTGACCCAGGTGGTCTTCGAGCATCCGGGGCTGCTGACCGCGCCGGTCGACGAACCGGCGGGCGAGGTCTGCATCACCTGCTCGGACGAAGGCCGGCTGGCGGAGGTCGAAGCGGTCACCGACGACGCCCACGCCGACGTCCTGGCGGGTGGCCGTCGCGAGTCGATCGACGTGCGGCTGGTCGACCCGGTGGAGCCGGGCGACCTCGTGCTCGTCCACGCGGGCGTCGCCATCGCGGTGGTCGACGGAGCCGAACCATGAGCGACCGGGCCCGCGAGTCCACGCGAGCGGCCGAGCCGACGGGCTTTCTGTACCCGTTCATCGACGCGGAGGAGCGTGACGCGGGGTCGCTGCTGGCGGAGCTGGCCGGTTCGGCCCGCCGCAAGATCGCCGAGAGCCAGGCCGTCCGCCGCGACGCGTTGCGCGCCTGCGCAGCGATGATCGACGCGGCCGCGACCGCGATGTGCTCGTCGTTCCTCGCCGGCGGCCGGCTCTTCACCTTCGGAAACGGCGGCAGCGCCACCGACGCGCGCCTGGTCACCAGCCGCTTCCTCGACCCGCCGAGCGGGCGCGCGCTGCCGTCGATCTGCCTCGACGACGACCGGGCGGTGATCACCGCGCTCGCCAACGACGTCGGCTTCGACGTCGTGTTCGCCCGCCAGCTCCGGGCCCACGCGCGCCGTGGTGACATCGCGCTCGGCCTGTCGACGAGCGGTGGGTCCGCCAACGTGCTCGAGGCGTTCGCCGCCGCTCACGACATCGGGCTGACGACGGTGGGGCTCGCGGGCTACGACGGCGGGTCGATGGCCGTGAGCGGACACGTCGAGCACTGCTTGGTGGTGCGGTCCGACAGCGTGCACCGGATCCAGGAGGCCCAGGACGCGCTCGTGAGCGAGCTGTGGACGCAGGTGCAGCGACGACTCGACCAGGTGGACCCGCGATGACCGACACCCCGACCGGCCAGATCGTGCGACCGGCCACGCCGACTCCCCAGGGACGCGACGGCCCGAGCCGCGAGGCCCTGGTGTTCGAGCGGATCGAGGCGTTCCGCCGCCGCAAGCCGCGCCTCCCCGACGAGTTCGTCACCCTGGCCCACGGCGCCGGCGGCAAGTCGTCGGCCGCGCTGCTGGACGCGGTGTTCATGCCCGCGTTCTGGAACGACACGCTCGCGGCCCGAACCGATGCCGCGACGATCGAGCTGCCCTCCGGGGAGCGGCTCGCCTTCACCACCGACTCCTACGTCGTCAATCCGGTGCGTTTCCCGGGCGGCTCGGTCGGCGACCTCGCGGTCAACGGCACGGTCAACGACCTCGCGATGATGGGTGCCGACCCGCTCGGGCTCTCCGCGGCCTTCGTTCTCGAGGAGGGCTTCCCGATCGAGTCGCTGCGCGGCATCGTCGCCGACATGGCCGCCGCCGCGGCCGCGGCCGGCGTCGACATCGTCACCGGCGACACCAAGGTCGTCGATCACGGTGCGGCCGACGGCATCTACATCACGACCGCGGGCGTCGGCACTATCCCGGCCGGCCGACGGCTCGACACGCGTTCGGTGCAGCCGGGTGACGCGGTGATCGTCTCCGGCACCCTCGCCGATCACGGGATCGCGGTCATGCTCGCCCGCGGCGACCTCGCCCTCGAAGCCGACATCGATTCCGACACCGCGTCGCTCCACGGCCTGGTCGGGTTGCTGCTCGACGAGGTGCCCGACACGCGCTGGATGCGGGACGCGACCCGCGGCGGCCTCGGAACCGTGGCCAACGAGCTCGCGCAGACCACCGATCTGACCGTCGTGCTCCGGGAGGCGGAGCTGCCCGTCCGGCCGGCGGTCGCCGGCGCGTGCGAGCTCTTGGGGATCGACCCGCTCTACGTGGCGAACGAGGGCAAGTTCGTCGCCGTGGTCCCGGCCGACCGCGCGGACCTCGCGGTGGAGACGCTGCGGACCCATCCGTTGGGCAGGGACGCCGCGCACATCGGCGAGATCCGTTCCGAGCCGCCGGGGATCGTCGTGCTGGTCACGGCGTTCGGCGGCACCCGCATCATCGACATGCTCGTGGGGGATCCGCTGCCCCGGATCTGCTGAGAGGAGCACCCATGCGATTCGTGGACGAATACCGGGACCCGGTCGCCGCCCGCACGTTGCTCGACCGGATCCGCGTGCTCGCGGGTGACGACCGCTTCAAGTTCATGGAGGTCTGCGGCGGGCACACCCACGCGATCTACCGGCACGGGATCGAGCACATCCTTCCGGAGGGCGTCGAGCTGGTCCACGGACCCGGCTGCCCCGTGTGCGTGATCCCAATGGGGCGGGTCGACGACGCGATCGCGGTCGCCGAGCAGCCCGGCGTCACGTTCACCGCGTTCGGCGACATGATGCGCGTGCCGGGCAGCCACGGGACGCTGCTCGAGTCGAAGGCGCGCGGTGCCGACGTGCGGGTGGTCTACTCGCCGCTCGACGCGCTGCGCATCGCGATCGACGAGCCCGACCGGCGGGTCGTGTTCTTCGCGGTCGGGTTCGAGACGACCGCCCCGTCGACCGCGTTGACGTTGCTCCGGGCCCGCGAGCTCGACGTCGGCAACTTCGACGTCTTCTGCAACCACGTGACCATCGTGCCGCCGGTGAAGGCGATCCTCGACTCGCCCGACCTCCGGCTCGACGGCTTCATCGGACCCGGACACGTCTCGACCGTGATCGGCCAGCGCCCGTACCGCTTCGTGCCCGAACGCTACGGCAAGCCGCTCGTCACCGCGGGGTTCGAGCCCCTCGACGTGCTCGCCGCGATCACCATGCTGCTCGAGCAGATCCGCTCCGGCCGGTGCGAGGTCGAGAACCAGTACACGCGCGCGGTGCGCGAAGAAGGGAACCCGCGCGCGCTCGCGGTCATGGCCGAGACGTTCGAGCTCCGGCCCCACTTCGAGTGGCGGGGCCTGGGCTTCATCAGCCAGAGCGCGCTCCAGCTCCGGCCGGAGTTCGCGGCGTGGGACGCGGAGCGGCGCTACGCGATACCCGGCGTGCGGGTTGCGGATCCCAAGGCGTGCCAGTGCGGCGAGGTGCTCAAGGGTGTCATCAAGCCGTGGGAGTGCAAGGTCTTCGGCACCGCGTGCACCCCGCAGACGCCGATCGGCACCTGCATGGTGTCGTCGGAGGGCGCGTGCGCGGCCTATTACAACTTCGGGCGGCTCCACCGCGAAGCCGCGGTGGCGCTGAGGCGGTGACGGCGTGCACGAGCTCGCGTTGAGCCAGGCGATCGCAGCCAGCGTCGAGCGCCACGCCGACGGTCGGCACGTGACCCGGGTCCGGGTCCGCATCGGCCACCTGCGGCAGGTCGTTCCGGAGTCGCTGCGGTTCTCCTGGACGCTGCTCACCGAAGGCAGCGCTCTCGACGGGACCGAGCTGCTCGTCGAGCACGTCCCCGCGGTCGTGGCGTGCAACGACTGCGCGGAGATGTCGACGCTCGACCTCCCGATCCTCGTCTGCCACGCGTGCCACGGGCACGACGTGACCCTGGTGAGCGGCGACGAGTTCCTGATCGATTCGATCGACGTCATGGAGGTTGCCTGATGGGTCGGTTCCACCACCACGCCGACGGCACGGTGCACCGCCACGATCACGATCACCTCGAGGACGATCACCTCGAGGGCCATCACCTCGAGGGCCATCACATCGAGGAGCATGCCCGCGACGTCGGTGACCACACCGGGTATCTCGAGACCGGGTCGACCCGGGTGGAGGTGCTGGAGGCGCTGCTGTCGGAGAACGACCGGATCGCGGCGGCGAACCGACGCGACCTGGCCGAGGCGGGTGTGCGGACGGTCAACGTCATGTCGTCGCCCGGGGCGGGCAAGACCACGTTGCTGCGCAGCACGCTCATCGCGCTCGAGGACCGCCTCCGGATCGGGGTGCTCGAAGGCGACATCGCCACCAGCATCGACGCCGACCTGCTCGAGGGGCACGCCGCCGCGGTCGCGCTGGTGAACACGAGTGCGGGCTTCGGTGGCGAGTGCCACCTCGACGCGGTGATGGTCCGCTCCGGTCTGACCCGCCTCCCGCTGCGCGCGCTCGACCTGCTGGTGATCGAGAACGTGGGCAACCTCGTCTGCCCGGCCGAGTTCGACGTGGGCGAGGACGCCCGGGCGATGATCTTCTCGGTCACCGAGGGCGAGGAGAAGCCGCTCAAGTACCCCGTGATGTTCCGGGTCGCCGACGTGGTGGTCGTCAACAAGGTCGACCTGTTGCCGTACCTCGACTTCGACCTCGACCGGTTCCTCGCCAACCTCCGGGATGTGAACCCGGATGCCACGGTGATCCAGGTCAGCGCCAAGACCGGCGAGGGCGTCGCGGTCTGGTTCGACTGGCTCTGCGGCCTCGTCCCGTCCGCACCCGCAGCCCGAACCTGAGCCGTCCCCCGCGCCGGTCGTGTGAGGGCCTGCTCCCGCCTCTAACATCCGGCCCCGATGACCACGTCGCCGAAGCATCCGTTCCGAGAGGTCGCCGTCGTCGGCGTGCACAACACCCGCCAGGCCCGGGTGCTGGAGGGATACGACTCCCGCACGGTCACGATGGAGGCGGCGCTGGGTGCGATCGCCGACGCCGGCCTGACCCCGCTCGATGTCGACGGCGTGACGGGCGGCAACGTTGCCGCGGAGTTCGTCTACCAGCACCGGATCGGGCCGGTGTGGAAGTCGCCGTCCGGCCTCGGCATCCCTGCGGTGCTGGAGGCGGCGGCCGCGATCGCCACCGGCCTGGCGTCGATCGTCCTGATCCCGTCGGGCTCGGCCGGCGCGTACACGCAGCGCGAGTCGACCGCGCCGTGGACCCGGCCCGGCAACGAGTTCGTCGCCCCGTTCGGGATGTTCACGGCGGCGGAGTTCGCGTTGATCGCGCGGCGGCACATGCTCACGTTCGGCACCCGGCCCGAGTCGCTGGCCACGGTGGCCGCCACGATCCGCAACAACGGATCGGCCAACCCCGACGCCGTGTACTCCGGGCGGGGACCGTTCACGCCTCAGGACATCCTCGACAGCCGGATGATCGCAGATCCGTTCCATCTGCTGGATTGCTCGACGACGTCGGAGGGCGGGTGCGCGTTGGTGCTGGCCCACGCCGACATCGCGCGGGATCTCGCGCGACCGCCCGTCTACGTGCTCGGTGGAGGTATCGACTACTACGGACCGTCGTACCAGAACCCGCCCACGTTCGATCTGGGCGGGCGGCGCGACCCGACCTTCGTGAACGGTTGGGTCGGTCGGCGCGCCGCGGAGCAGGCGTTCGCCATGTGCGGGCTGAGCCCCGACGACGTCGACGTGTGCGAGTTCTACGACCCGTTCAGCTTCGAGATCATCCGCCAGTTCGAGGCGTTCGGCTTCTGCAAGGAGGGCGAAGGCGGAGACTTCGTGCTCGACGGCACCATCGGGCCGGGCGGCCGCTTCCCGGTCACCACCGACGGCGGGACGATGTCGTTCAGTCACGCCGGCTCCCAGCCCCAGCTGCTGCAGCGGGTCGCCCGCGGCGTCGAACAGCTCCGCGGCGCGTGTGCGAGCAGTCAGGTCGACGGTGCCGAGGTCGCCATGTGCAGCAACGGCGGATCGGGCGCGCTGTTCACCGACGTGCTGCTGCTCGGGAAGGACGCGACATGACCCTGCTGGTTCCGCAGACCGGTGCGATCCCGCGGCCGAAGCCGTCGAGCCTCTCGCAACCGTTCTGGGACGGGCTCGGCCTCCACGAGTTGCGGTTCCAGCGGTGCGGGGCGTGCCGGGGCGCGACCCACACGCCGGCGCTCGTGTGCTCGCGTTGCGGGAGCGACGAGCTCACGTGGGAGGTCAGCACCGGTCGCGGGATCGTCTACAGCTGGACCACCGTGTGGCGGCCGCAGACTCCCGAGTTCGTGGTTCCGTACGTGCCGATCGTGGTCGACGTCGAGGAAGGCTGGCAGATGCTCTCGAACCTGGTGGGCTGCGACCACGACGAGGTGGCGCCCGACCTCGCGGTCGAGGTCGTGTTCCACCATCTCGACGACGGTGTGACCCTCCCGTACTTCCGGCCGATCGGGGGCTGAGCCGGTGGCCGACGCGCCCCGGCCGGTGCTCGACGGCGTTCGGGTGGTCGACCTCACGTGCGGTACCGCCGGTCCGTACTGCACCAAGCTGCTGGCGGACGCAGGTGCCGACGTCGTCGTGGTGGAGCCTGCGACCGGGGCGGACGAACGACGCGTCGATCCCGGGCGGTTCGACTTCCTGCACACGTCGAAGCGCTCGGTGAGCGAGGACGCGGCCGTCGATCTCGTCGAGCGGGCCGACATCGTGGTCGCGGACGCGGGCTTCGACGTCGACGCGGCCCGAGCGCGCAACCCCGCGCTCGTGGTCGTCTCGATCACGCCGTTCGGGCTCTCGGGTCCGTGGGTGGGACGCCCTGCGACCGAGTTCACGATGCAGGCCTCGTGCGGTTCGACCGGCGGACGGGGATTGCCCGACCGGCCGCCGCTCGCGGCCGGCGGCGGTATCGGTGAGTGGCAGGCGGGGAGCTACGCCGCGGTCGGCGCGCTCGCGGCGTGGATGGGGGCCCGCAGCTCCGGCGTCGGGAGGCACGTCGACGTCGCCGTCTTCGATTGCATGGCGATCGGGATGGTGACGTTCCCCTCGGTGTTCGCCGAGTTCGCCGCCGCGGCCGGCAGCACACCGCCGTTCGCGAGCCTCCGCCGGATCGAGGTGCCGTCGATCGAGCCGACCGCCGACGGCTACGTGTGCTTCACGACCAACAGCGCGCAGCAGTTCAGCGACTTCGCGGTGTTGATCGGACGGCCCGAGCTCGCGGACGACAAGGACTACGTCCGCGCGGGCCCGCGCTTCAATCACCGCGAGAAGTTCTGGGCCATGGCGCACGCCTACACGCAGCCGCGGTCGTCGGCCGAGGTCATGGAGGAGGCCAGCGTCATGCGGATCCCGGTCGCTCCGGTCCTGGACCCGTCCACAATCATGGGCTTTCCCCAGTTCGCCGAGCGCGGGGTCTTCGTCGAGCATCCCGGCGGCCGGTTCCGGCAGCCGCGCGTGCCCTACCGGCTGAGCGGCAGGGAGCGGCCCGGGTTCAGGCCGGTCCCCGAGCCGGCCGCCGACGACGGCTCGGTCGAATGGCCGCCGCGTCCCGCGGCCGGGCCCGGGCCCGCCCGTCTCCCGCTCGACGGTGTGCGCGTGGTCGACCTCACCGCCTGGTGGGCGGGACCGTGCGCGGCGCAGGTGCTCGGCAGCCTCGGCGCCGACGTGATCAAGGTCGAATCGGTGAAGCGACCCGACCTCATGCGACTGGCGGGACCGAAGACGCCGACGGACCCGCTCTGGGCGGAGTGGGGCCCTCTGGCCCACGCGGCGAACACGAACAAGCGCGGGATCACCATCGACCTCACCCGGCCCGAGGGGCGCGACCTCGCGCTCCAGCTGATCGCGACCGCCGACGTGGTCATCGAGAACTACACACCACGCGTCATGGAGCAGTTCGACCTCGGCTGGGACCGGCTCCACGAGCTGAACCCGTCGCTCAACCTCGTGCGCATGCCGGCATTCGGGCTCGACGGCCCGTGGCGCGACCACCCGGGCTTCGCCCAGACGATGGAGTCGCTGACCGGCCTCGCGTGGGCGACCGGTTGGCCCGACGGGAAACCCACCCTGGTCGGCGGCGCGGGCGATCCCATCGCCGGGCTGCACGCGACGTACGCCACGATGATCGCCCTCGTGGCGCGGGAGACAGGCGGCGAAGGCGTGATGGTCGAGTCGACCATGGTGGAGGCGGTGCTCAACGCGGCGGCGTCGCTCGTCATCGAGCACCAGCTGACCGGGGCGACGGGGACCCGGGCGGGCAACCGCAGCCCGGTGCCGTCGATGCGTCAGGGCGTCTATCCGGGTGCGGGCGACGACCGCTGGGTCGCGATCGCGGCCGACGGTGAGGACGAGTGGCAGCGCGTCGCGCGCGTGCTCGGCGATCCCGGCCTCGCGCAGGTGGCGGACGTCGACGGGTGGGACGCGCGCCTCGCGGAGCTGACCGTGGCCTGGTCGTCCGACGATCTCGCCGACCGGTTGATCGAGGTCGGCGTCGCCGCCGCCACGGTGATCGCCCCACGCGACCTGGCCGCCAATCCCCAGCTCGTGCATCGGGGCCTCTTCGAGATCGAGGACCACCCGGTGACCGGAGCGCGAGGGATGCCGGGTCTGCCGTTCCGGATGAGCGGGGTCGAACGCTGGCTGCAGCGTCCCGCCCCGACCCTCGGCCAGCACAACCACGAGGTCTTCGCCGCCATCGGCGTCGGCGACGACGAGCTCGACGCGCTCGAGCGGTCGGGCATCATCGGCGACCGCCTCGCGACATAGCGGCTTCGGACGGCGCCGGCCGCGGATCCTCGACTCGGGGGTCGTCACTGGTTGCTCGGAGGGTGTCGATGGGGCTGTACGCGGTGTATCTCGGCGGTGTGCTCGCACCCGGGCGCATGGGCGAGGACCACGAGGTCGTGTTCGTCGTCGGGGACGACATGAAGGACGTCCGCAAGCGGGCCAAGGCGAAGTGGACCGGCACCGGGCGGGCGCACGTCGACGCGGTCCAGCGTCTCGACGTGATCGACGGCTACGAGGTCTCGCTGGTCGAGGTCGGTGGCGCCGACCGGGTCGCGCTCGACCAGGAGTACTCCACCTGAGTGCTCCGCTACCGCACCCACTCACCGCCCGACCGTCGAGCGCCGGTCGCAACCTGGTTCAGATGATGACGCTGCGAACGGCCTCGCCGGTGCGCATCGCCGCGAACGCGTCGTTCACGTCGTCGAGCCCGAACCGCTTCGTGATCATCGCGTCGAGGTCGAGGCGGCCGGACTCGATGAGGTCGATGAAGCGAGGGAAGTCGCGGTGCGCCCGCGAGGAGCCGTAGTAGCTGCCCTTGATGGTGCGGTCCTGGGTGATGAGCGGCAGGACGGGGACGGAGAGGGAGACGTCGTACTTCGGCACCCCGACCAGGATGGTGGTGCCGCCCCTGCGGGTCATCGCCAGCGCCTGGGTCATGAGGTCGGCGTTGCCGACGACCTCGAAGGCGTGGTCGACGCCGCGGCCGCCGGTGAGGGATCGGATCTGTTCGACCGGGTCGCCGTCGTCGGGGTCGACGGCGTCGGTGGCACCGAGTTGCAGCGCGGTGTCGCGCTTGAGCGCCACCGGGTCGATCGCGTAGATGCGCGAGGCCCCGGCGATGCGGGCGCCCTGGATGACCGACGTCCCGACGCCGCCGCAGCCGATCACCGCGACGGTGTCACCCGCCCGGACCTCCGCGGTGTTGAGCGCCGCGCCGAGGCCGGTGGTCACGCCGCAACCGATGAGCGCGAGCTGCTCCGAAGGCAGGTCGGTCTCGACGGGGACGCAGGACGCCTCGTGGACGGTGGCGACGTCGGCGAACGTCCCGAGGCCCATGAGCGCGTTGGCGACCGAACCGTCGGACCGACGGACGCGAAGGGTGCCGAGGAGCGGCAGGCCGAGCTCGCACAGGTGGGTCTCGTTGCGGAGGCAGTGCCAGCACGTGCCGCAGACCGGTGAGAGCGAGAGGATCACGCGTTGCCCGACCTTCACGCGGGTCACCTCGGGTCCGACCCACTCGACGATCGCGCAGCCCTCGTGACCGAGCACCGTCGGGGGCGGCCCCGGGAAGTTGCCGTCGATGACCGACAGATCCGAGTGGCACACCCCACTCGCTTCCATCCGGACGATGACCTCGCGGCCCTCGGCCGCGATGGGTTCGACGTCCTCGACGGAGAGCTCGGCTCCGGGACCCACGTAGATCGCTGCGCGCATCGTCCACCCCTGTCGATCGCTGTGAAAGGCCGGTCGGCGTGCTGGACACCGGCCGATGCCGGATCGTAGGGCTGCTCGGTCGGTCGTGCGTACCGGGGGGATGACGCGGTTCTCCGTCGGCGACGGTCGCGGCTCCAGCCGGTACCGTCGGCGTACCGCGAGCAAGGAGATGGTGCCATGGTCGACGCGCCCGAAACGGGGAGCCCGGAATCCCCGGCCCGGACCTTCCCGGTCCCGACCTCGGTGAGTCCCGAAGCCCAGCAGTTTCTCTCGATGCCGGCGTTCGGAAGCGCGGAGTACCCCGAGCTGGACGACGTTCCCGGCTGGGTCGCCTACGTCGAACAGGCCGACGCCGGACTGCTCATGGCGATGGAGCTCCGGAACGCCGGCGCGAACGTCACGGTCGCCGAGCTCTCCGTCGACGGGGTCCCGGTGTTCGACGTCACGCCCGAAGGGGCTCCGAACGGGGCCGACGACCCGATCTACTACGACATCCACGGCGGCGCGCTCGTCATGGGCGCCGGGCCAGGCTGTCGCGCGATGGCCATCGGCAATGCCGCGGGCACGCGCATGCACACGTTGGCCGTCGACTACCGCATGCCACCCCGACATCCGTATCCCGCGGCGCTCGACGACTGCCTGGTCGTGTACCGGAGCCTGCTCGAGGACCACGCGCCCGAGACGATCGTCGTGGGTGGCGGCTCCGCGGGCGGCAATCTCGCCGCCGCGCTCATGCTCCGGGCGCGCGACGAAGGGCTGCCCATGCCCGCGGCGCTCGTCCTGATGACGCCCGAGGTCGACCTCACCGAATCCGGTGACTCGTTCCAAACGAACCTCGGCGTCGATGCGGTGCTGACCCGCAGCCTCATGCCCGCGAACCTGCTCTATGCCGGCGGCCACGACCTGACCGACCCGTACGTGTCGCCGCTGTTCGGCGATTTCACCGCCGACTTCCCGCCGACGTTCCTGCAGTCCGGCACCCGCGACCTCTTCCTCTCGAACACGGTGCGCATGCACCGCAAGCTGCGCGCGGCCGGTGTCGACGCCGAGCTCCACGTGTTCGAGGCGATGCCCCACGGCGGCTTCTTCGGCGCGCCGGAGGACCGCGAGTCGTCCGAAGAGGTCCGCCGCTTCATCGCCGCGCACCTGAAGCCGTGAGCATCCGGCGTTCTCCCTCCGGCACCGGCCCGCCGCCCTAGGCTCACGAGTTGTCGGGAGCGCTGAGCGGGGAGGCCACATGAGTGAGTACGACGAGCTGCTGATCGAGGCCTACGGGGGAGAGGTGTTCGGGGACACGTTCTTCGGCACCCTCGCCGACGTGATGTCGGACGTTGCTCAGCGGGAGAAGGTCCGGATGCTGCAGCGGATCGAGGCGCTGACCGCCTCGCACCTGCGGCCGCTCGTCGACGAGGCCGGCCTCGAGGTCGACCCGGCACCGATGGCGGCGCAGGGGCTGGAGCTGGCCGGCGGCATGGCCGACCAGTCCTGGACCGGTCTCCTCGAGGGCCTCAGGGGAGCGCTGCCCGACTTCTTGACCAAGTTCCTGCGGCTGCAGGAGATCGGCGGCCACGACGACGTGCTCGCCGACCTCGTCGCCCACGAGCAGGCCATCGACCGGTTCGCCGAGCTCGAGCTCGAGGGTCGGTCCGAGGAAGCCGTCGGCGTGTTGCATGCCCACCTCGAGCGCTCGGGATCGGCGCTGGCGGGCTGACGAACGGGTTAGGTCGTCGTCTTCAGGAGCTCCCCGCGAGCGCCGCAATATCAGGAGCGGACCGGTCCCACCGGGGCGATGCGGCGGTGGTTGCTGACCTTCGTGTTCACGTCGTCGAACACCGGCCAGTCGGGTCGATCGGGTCCGATCGGGCGCTCACCGACGACGGTCACCCGGTGCACGACCCGGAGATCGTCGTAGTCGTTCGCGCCGTAGTGCTGCGTGCAACGGTTGTCCCACATCGCGACCGCACCTTCGGTCCAGCGGTAGCGGCATTGGAACGAAGCCTGCTCCGACCAATCGACGAGCTCGTTGAGGAGCATGTCGCTCTCGCGGCGTGAGAGCTCGGGGAAGTGCGACGTGAACACGCGGTTCACGTACAGCATCTTGCGGCCGGTCTCGGGGTGCACACAGACCGCGGGATGGCGGGCCGACTGCTCGGGGTGTCGGTACTCGTAGGCGGTGTGCACGGTCGTCAGCCCGTCGAGCAGCTGGCGCATCGGCGCGGACAGCGTCTCGTACGCGAGGTACTGGTTGGAGAACAACGTGTCGCCGCCGCGCGCCGGCAGGGTGTCCATGCGCAGGATCGAAGCCAGCGGAGGTGTCTCGCTGAACGTGACGTCGGTGTGCCAGTTGTCGGCGTACCCGCGCGTGCCCGCGATGACGGCGACCTCGGGGTGCTCGTCGTCGAGCTTGGAGATGAACGGGTGGATGTCGATCTCGCCCAATCGACGGCCCATCGCGACGTGCTCGTCGGGTGTGAGGTGCTGGTCGGGGAAGAACAGCACGAGGTGTTCGAGCCAGGCGTCGTGGATCGCGGCCCACTGCTCGTCGGAGAGGTTCGCGAGGTCGACGCCGACGACCTCGGCCCCGATGGCCCCGCTGAGGGGACGGACGTCGAGCGAGGCGAGCACAGGTGAGGTCATCCCTTGTTCTGCCCTTCTCCCTGAGTTGACGCATCGGCGGTCCCGCACAGCGAACCATGCCTGGGGGAGCGCCGACCACCCTCGACGCCGGGCCGGGAGCGTTTCGGGTGCCGCGGACGCGGGTAGGCCAACCACCGTCCGTGGCGAACGACGGCGCATCGGGAGGGATCCGACATGAGCACCGGGGTCAGCATCTTCCTCATGGGGGTGGGAGCGGTGCTCGCATTCGCCGTGACCAAGACGGTGAACGGCGTCGACCTGATCATGGTCGGCTGGATCCTGATGGGCATCGGAGCCCTCGGGTTGCTGCTCTCCGTCCTGTTCTGGAGCTCCTACTCGCCCTACGGTGCCGGCCGTCGTCGGACGGTGATCGAGCAGCGCGACGAGTACCCGCTGTAGGCGGTACCCGCCGGCGGCAGGCGCCTCGGGCCGAGGACGTCAGCCGTCGGCGGTTTCGCGCTGGAACAGGACCGTGGCCCGCGTGTGCGACTCGACCTTCGGGGTCGCGGCCGCCACCCACGTGTCGATCGACACCGCCATCCAGCCCTCGGTGTTCCACATCGCCAGAAGCTCGTTGACGTCGTCCAGCTTGCAGGTGCTGACTCGCTGTTCGGTGGCCATGTGCGAAACGCTAGCGCCGGGCTTCTCCCGTCCGGTCACCAAGGCCACGCGCCGACGCAGCGGCCCGGTGGGGGCCGTATATTGCCCCGGCGTGGGGCCGCCGAACGGCCCGCGACGACACGACCGGGAGATCTGACATGACGAACGTGATGGACGGCATCCGCGTGCTGGAGGTGGCCGAGCACACGTTCGTGCCGCTCGCCGGCGCGGTCCTTGCGAGCTGGGGTGCGGATGTGATCAAGATCGAGCACCCCGAGCGCGGCGACGCCATGCGCGGCATCGGCAGCAGCGGTGGGATCAACGTCGGCAGTGGCGGCGTCCACATCCTCATGGAGCACGCCAACCGCGGGAAGCGGAGCCTCGGTCTCGACCTCTCCGACCCCGCCGGGCTCGAGCTGCTCTACAAGCTCGTCGAGACCTCGGACGTCTTCCTCACCAACAAGCTCCCCGCCGTGCAGGCCAAGCTCCACATCACGCCCGACGAGATCCGGGCCCACAACCCCGACATCGTCTACGTCCAGGGCAGTGGCTACGGCAGTCGCGGTCCCGACGTCGACGCCGGCGGTTACGACTCGCTCGGCTTCTGGGCCCGCTCGGGTGTCGCAGCCGCGAACACTCCGCCGGAGCTCGGGCACATCCTCGGCCAGTCGGTCCCGGCCTTCGGCGACTCGATCGGTGCGATGTTCATCGCGGGTGGCATCTCGACCGCCCTGCTCCACCGCGAGCGCACGGGTGAGGCCACCTTCGTCGACACCTCACTGCTGGCGTCCGGCATGTGGTCGATCGGCGCCGGCATCGGGCTCTCGCTGCAGATGGGACAGGCGTACGCGAACCCCACTCCCGGCAACGTCCGCAACCCCCTCGTCGGCATGTACCGAACCTCCGACGACCGGTGGATCTCGCTCTGCATGCTCCAGGGGTTCCACTACTGGCCCGAGGCGTCGACCGTGCTGGGCCACCCCGAATGGATCGACGACCCGCGGTTCGCGAGCAGTGAGCTCCTGCTGTCCAACGGGGGAGCGGCGGCCGACCTGGTGCAGGAGGCCTTCCTCTCCGAGACGTTCGACACCTGGAAGAAGCGCCTCACCGGGATCAAGGGCCAGTGGGCGCCGGTGCAGAACACGGTCGACATCGCGGAAGATCCGATGGTCATCGCCAACGGCTTCATCGGCGAGACCGCGACCGCCGAGGGCATCCCGTTCCGGCTGGTCACCCCGCCGATCCAGTTCGACAACCAGGCCGGGCCCGCGCTGCGGTCGCCCGAGTTCAACGAGCACGGCGACGCGATCCTGCAGGGCGAGCTCGGTGTCGACGACGACGCGCTGATCGACCTGAAGATCCGCGGCGTCGTCGCGTGAGCGCCACCAACCTGCGTCCCCTCCCCGTCGTCACCACCGACAACGCCTTCTTCTGGACCGCGGGCGAAGACGGGGTCCTGCGGTTCCGTCACTGCAACCACTGCGACGCGCTGCTGCACCCGCCCGTACCCGTCTGCCGGTACTGCCGCTCCGACGACATCGGCATCAAGGACGTCTCGGGCCGCGGGATCGTCGTGGGCGCGACCGTCAACCGGCACGCGTGGGACCCGGCGTTCCCGCCGCCGCACTCGATCGCGCTGATCGCGATCGAGGAGGACCCGCGCGTCCGGCTCATCTCCAACGTGGTCGACGTCGCCCCTGAGCTCGTCGAGGTCGGGGCGCGGGTCAAGGTCCGCTTCGAGCACGACGCCGATGTTTGGGTGCCGTACTTCGAGCTCGACGGGGGCGAGGTCGACGAGCTGCCCGCCGACGAGATCGGGCCCGAGGACCACCTCGACCACATCAACCCGATGGTCCGCACCGACAAGTTCGAGGACCGAGCCGTCATCACCGGCATCGGCATGTCGCAGGTGGGTCGTCGGCTGATGCGCCCCGCGATCGCGTTGACCGTCGAGGCGATCAAGGAAGCGGTCGCCGACGCGGGCCTCGAGCTCTCCGACATCGACGGGCTCTCGACCTATCCCGGCGCCGACCTCCCCGGAATGGCCGAAGGCGGCGTGAGCGCGGTCGAGGACGCGCTCGGGATCCGCCCCGTCTGGTACACGGGCGGTATGGAGACGTTCGGCCCGTCGGGGTCGGTCATCTCCGCCGCCATGGCCGTCGCCGCGGGTCTCGTGCGCCACGTCGTCTGCTTCCGCACCGTGTGGGAAGCGACGTTCGCCGCTCAGCAACGGGCCGCGGCCGAGCAGGCGTTCGCGAACGCCGATCCGTCGGCTCCGGCTGCGTCGGGTCCGCCGCCGCGCCGCCGGGTCGGTGGCTACAACAGCTACAGCGGTCCGTTCGGGGTGTCGTCGGCGGCCAACAACCTCGCGCTCTATGCGTCGCACCACTTCAAGAAGTACGGCACGACCCGCGAGACGTTGGGCTGGGTCGCGCTCAACCAACGGGCCAACGCGATGCTGAACCCCAAGGCGATCTACCGCGATCCGATGTCGATGGACGACTACCTCTCGGCCCGCATGATCAGCGATCCGTTCGGCCTCTACGACTGCGACGTGCCGATGGACGGTGCCATCGCGGTCGTGGTCTCGGCCCGTGAGACGGCAGGCGACCTGCGCCAGAAGCCGATCTACCTCGAGGCGGTCGGTACCCAGATGACCGAGCGCATCGCGTGGGAGCAGTCGACGCTCACGCACGAGCCCCAGGTCCTCGGCCCCGCCGCGCACCTCTGGACCCGCACGTCCTTGCGTCCGGACGACGTGCAGGTGGCCGAGCTCTACGACGGCTTCTCGTTCAACTGCGTGTCGTGGTTGGAGGGGCTCGGGTTCTGCGGCATCGGCGAGGCGAAGGACTTCCTCGAGGGCGGCCGCAACATCGCGCGTGACGGCGGCAATGTCGCGCTCAACACCCACGGCGGGCAGCTCTCCGCCGGTCGCACCCACGGGATGGGCCTCGTCCACGAGGCCGTCACCCAGCTCCGCGGCGACGGCGGCGAGCGCCAGGTCGCGAACGCGCGGGTCGCGGTCGTCAGCAGTGGGGGACTCACCCCGTCCGGCGCGTATCTGCTGCGATCGGACGCGTAGACGCCCGACCCGAAAAATCAAGAGCTCACCGACGTTCACGGTTCGTGTTCACCGGACGCGTTCCGTAGTGACATTGACGCGACCGCAGATGGGCGGCAGTCTCATGGCAGCTTTCAGAACTCAAGACGCGGGTTCGAGCTCCTGAGGATTCTCACAGGGAGGTCGATGGCCTTGACCCCTGCCCCGCAACTCCGAAGCCTCGGTGCATCGCGGCCACAACGAAGCGGTTTGGCCGAACCGGACGGCATGGCCTCCACCGCGGAGGTCATCGACGCGCTCGACGAGATCGCAGCCGCCCGGCGTGACTTCGTGCACTGCGAATTCGAGGAGGCGGTGGAACGGGCGGGGTCGGTGCTGGGACGCGCGGGCCTCCCGGCCCAGCTGTACCAGTCGGCCGAGATGATCTCGATGATCGGGATGGTCAACGGCCGGGACACGTTCCACGCGCGAAGCCGCGCCACCGAGATGCTGGCCGGCGACGAGTCGCACGCGTACAACGAGACCGACCTGATCGGCGCGCGGACGACGATGGCGTTCGCCGCGCGTGACGAGGGCCGGGTGTCCGAAGCGCTGGAGATGCTCCGCGGGATCACCTGGTCGATCAACACGCCGTCGCGCGACGGCAGGAACATCTTCGCCCGTATGGGGCTCGCTGCGATGCTGACCTCCGTCGGCGACTTCGACGAGGCGGAGCGTCTGATCGTCCAATCGGAGGTGGAGGTCGAGCTCACCGGCGACGGGATGTGGGCGGCGGCGCCAGACATCGCCCGGGCGCGCCTGCTCCTCGCGCGTGGGAACCTCGACGGCGCAGTGGTGCACGCGGAGCTCGGCCGGATCATCGCGTCGGGGCTCGGGAACGAGTTCTTCGTGCTCGTGACCGACTGTGTCCGCGCGCTGATCGCGCTGCAGCGCGGCGACGTGGTCGAAGCGGCGGAGCGCCTCGACCGGGCTGCATCCCATCTGCCTTCGAACCCGCCGCAATACCCGGTCAGCTACATGCGGGCTCGGGCGCGGCTCGCGGCGGCACGCGGCGATCCGGCGGGTGCGCTCCGCGCGCTGACACCGTCCGACTCCGGCGAGCGTCCGCGCGACTGGCTGGTCGTCGACCTCGCGGTCGATGCCGGCTGGTGCGTCCGCACCGCGTTGGCTGCGAACGCGCCGCTGCAAGCGGAAGGAATCGTCGTGCGCAGCGAGGTTGCGGCTGCTCACAGTCCCGGACAGCCGGCGGTCGTGGCCGCGGCTCTGCACGCGCGCGGTC
The DNA here is from genome assembly GCA_025463865.1 of Actinomycetes bacterium. Classification (GTDB taxonomy): domain Bacteria; phylum Actinomycetota; class Acidimicrobiia; order IMCC26256; family Chersky-534; genus Chersky-534. The sequence goes on along the minus strand of JAODBH010000081.1, from coordinate 10,064 downwards.
TCTTCGAGCGGGATCCCGAGCTGCTGTCGAGAGCCGCCGCGACGGGTGTGCACGGGTGGCAACGCGCCTCCGCCGCGGAGGACGCGGGGGTCATCCTGGCCGAACGTCGACGTACCGCGGATGCCGGTACTGCGTTCGCGCGCGCGGCCCGCGCCTACGACGGGTCGGGCGCGGTCCGCGACGCCGAACGGGTGCGTGCCCGGGCGCGGGACCTGACCCCCGTGAGGCGTACGCCGCACAAGGCGCGGCCCCGTTGGGGATGGACGAGCCTCACCGGCACGGAGCACGAGGTCGCCCTCAATGTCGCAGAAGGGCTCACCAACGTTCGGGTCGCCCGCAGAATGTTCCTCTCCCGGCACACCGTCGACTTCCACTTGCGTCAGATATACCGGAAGCTCGGGATCCGATCCCGCGTGGAGTTGACCCGTCTGGTGATCGAACACGACGCCACCACGCGGGACGGCACCGTCAGGCTGAGCTCTCCTGCACCGTGATCGTCTGGAGGGCCCGCTCGAGCCACGAACGCAGCACCGGCTCGGGGGCCGCGCCGGTCTGACGTTCGACGACCTGCCCGTGGTGCAGCACCACCAACGTCGGGATCCCCTGCACCTCGAAGCGGGCCGCGATGCCCGGCGCCTCGTCGACGTTCACCTTCACGACCTTCACCTTGCCCGCGAAGTCGGCTCCCAGCTTCTCGACCAATGGGCTCACCATGCGGCACGGCCCGCACCAGGGAGCCCAGAGGTCCAGCAGGACCGGAAGGCGCGACGCTTCGACGACCTCCCGGTAGCTCGGGTCGTCGGCTTCGGCGAGCCAGGGCAGGGCTGCATGGCAGTTCGAGCAGTGCGGCACACCGCTCGCCGCAGCCGGCACGCGGTTCTTCCTGCCGCACACCTTGCAGGTGACGATCGCAGCGGACGTGCTCATGCGGCCGCTTCCTCCGATGCGGGGTTCGTGTGCTCCACCACGAGCTCGCCTTCGCGCAGCCCGATATGGATCTGGGCCCCTTCGACGATGTCGCCGCCGAGGAGGGCCCGGCCGATGCGGGTCTCGATCTCGTGGGCGATGAACCGGCGCAGCGGACGCGCGCCGTACACCGCGTCGTAACCCTGCTCCGCGATGAACCGCCGGGCCTCCTCGGTGACCGTCAGCGTCATGCGTCGCTCCGCCAGCCGCTTGCGCAGGTCCTCCAGCATGAGCTCCACGATCTGCTCGATCTCGTGCTCGGTGAGGGCCTTGAACATCACGATGTCGTCGAGGCGGTTCAGGAACTCGGGCCGGAAGTGCTGCCGCAACTCGGCCATCACCATCGCCCGCGCGTCGGGCTTGATCTCACCGGTCGGCGTCACGCCCTCGATGAGATACGTCGATCCGATGTTCGACGTCATGATGATCACGGTGTCGCGCATGTTCACGGTCCGGCCCTGCGCGTCGGTGAGGCGGCCGTCGTCGAGGACCTGCAACAGCGTGTTGAAGACGTCGCTGTGCGCCTTCTCGATCTCGTCGAACAGGACCACGGAATACGGCTTGCGGCGCACGGCCTCGGTGAGCTGGCCGCCTTCCTCGTAGCCGACGTATCCGGGAGGCGCGCCGACCAGCCGACTCACCGTGTGCCGCTCCTGGTACTCGCTCATGTCGATGCGAATGATGTTGTCCTCGCTGTCGAAGAGCGCTGCAGCCAGCGTCCTGGCGAGCTCGGTCTTCCCGACGCCGGTGGGGCCGAGGAAGAGGAACGACCCGATCGGTCGGCGCGGGTCCTTGATCCCGGACCGGGCGCGGACGATCGAGTCGGCCACGAGCTCCACGGCCTCGTCCTGACCGACGACCCGCTGGTGCAGGACCTCGGGCAGGCGGAGGACCTTCTCGCGCTCGCTCTCGCGCAGCCGGCTGACCGGGATGCCGGTCCAGCGGGCGACGATGTCGGAGATCTCCTCTTCCGTCACGACCTCGCGCAGCAGCCGCCGGTCACCGTGCTTCTGCTCGAGCCGCTCCTCCTCCGCCCGGAGGCGGCGCTCCAGATCGGGCAGCAGGCCGTGGCGCAGCTCGGCCGCGCGATTGAGGTCGTAGGCGCGCTCCGCCGCATCGGCGTCGCGCCGGACCTGTTCGATCTCCTCGCGGAGTTGCTGGACCCGCCGCAGGGCCTGGCGCTCGGCTTCCCACTGGGCGCGCATCGCGTCGGCCTCGGCCCGGAGGTCGGCGAGCTCGCGGGAGAGGTCCTGCAGCCGCTTCTTGCTCGCGGGGTCGGTCTCCTTCTCCAACGCGGCCTGCTCGATCTCCAACCGGGTCACACGGCGCGTGAGCTCGTCGAGCTCGGCGGGCATCGAGTCGATCTCGGTGCGCAACATCGCGCAGCCTTCGTCCACGAGGTCGATCGCCTTGTCGGGGAGGAACCGGTCGGTGATGTACCGGTGGCTCAGCACGGCCGCGGCGACGAGCGCGCGGTCCTGGATGCCGACGCCGTGGAACACCTCGAGCCGCTCCCTGATCCCACGGAGGATCGAGATCGTGTCCTCGACCGAGGGCTCGTCGACGAAGACGGGCTGGAACCGCCGTTCGAGGGCGGCGTCCTTCTCGATGTGCTTGCGGTACTCGTCGAGCGTGGTCGCGCCGATCAGGTGGAGCTCGCCGCGGGCCAGCATCGGCTTGAGCATGTTGCCGGCATCCATCGCGCCTTCGGCCGCGCCCGCGCCGACCACGGTGTGCAGCTCGTCGATGAACAGGAGGATCCGGCCCTCGGCCGCCTTGACCTCGTTCAGCACCGCCTTCAGGCGCTCCTCGAACTCGCCGCGGTACTTGGCTCCCGCGATCAGAGCACCCATGTCGAGCGCGAACACGGTCTTGTCCCGCAGGCCCTCGGGAACGTCGCCGTTCATGATCCGTTGCGCGAGTCCTTCGACGATCGCGGTCTTGCCGACGCCCGGATCACCGATGAGCACGGGGTTGTTCTTGGTCTTTCGGGAGAGGATCTGGATCGCCCTCCGGATCTCCGAATCCCGTCCGATGACCGGGTCGAGCCTTCCGGCGCGCGCCTCGGCGACGAGGTCCCGCCCATACTTGTCGAGCGCCTCATACGCCGCTTCGGGCGTCGCCGAGTTCACCCGCTGGTTTCCCCGGACCGAGGTGAGGGCGTCGAGGAAGCGCTCACGCGTGAGCCCGTTCTGCTGCAGGATCCGACCGGCCGCGCCCGTCTGCCCTTCCTCGAGGATGGCGAGCATGAGGTGCTCGACCGAGACGTACTCGTCCTTCAGGCGCTTCGCCTCGCGCTCCGCGGCGTCGAGAAGACGCGACAACCGCTGCGTGACGAAGACCTGCCCCGGTGCCGCGCCGGGCCCGCCGACCCGGGGCCGCTTGGCCAGCTCGGCCTCGACCTCGGAGCGGATGAGATCGGGATCTGCGCCCGCCCGGGACACGAGACGCGGGATCAACCCGTCGGGCTGGTCGAGGAGCGCGAGCAACAGATGTTCGCCGTCGACCTCGGTGTGCCCGAAGCGCAGCGCCTTCGTCTGCGCGTCGTGCAGGGCTTCCTGGGACTTCTGGGTCAAGCGGTCGGATTCCACGGTCGTCTCCTCGCGTAGGACTCACGCCTTCGCACTGCCCTTTCCAGCACGTCGATGCGGTCGAGCAGGTCCATGACCAGGCCTACCGCGGCGTAGTTCATGTTGAAACCAGCCCGTAGGCGTTGGATGCGGGACGCGGCGGCGAGCTGTGAGGGGGGGAAGCACAACTCGCCTGCCGCGTCCCGCTGCGCCTCCAGGAGCCCGAGGGCCACGAGGCGGCGGACGAGATCGGGGTGCATCGAGATGCGGCGCGAGAACGTCTCGAGGTCGAGAAGCTGCGGGTAGGCCCGGGCGACGGTCATCGGGCCTTCCTGGCGTCGAAGGTGGTGACACGCGCGAGCTCGGAGAAGAGCCTGCGCTCCTCGTCGGTGGGCTTCGGGGGAACCATGATGCGAACCTCGGCGTAGAGGTCGCCGCGCCGCCCGCCCGGGTTCGGCATGCCGCGGCCCCGCAGCCGGAGCCGCTTGCCGCTCGAGGTACCGGGAGGAACCGTCACCTTGGCCTCGCCGTCGGGTGTGTCGACGGGGACCGTGGTGCCGAGCGCGGCCTCCCACGGAGCCAGCTTCAGCTCGGTGAAGAGGTTCCTGCCCTCGAGCCGGAACTTCTTGTCGGGCGCGAGCCGCACGACCAGATACAGGTCGCCGGCCGCGGCGCCGTCGCTGCCCTGGCCCCCCTGCCCGGCGAGGCGGATGCGTTGGCCGTCGACGACGCCGGGCGGGATGTTGACCTCGTAACGACGCGCGCCACCAGGTCCGTCGAGGGTGATCGTGCGCTTCCCGCCGCGGAACGCCTCGGTGACCGTGAGCGTGAGCTCGGCTTCCTGGTCGGCGCCCTGGATCGGGCCCCAGCCGCGCCGCCCGCCGCGCTGGCCGCCGCCGAAGAAGCTGCCGAAGATGTCGTCGAGGTCGATGTCGTCGGTGCCGAAGGTCGCGTAACCGCCGCTGCCGGCACCACCTCCACCACCGGTGCGGAACCCGCCCCGTCCGCCACCACGACCGGCCGCGCCGCGTGCTCCCGCAGCTGAACCGGCGCGCGCCCGGGCCCAGTCCTCGGGGTCGACACCGTCGGGCACCTGGCGGAAGTCGGGTCCGAACGCGTCGTACTTCCGACGGGTTTCGGGATCCGACAGCACGTCGTACGCCTCGGAGGCGTCTTTGAACGTGTCCTCCGCTCCCGGGTCCTTGTTGACGTCCGGGTGGTAGGTACGGGCGAGCTGTCGGTACGCGCGCTGGATCTCCTCCGCGCTCGCGGTCCGGGGCACGCCGAGGACCTCGTAGAAGTCACGTCTATCCGCCATCACCCGCCCTTCGAGACGACCACGGACGCGGGACGGAGGACCGATTGCCCGGTCCCGTAACCGGGACGCAGGGTGGCGACGACCGTGCCAGGTGGCGCGTCGGCGTCGACCGAGCCGATCGCCTCGTGGCGGCGGGGGTCGAAGCGTTCACCGATGTCGAGGAAGCGTGGGAACCCGAGACGGGCGAGTACCCCGAGGGCTTGGTCGAGCACCACACGAACACCCTCGGTCACCGGGTCGCCGGTAGCGGGAGCGTGCTCCAAGGCGAGCGACAGGTTGTCGACCACCGGGAGCCACTCCTGCACCACGTGCTCCCGCTCCGAGGTCCGCTCACGCTCGACTTCACGGGTGAACCGCTTCCGCACGTTGTCGAGGTCGGCCAGCGCACGGCGGAGCTGGCCGTTCATCTCCTCCAACTCGGAGGCGATCGGTTGCCCGTCGCTGTCCCCGTTCCGGTCTTCTTCGGGTTCAGCGTCGGAAACGGTCTCGGCGTCGGTCGGCCCCGCATCAGTAGCCGGGGGTCGACCGGAGGCTTCGTCATCGGTCGCCGCCGCCGTACGGTCCTGAGCCACCGTGACTCAGCTGACCGTGAAGTCCGCGTCGATGACGTCGTCCTCGTCCGAAGGCGCGTCCGGTGGTGGCGCGGAACCGGCGCCGGAGCCTCCGCCATCGCTCCCCGCACCGCTGGAGCCCGCGGCGCTGATCGAGTGGTACACCTGCTGGAGCTCGGCGGTGAGCTCCCGGACCCGGTCGATCGGTGCGCGGTCCTCGACCGCCTTGCGGGCGTCGGCGGTCAGCATCTCGGCCCGTGCCCTCTCGTTGGCGGGCACCGCGTCTCCGAGCTCCTGGAGCCGGCGTTCCACCTGGTACGCCGTCGCGTCGAGCTCGTTGCGGGCGTCGACGTCCTGCCGCAACCGGGCGTCTTCGTCCCGGTTGCGCTCCGCGTCGGCGACCATGCGCTCGATGTCGGCCTGGTCGAGGTTCGAGCTCTCACTGATGGTGATGCTCTGTTGCGCGCCGGTGTCCTTGTCCTTCGCCGACACGTTGAGGATGCCGTTGGCGTCGATCTCGTACGAGACCTCGATCTGCGGCGTGCCGCGCGGTGCCGGCCGGATGCCTTCGAGCCGGAACCGGCCCAGGGCGCGGTTGTCCTCGGCGCGCTGGCGCTCCCCTTGGAGCACGACCACGTCGACCGCCGACTGGTTGTCGTCCGCGGTGCTGAACGACTCCTGCCGCCGGGCCGGGATCGTCGTGTTGCGGTCGATGACCTTGGTCATCACGCCGCCCATGGTCTCGATGCCGAGCGAGAGCGGCGTGACGTCGAGGAGCAGGACGTCCTTGACCTCGCCCTTGATGATTCCCGCCTGGATCGCCGCACCGATGGCGACCACCTCGTCGGGGTTCACCGTCATGTTGGGGTCCTTGCCGCCCGTCAGGCGCCGGACGAGCTTCTGCACCGCCGGGATGCGGGTGGAGCCGCCGACGAGGATGACCTCGTCGATGTCGTTCGTCGTGACCTTGGCGTCGGCGATCGCCTGCTGGACCGGGCCGAGGCAGCGCTCCACGAGGTCGGAGGTGATCTCGTCGAACTTTGCGCGGGTGATCGTGGTCACCAGGTGCTTCGGGCCGTTGGCGTCGGCGGTGATGAACGGGAGGTTCACCTGCGTCTGGGTGACCGACGACAGTTCGATCTTGGCCTTCTCGGCCGCCTCGTAGAGGCGTTGCAGCGCCTGCGCGTCCTGGCGCAGGTCGATGCCGTTCTCCCGCTTGAACTCGTCGGCGAGGTAGTCGACGATCCGGCGGTCGAAGTCGTCCCCCCCGAGGTGGGTGTCGCCCGCGGTGGCGCGGACCTCGACCACGCCTTCGCCGACGTCGAGGATGCTCACGTCGAACGTTCCGCCGCCGAGGTCGAAGACGAGGACGGTCTCGCTCGACTTCTTGTCGAGCCCGTAGGCGAGCGCGGCCGCGGTGGGCTCGTTGATGATCCGTAGGACGTCGAGCCCGGCGATCCGGCCCGCGTCCTTCGTGGCCTGGCGCTGCGCGTCGTTGAAGTACGCCGGCACGGTGATGACGGCCTCGGTGACCTTCTCGCCGAGGAACTTCGACCCGTCCTCCGCCAGCTTGCGGAGGATCATCGCGGAGATCTCCTCCGGCGCGTAGAGCTTCCCGCGGACGTCGAACCGGACCATGCCGTCCGGACCCTCGACCACGTCGAAGGTGACGGTCTCGATCTCGTTCTTCACCTCGTCGTGACGACGCCCGATGAAGCGCTTCGCGGAGTAGATCGTGCCCTTGGGGTTGAGGATCGCCTGGCGGCGTGCCACCTGGCCGACGAGCCGCTCGCCCTCTTCGGTGAACGCGACCACCGATGGGGTCGTGCGTTGCCCCTCGGCGTTGGGGATCACGGTTGGCTTGCCACCCTCGACGGCCGCGATCACCGAGTTGGTGGTGCCGAGGTCGATACCGACTGCCTTCGCCATCGTGCGTTCCTCTCGATCAGCGTTCAGATGCAGGGATCGCGACGATCACGCCGCGGGATTGGTCGACCAGCGCGCGGCCTCGAACGCAGCCAGGGCCTGCGCGACCTCGTGGTCCCGGGTCCGCAGCAGCTCGGCGCACCATCCGAGGAGCGGAAGCGTGAGCGCCCGGTCGTCGTGGGCGGCGCCGCCCGGCTCGAGGGCAGCGGCCTGCATGGCATCGAGATCGGCCAGCAGGGTGGCCACGCTGGCGCGGCTGCGCCGGGTCGCGAGGACGATCTCGGTCAGGTCTTCTGGTTCGAAGTCGGTCACGAAACGAGCGTGGCATCGGGTCGGGTTGCGATCACCCCGTGAACGCGTGGTCTTCGGACGGCCGTCGGCGAGACCACGCGATCACGGGATGCGTCAGGTCCTCGGCGGTCGCAGGCTGGGTCGACCGATACCGATCGAGAGGGATCCACCATGACCAGCGTGATGCGGCGTCCGAACAACCGGCAGCAGACCATGCGATGGGACCCGAGCCCCGACCTGCAGAGCATGAACGCCCTGATGAACCGCCTGTTCGAGGGGTTGGGCGAGGAGCCGGCGGCCTTGGAGGGTGCGTTCATCCCCGCGGCCGACGTGGAGGAGACCGAGGACGCGTTCATCATCGAGGTCGAGCTCCCGGGCGTGGGCAAGAAGGACATCGACGTCGCGGTGTCGGGCCGGCGGCTCACCATCACCGGTGAGCGCAAGGAGAAGGAGCGGGCGGGCGTGCTCCGCCGTCGCGTCCGGAACGTGGGCCGGTTCCGCTACGAGCTGATCCTTCCGACCGAGGTCGACGAGAACTCGGTGAGCGCGACGTTCGACTCCGGCGTGCTGACGATCCGGGTGGCGAAGCACTCGGGGGAGAAGCTCCGCCACGTCGAGGTTCAATGAACGCGGAGCTCGCATCCGACTTCAGGCTGCCGTCGGGTCCCGACTCGACGTTGGCCTTGTCGGAGCTGCGGGGCCGTCCCGTCGTCCTGGTCTTCTATCCGGCCGACTGGAGCCCGGTTTGCAGCGATCAGCTCTCGCTGTACGAGACCATCCGTTCGGAGTTCGACACCTACGGCGCCCAGCTCGTCGGCATCTCGGTCGACGGGGTGTGGTGCCACAAGGCGTTCGCCGAGAATCGCGGGCTGTCGTTTCCCCTGCTGTCGGACTTCGAGCCGAAGGGCGCGGTCTCGCGTCAGTACGACGTGTACCGGGAGCACGACGGCTGCAGCGGTCGCGCGTTGTTCCTGATCGACCCGACCGGGGTCATCGAGTGGCGTGAGGTCGTGGAGCTCGACGAGAACCCCGGAGCCGACGGCATCCTCCGAGCACTGGAAGGGACGACCGCGTCGAGCGGGCGCTGACGATCCGATACGAAGGGACCCAGCATGGCGATTCCAACTTCGACCCACGTGCTCACCGCACCCGTGAGCGAGCGGGACCACTTCTCCGGGTCGCTCGGCGCCCGGCTCCAGCTGGTGGAGTACGGCGACTACGAATGCCCGTTCTGTCGGGCCGCGCAGCCGGTGGTGGAGGAGGTGACGCGGCGCCTCGACCAGGAGCTGTGCTGCGCGTACCGGCACTTCCCGATCGTCAGCGCCCATCCGCATGCATTGCACGCGGCGGAAGCTGCGGAGGCGGCCGGCGCGCAGGGGAAGTTCTGGGCGATGCACGCGTGGCTGTTCGAGCATCAGGACCAGCTCGACGACGAGTCGCTCGTGTACCACGCGATGCGACTCGGCCTCGATCCCCGTCGTTTCGTCGGGGATCTCGTCGAGCACCGGTTCATCCCCAAGATCCGGGAGGACCTCGCCACGGGGGCTCGGAGCGGGGTCAACGGCACGCCGACGTTCTTCGTGAACTCGATCCGTTACGAAGGGCCTCGGGACCCGGAGTCGATCATCATGGCCCTCGAGGCCACGGCCAGGGTCCAGGCCGGAGCCGCGCCGTCCCCGGGGGGCTGACCCGGTAGTTCGTGGGTCAGTCGACGCTCGAAGAAGCGCCCGCTATCGCATGCCGAAGAGCTTTCCGAGCTTGCGCTGGCGGCCCGATCGGGTGAGGGGGATTCCCGTAGCCCGGGAGATCTTGCGCTTCGCCCCGCTGATCCCGAGCTGACGCTTCCAGCTCCATCCACCCTTGTTCATGGCCGGCTCTCCTCGATCGGGCAGCTTCGTACGGGCACCATAGGCCGGTGAGTGCAGACCGACGAGGGTTCATGGACCTGCGATCGGCGGTCCATGAACGCCGTTATCACTGGTCTCTCACGTGGGACGCGTCACGTTGACGTGACCGTCTGACGTGAGAGGTGTCGATGAGAGCCGTGCAGCCGAACGGGCAGGACTTGTCGAGCCGACCGTGCCGGAACTGACCGCGGACGTCTCGGCGATGAACCGGGAGGCGAAGCAGCTCGCCGGTGGGTTGGCCGGCCTTGCTGCGTGCGTTGCGTTCACGGTCTGGCAGCCCGACCAGCTCGAGTGGATCGTCCTGCCGACGGTGGCGTCCGCGTTCACCGCGTACGAGGCCGCGCACCAGATCGTCCGGCGCAGGCGCTCCGGGACCCAGGACGCGCCCGACCCATGACGGCCGCGGGCCGGGAGCAGCAGTCTCACTGCTCCCGGCCCCGAGGTCGTCGTGGGGTCAGGGACCGGTGGTTCCGACCGTGTCGGGGGTGGTCTGGTTGCCCTGCTGCACGTTGTCGGTGTCGGGCTTGCCCTTGGC